>NZ_JACONW010000037.1 GCF_014357575.1 Pseudomonas folii | reverse complement strand
CTCGTCTTCGAAGTTGTAACTGCCCGGCGCGAGGTTTTCAAAGCGGGTGTATTTGCCGATGAACGCGAGCCGCGTTGTCCCGATTGGACCGTTACGCTGCTTGCCGATGATGATCTCGGCGATACCTTTGTGCTCGGTCTCCGGGTGATACACCTCGTCCCGGTAAACGAACATGATAACGTCGGCGTCCTGCTCGATCGCTCCGGATTCCCGCAAGTCGGAGTTGATCGGGCGCTTGTTCGGACGCTGCTCCAGGGAGCGGTTGAGCTGCGACAGGGCAACGACCGGGCAGTTGAATTCCTTGGCGAGGGCTTTCAACGAGCGGGAAATCTCGGAAATCTCGTTGGTCCGGTTATCACCACCGGAACCGGGGATCTGCATCAGCTGCAGGTAGTCGATCATGATCAGGGCGATGTCGCCGTGCTCACGCACCAGACGTCGTGTCCGGGCGCGCATTTCCGACGGACTGATACCGGCCGTATCGTCGATGAACAGCTTGCGCTCGTTGAGCAGATTGACCGCAGAAGTCAGGCGCGGCCAATCATCGTCTTCCAGGCGACCGGCACGGACCTTGGTCTGGTCGATACGTCCCAACGACGACAACATACGCATGATCAGCGATTCACCTGGCATCTCCAGGGAGTAAACCAGCACCGCCTTGTCGCTGCGCAACACGGCGTTTTCCACCAGGTTCATGGCAAACGTGGTTTTACCCATGGAAGGACGACCGGCGACGATGATCAAGTCGGCCGGTTGCAGGCCGCTGGTCTTCTCATCCAGGTCGGTGTAACCGGTGGACAGGCCGGTGATCGCGTTGTCGGTATTGAACAGGGTATCGATACGGTCGATGGCCTTGGTCAACAGGTCTGTAACGCTCACTGGACCGCCGGTCTTCGGACGCGCCTCGGCAATCTGGAAAATCTGCCGCTCGGCTTCGTCGAGGATTTCAGCAGCGTTGCGCCCTTCCGGGTTGAACGCGCTGTCGGCGATTTCGGTGCTGATGCCGATCAATTGCCGCAACGTCGCCCGCTCACGGACGATTTGCGCATAAGCCTTGATGTTGGCAACGGACGGGATGTTTTTCGCCAATTCGCTGAGATAGCCCAGGCCGCCAACCTGCGAGGTCTGGCCTTCTTTTTCCAGCTGCTCGGCCAGTGTAACCACGTCGATGGGCTGGTTCTGGTCAGCCAGACGGGCGATGGCGCGAAAAATCAAACGGTGGTCATGTCGATAGAAATCGCCATCCGACACCTGATCGAGCACACGCTCCCAAGCGTTGTTGTCCAGCATCAGACCACCGAGTACTGCCTGTTCGGCCTCGATGGAATGCGGCGGCACCTTCAGCGCGGCGGTTTGCAGATCATATTGCTCAGGGGCGGAGATATCGTTCATGACCACTCAGAATCAGGGGTTGTGAAAAAACCAACTGTACAGAAAGACAAAGGGCACGACCTGTAAACAGGATCGTGCCCGATGTTAATCCTCTAGCGAGCAAGTCGCCAGACGATTACGTACTGCTTAAGCAGCCACCACAACAACGCGAACGGTTGCTTCTACGTCGCTGTGCAGATGCACGGCGACGTCGAATTCGCCAACGTTACGGATGGTGCCGTTCGGCAGACGAACTTCGCTTTTTGCAACTTCAACGCCAGAGGCGGTCAGTGCATCAGCGATGTCGTGGGTGCCGATCGAACCGAACAGCTTGCCTTCGTCACCAGCGGTGGCAGTGATAGTCACTTCCAGCTCAGCCAGTTGGGCAGCGCGAGTTTCGGCAGAAGCTTTTTTGTCTGCAGCCAGTTTTTCCAGCTCGGCACGACGCTCTTCGAACGCAGCAATGTTAGCAGCGGTCGCAGCGGTAGCTTTGCCGTAAGGCAGCAGGTAGTTACGACCGTAACCGGCCTTAACATTTACTTTGTCGCCCAGGTTGCCCAGGTTCGCGACTTTTTCCAGAAGGATCAGTTGCATGTGAAAATCCTCTTAACTTTTAACCTTCACCGTTCGCGCTATCGGAGTCTTTCGATCCCAGACGACCGCGAAAATCAATCAGGCTGTCGACAATGGCAATAACCACGAGCAACGGACCTATCAGGTGCATGAATGGCACCAGCGTGACGTACATCCCCACCAGCCAGAAACTGGCCAGTTTTTTCTGCGCCACCAGCCCGTGAATCAGGGCCAGCCCGGCGAAGGCCAACGGTATGCTCAACAACGGCAACAGAATCAACATCTGTACGCTGAGCATCGGCCCTACAAACATCGCTGCGAGCAACGATAAAGCCAGTTCTTTCGGGATTCTGATCTGACGAAATTCGCGACCAAAACCACCGGGGTTGTACAACATCGCCTGCCAATAGCGCCCAAGAATCAGGCACAACACACTGAAAATCTGAAGCGTAACCGCTATCGAACCGATGATCAGGGGTGGAATCAGTGAAGCGAAGGTAACTCGCTGGTCAGCCGAGAGTTTCTCGTAGACCTCACCGAAAGCTTGAGGCATGAGTTTCTCGAACTCCTGACTCAAGCTGTCAACCATGGGACTGAACACCGTTCCAAGGCTCACTGCACACAACAACCCGACTACCACGCTGACCAGCAGCGCGCGATTCCAGGTGTGGCCTGCGCGTAAAACCAGCGACAGACCACAAGCCCCAAGCAACACTAACAGTGCACTGGGATCTTTCTGGAAGTACCAGCAAACCAACGCTGAAAGCACTCCCACACCAATGACGCCAATGGCGTCCGAACCGCGCCGCAGTAGCACAAGACTAGCTGCGGCGGCACTCACACAGTACAACAGCGGCAATGCCGCAAATCCGGCCACAACCAGCATGGCCTGCAAACGTCCCCGCATGATGAATTCAGCCAAGGCGCGCATGCATTAGATCCCTTACTACTTTGTCGACTGCCCGGTCTCAGCGGCCGTGGCTGTCGGTGTAGGCCAGCAGGGCCAGGAAGCGGGCACGCTTGATAGCGGTGGCCAGCTGACGCTGATAACGTGCTTTGGTACCAGTGATACGGCTTGGAACGATTTTGCCGGTCTCGGATACGTATGCTTTCAGAGTGTTGAGATCTTTGTAATCGATCTCTTTCACGTCTTCAGCGGTGAAGCGGCAGAATTTACGACGACGGAAGAAACGTGCCATGTGATTGGCTCCTTAAAAGGTCCGTGGATTACTCGTCAGCGTTATCGCTGTTGTCGCTGTCATCACCATCAACGCCATCGGCGCTGTCGGAGTGCTCAGGACGGTCGCGACGCTCACGGCGCTCACTGCGGTTTTCTTCAGCCTTGAGCATCTCGGACTGGCCAGTTACGGCTTCGTCACGACGGATGACCAGGTTACGGATCACTGCATCGTTGTAGCGGAAGTTGTCTTCCAGCTCGGCCAGAGCCTTGCCAGTGCACTCAACGTTCAGCATCACGTAGTGAGCCTTGTGAACATTGTTGATTGCGTAAGCCAGTTGACGACGGCCCCAATCTTCCAGACGGTGGATTTTGCCGCCGTCTTCTTCGATCAGCTTGGTGTAACGCTCTACCATGCCGCCGACTTGCTCGCTTTGATCCGGGTGGACCAAAAAGATGATTTCGTAATGACGCATGAATGCTCCTTACGGGTTGTAGCCTGCCGCCAATAAGCGGTCAGACAAGGAGTGAATGACACTGTTAGTCTTGCTCAGGGACAGGCACATGAGCGCCTGCCGTGACAGCAAGGGGCGCAATTGTAGAGAAGGGGATGCAGAGGCGCAAGGCAATTGGTGAATATTTGAGCAGCGAAGATTCGTAGGACCGGCTTTAGCCGGGAGGGCGCTATTCCTGACGAGGAATATGCATTGGCTGTCCTGCCCTTCTCCCGGCTAAAGCCGGTCCTACGAATAAATCATTTTGCCTCAGGCTTTCTTGGTTCCAGCCGCTTTCACATTGCGCTGACGCAACGCTTCGAACAGGCAAACACCTGTCGCAACCGAGACGTTCAGGCTGCTGACGCTGCCTGCCATCGGCAGACGCACCAGGTAATCGCAATGCTCACGGGTCAGGCGACGCATGCCTTTGCCTTCGGCACCCATGATCAGGATGGTCGGGCCAGTCAGGTCCTGCTGATACAACTCCTGCTCGGCCTCACCGGCCGTACCGACAACCCAAAGGCCACGCTGCTGGAGCTTCTCCAGGGTGCGCGCGAGGTTGGTCACGGCTACCAGCGGAATTACTTCAGCCGCACCACAAGCCACCTTTCGCACTGCAGGCGTCAGGGTTGCGGACTTGTCTTTGGGGACAACAACCGCCAGCGCTCCGGCAGCATCGGCAGTGCGCAGGCACGCGCCGAGGTTGTGCGGATCGGTTACACCGTCAAGCACCAGAATCAACGGCGCGCCTTCAGTACGATCCAGCAGCTCATCGAGCATTGCCTCGCCCCAGACCTGGCTCGGACTGACTTCCGCGACAACACCTTGATGCACACCATCAACCCAGGCATCCATTTCGCGCCGCTCGGCCTGGCCGATCGAAACGCGATTTTCACCGGCCAACCCAACCAGCACTTGAACGCGAGGATCGTTACGCCCCTCGGCCAGCCAGATTTGCTTGACCCGCTTAGGGTGGTGACGCAACAGCGCTTCTACAGCGTGCACGCCGTAGATTTTTTCCAACTGACTCATGACTTCGCCTTGGGCTTACGCGCCCCGCCGCTTTTCGCAGCTGGAGCCGAACCCGCTTTCGGCGGGCCTTTACGGTGTTTACTGGGTTTAGCAGGTCTGTCCGACGACGGCGCAGAACCGGCTTTACCGGACTTTCCCGACGATGCCTTGCTACCACCCTTCGCTTCAGCCAGCAGAGCCTGTTTCAATTCGCGACTTTTGCGTAC
Organism: Pseudomonas folii; assembly: GCF_014357575.1. Classification (GTDB taxonomy): domain Bacteria; phylum Pseudomonadota; class Gammaproteobacteria; order Pseudomonadales; family Pseudomonadaceae; genus Aquipseudomonas; species Aquipseudomonas folii. The sequence continues at coordinate 38,622 of NZ_JACONW010000037.1, read as the reverse complement.
TTCAGCGTTTTTCGCGGCTGCATCACTAGGCCGGTAGGCCTCGGGTTCTGCACTGGCCTTGGCTTTAGCTTTGGCCGGACGCTTGCTCGGCGCACGCTCTGGCACAGCGGCTTTTTCAGCAGGCTGCGGCTCGGCACCGCGACGCTTGCGGCCAATCGGGGCGCTGATGGTTTTCTCGGCCATCTCGAAATCGATCTTGCGCTCATCCAGATCAACGCGCATGACGCGCACTTCAACGGTGTCACCCAGGCGGAAGCTACGACCGGTGCGCTCGCCCGCCAGGCGGTGATGCAGCGGATCGAAATGGTAATAATCGCCCGGCAAAGCGGTGACGTGCACCAGACCTTCGACATAAATATCAGTCAGTTCAACAAACAGACCAAAACCAGTCACAGCTGTGATCACGCCCGGGAAAGACTCGCCTACGCGGTCTTTCATGAACTCGCACTTGAGCCAATTAACCACGTCACGCGTAGCCTCATCGGCGCGGCGCTCGTTCATCGAACACTGTTCACCCAACTGCTCGAGAATGGCATCGTCGTACGGATAGATACGAGCTTTCGGGATTACGGCAGCGCCTGCTCGGCGCACGTGCGGCGTGTCCTGCTTCGAGCGAATCACGCTGCGGATTGCGCGGTGAGTCAGCAAGTCCGGATAGCGGCGAATCGGCGAGGTGAAGTGGGTATACGCCTCGTAATTCAGACCGAAGTGACCGTTATTGTCAGAGCTGTATACCGCCTGACTCAACGAACGCAGCATGACAGTCTGAATCAGGTGATAGTCCGGACGATCACGTACGGTTTCCAGCAACGCCTGATAATCCTTCGGCGTCGGACCGTCTTTACCCTTGTGCAGAGTCAGACCCAACTCCCCCAGGAACGCGCGGAGTTTTTCCAGGCGCTCAGGTGGCGGACCATCGTGCACGCGGTAAAGCGCAGGAATCTCATGCTTCTTGAGGAATTCAGCCGTGGCCACGTTGGCAGCCAGCATGCACTCTTCAATCAGCTTGTGAGCATCGTTACGAGTGGTCGGCCGGATTTCAGCGATTTTGCGCTCGGTACCGAAGATGATGCGGGTTTCCTGCGTTTCAAAATCGATAGCGCCACGCACATGACGAGCCCCGAGCAACACCTTGTACAGCGCATAAAGCTGCTTGAGGTGCGGCAACACATCCGGGTATTCGCCACGCAGCTGGCGGGCGTCGCTGGTCTTCGGCTGTTCGAGCATGGTGCTGACCTTGTTGTAGGTCAGACGCGCATGAGAGTGGATCACTGCTTCGTAGAACACGTAGTCAGTCATCTCGCCGGACTTGGAGATGGTCATCTCGCAAACCATGGCCAGGCGATCAACGTGCGGATTCAACGAGCACAAGCCATTGGAAAGCTGCTCAGGCAGCATTGGCACGACCCGCTCGGGGAAGTAAACCGAGGTGCCACGCACCTGCGACTCAGCGTCCAGAGCAGAACCGATCTTCACGTAGCTCGACACGTCAGCGATGGCGACGTAAAGCTTCCAGCCGCCCGAGAACAGACGCAGTTTGCCGGGCTTGGCTTCGCAATAAACCGCGTCATCGAAGTCGCGAGCATCTTCGCCGTCGATAGTGACGAACGGCAGATGGCGAAGGTCGACGCGATTTTCTTTGTCTTTTTCTTCAACTTCCGGCTTGAGCTTGGCGGCTTCTTTGAGCACGGCCTCTGGCCAGACGTGAGGAATATCGTAGGTGCGCAGTGCGACATCGATTTCCATGCCGGGCGCCATGTAGTTGCCCACGACTTCAACGATATCGCCTTGAGGCTGGAAGCGCGGCGTCGGCCAGTGGGTGATTTTCACCTCGACGAACTGACCGATCTTCGCGTTGTTGTTGCGACCCGGAGTGACCAGCACTTCCTGCTGGATTTTTGGATTGTCAGGAACGACAAAACCAATGCCGCTCTCTTCGAAGTATCGGCCGACCACGGATTCGTGGGCACGGGAAATCACTTCAACGATCACGCCTTCGCGGCGACCGCGACGGTCCAGGCCGGAAACGCGTGCCAGAGCACGGTCACCATCGAACACCAGACGCATCTGGGCCGGACTCATGAACAGGTCATCGCTGCCATCGTCAGGAACCAGGAAGCCGAAACCATCACGATGCCCGGAGATGCGCCCCAGGATCAGGTCCAGCTTGTCCACCGGGGCATAGGTGCCACGACGGGTATAGATCAACTGAGCGTCGCGCTCCATGGCTCGCAAACGGCGGCGCAGGGCTTCGAACTGATCTTCAGTTGTCAGGCCAAATTCTTCCACCAACTGCTCACGACTCGCTGGCGAACCGCGATCGGAGAGGTGAGCCAGGATCAACTCACGGCTGGGGATAGGGTTTTCGTATTTTTCCGCTTCACGAGCGGCCTCGGGATCGAGGGACTGCCAATCGGCCATTAGATAGTTTTCACCTTGTCTATATGGGGGCTAGTTTGGCATACACCTCTTGAAACGGGAAATTTCACACTCGAACAACGCCTGAAAAACCCGTGACCGGATGCAAAAAAGCCTTTAAATACACCGCCTGCGATTTTTTTCAAATATTTTAACCACTGGGGGTTTACAGTGCAAAAGGCGCTCCGTATAGTGCGCGCCATCGAGAGGTAGACGCTTGTCGATATTGCCCAGATGGTGAAATTGGTAGACACGCCAGCTTCAGGTGCTGGTGACCGCAAGGTCGTGGAAGTTCGAGTCTTCTTCTGGGCACCAATTCAGAGCAGCAGATTGTAAAATCTGATGACTCTCCCAAAAACCCGCGAAAGCGGGTTTTTGCATTTCAGGGTTTTGGTTTAGCGCTTTTTGCTTGATGCCTCTGTTTGCTGCTTTTGGATGCCCGAGCAGAAAAAGCATTTATTAAAACCAAAACAGGGGTTTACAGATCAAAACCTGCTCCGTATAGTGCGCTCCATCAACGGCGTGCAACGCTGCTGATGCTGCCCAGATGGTGAAATTGGTAGACACGCCAGCTTCAGGTGCTGGTGACCGCAAGGTCGTGGAAGTTCGAGTCTTCTTCTGGGCACCAATTCAAACAAAACCGAGCCTTGCGCTCGGTTTTGTGCTTTCTGGGGTTTGGAATAAGTCACGGGCTTTATTCAAACCCCCGCCTACAGAACCTGCGCAGCCCCGCAGGACCGGCTTCAGCCGGGAGGGCGTCCGGATAGTCGCTAAATTTTCTTTGGCAAAAATACCGCTCCCGGCTAAAGCCAGTCCTACGGGATTCCAGGCGAACATGGAATCTCCCAATGAATCACTGTTGACGTGGGACCGGCTTCAGCCGGGAAGAGGCCGGGACAGTCGCTAAATTTTCTTCGGCAAAAATACCGCTCCCGGCTAAAGCCAGTCCTACGGGATTCCAGGCGAACATGGAATCTCCCACAGGAATCACTGTTGACGTGGGACCGGCTTCAGCCGGGAAGAGGCCGGGACAGTCGCTAAATTTTCTTCGGCAAAAATACCGCTCCCGGCTAAAGCCAGTCCTACGGGATTCCAGGCGAACATGGAATCTCCCCAGCCAATCCCTGCAGTTAAGCCCTAAACTGCCCCAGACTTGCCTTCAACTGTGCAGCCAGACCATCCAGTACTTTGCCGCTCGCCGTAGTCTCTTCAACGACTTGCGCGGCACGCTGGGCCTGGGCGTGGATCACTTCCACACGCCCTCGCACTGCGTGTGCGCCTTCTGCCTGATGCGCCGCAGCCTTGGTCGCCAGACCAATCGCCGTGTGCACCTGCTCAACGGATTCCTGCACCGATTGCTGCAACCTGACGCTATTGCGCAGCACCGCCAGGCCTTCATTAGCCTGCCGCCCCGCCAGACCAATGGCCGCCACAGCCTCTTTCGCACCCGATTGCAGCGCACCGATGTGCGCCTGAATATCACCCGTGGAGCTTTGCGTCTTGCTCGCCAACGCACGAACCTCATCGGCGACCACCGCAAAACCGCGCCCGGTTTCCCCTGCCCGCGCAGCTTCAATGGCTGCGTTCAGCGCCAACAGATTAGTCTGCTCGGCAATACCGTGAATAACCTCCAGAACCACTTCGATCTGCTCGCTCTGCTGCGCCAGTCGCTCAATAACTTTTGAACCGGTTTCGACCTGCTCCGCCAGCGCTTCAATCAAGCCGCCCACCTGATTCGACGTGCGCGTGTTTTCATCAGTCGCCTGACGAATATCCACCACCTGCCTCAGCGCTGCCTGCATCGCGTGGCTCTCGGACTGAGCTTCGTCGGCCATGTGCTCAAGCGCTTGCAGACTGGCAGCCACTTCATCACGCTGCATGGCGGCCGCAGCACCTGCACCCGCGTTGCGCTGACTCATCGCATTGATTTCAACACCCGTGCGCTGAGCAACATCTCCAGCTTCGCGAACAATGGGCTGAAGCTTGGCGACAAAACGATTCACCGCTGCCGCCATGTCGCCGATCTCATCGTTACTGTCGATTTTGACCCGCTTGGTCAGATCCCCCTCGCCCGCCGCCAGATCATCCAGTGCCGCGATCAACAGTAGCAGTTTGTTAACCACCCTGCGCCCCAACACGACTGCCAATAGCAACAGGACGCCCAACCCCACCAGGGCAAGGCCCATACCTATCCGCCAGCGCAGCGTTTCAGACGCTTCCTTTACCGCTGACGTTGTGTTGGTAGCCATGGCAGAAGCCGCGTTTTGCGCCGAATCAAGGCGTGAACGCAGGGCTGCCGAGCTTTCCTTGGACGCGCCTCCCAGGCTTTCGGAAACCAATTGCCCGCCGCTGGTGATCAGCGTCGCGAAACGCTTGTCGAGAGCGACGAGGTTTTCTTCAACGGTGGCAGTGGAAACACCCATGCGTACTTTGCCGATTTCAACGCCGTTCGGGCTGATGGACGCCTCGACGTAGTAAACCGAACTGTCGGTTTTGGCAGCGTTCAGCACTTTATCCATTGCCCGCTCGCCCTCGCCTTTGGCAAGCAACGCCTGAATCAGAGGGTTTTCGCGATTCAGATAACGGGTCAGGTGCTCACCCGCCGCATCGTCATAAATCACGAACAACACATTGGGATTGCGCTGAGCGCGACGAGCGAATTCGGACAGCGTCGGCGTGTCGTTATCCCACATTGCGCGAGGTGCCACGGCAGCCAACAGTTCGGCCATATCGGTGGCTGAATCCTTGAGGTCTTTTTCCAGGGTGGCACGCAGTTGCGCCTGCTCATCCTTCAAACGGGCGGCAAGGCCTGTGCTCAAGCGCTGACTGGTACTGGTGGCAAGATTGTCGAGACTGGAGGTGACTTCGCGACTTGCCTGCTCCAGCTCGGAGGACAAGTGTTGCGAATCTACACCCAGGCGACTCGCAAGATCGGCTTCAAGCGCAGTAACAGTGCTCCGGGTAAGAGCGACCGCAACCAGCACCTGCACCAAAAGAGCGATGCCAAGTGCAATAAACACGGGGCGCAGCAAGCGGCTGCGCAAGAGAGAGAGGACAGCTGACACGGGGAATCCCTCCACCATCGGCGCCATTAAAATGATGGCACCTTTTCTGACGCTTATTACAGCAATCGCCGTGCCGTTCCAAGGACTATCCGATTCTAGAGGCGCTACGCGCTGTGGGACCGGCTTCAGCCGGGAATGGGCCGCTGCATCCAGCAGATATTTGACGGCAGGAAATTCAGTCTTCCCGACCAAGGCCGCTCCCACGGCGACTGGATTAATCTTTAATGCCTTTCATTTGGGCAAAAAAAAGCCGCTTTCGCGGCTTTTTCTATGACTTCAAAGACTTATCAGCCAAACGGATGACGCAACACGATGGTTTCGTTGCGATCAGGGCCTGTCGAGATAATATCGATTGGTGCACCCACCAGCTCTTCAAGACGCTTGATATAAGCGCGAGCGTTAGCTGGCAGCTCTTCCAGTGTCTTGGCACCCAAAGTCGATTCAGTCCAGCCAGGCACTTGCTCGTACACAGGCTTGAGGCCCAGATAGCTGTCAGCGTCGGTCGGTGCTTCGATCACTGCACCGTGCTCGTTCTCGTAACCGACGCAGATGTTGATGGTTTCGAGGCCATCCAGCACGTCAAGCTTGGTCAGGCAGATGCCGGAGATGCTGTTGATTTCGATAGCGCGACGCAGGATAACGGCATCGAACCAGCCGCAGCGACGAGCACGGCCAGTGGTTGCGCCAAATTCGTGCCCACGCTTGGCCAGGAACGCGCCCACATCGTCAAACAGCTCTGTCGGGAAAGGCCCAGAGCCTACACGTGTGGTGTAAGCCTTGGTGATGCCCAGGATGTAATCCAGGTACATCGGACCAAAACCCGAACCCGTTGCGATACCGCCAGCCGTGGTGTTGGAGCTGGTGACGTACGGATAGGTACCGTGGTCGATGTCCAGCAACGAACCTTGAGCGCCTTCGAACATGATGTCTTTGCCGTCGCGACGCATTTCATGCAGCGCGGCAGTGACGTCGAGCATCAGCGGCTTGAGCAGCTCGGCGTATTCCATGCACTCATCGAGAGTCTTCTGGAAGTCGATGGCTGGTTCTTTGTAGTAATTGACCAGCACAAAGTTGTGGTAGTCGAGCAACTCGCCCAGCTTGGCGGCGAAACGCTCACGATGGAACAGGTCGCCGATGCGCAGGCCACGACGTGCAACCTTGTCTTCGTAAGCCGGGCCGATGCCACGACCGGTGGTGCCGATCTTGAACTCGCCACGCGCCTTTTCACGCGCCTGATCCAGCGCAACGTGATACGACAGGATCAGCGGGCAGGACGGGCTGATGCGCAGACGCTCGCGCACTGGAATGCCCTTCTCTTCCAGCTTGATGATTTCACGCATGAGCGCATCCGGCGCAACAACCACACCGTTACCGATGAGGCACTGCACGCCTTCGCGCAGTACACCGGACGGAATCAGGTGCAATACGGTTTTTTCGCCGTCGATCACCAGAGTGTGACCCGCGTTGTGGCCACCCTGGTAACGCACTACAGCGGTAGCATGTTCGGTCAGCAGATCAACGATCTTGCCTTTGCCCTCATCACCCCATTGGGTGCCCAGGACTACGACATTCTTACCCATAACACTTGTCCTCATTCACGCAAACTTGGTGTCGGCGGCCGCCGACAGGAAAACTCAAGAAGCCAGCGGCACGACTTGCCAACGCTCGCCATGCTGAATCAATTGCCGATCGCAATCGGCCTCACGCGCTGCGGTCACCATCTGCCCAGGCAAAGCCTGTACAACACGCTGACCTTCACTGCGCAACTGACAAACCTGCTGCCAGAGTGCTGCATCCGTACTGTCCGGCATCCAGATCCCGCCGGTAGGCAATTCGATTTCCGCACGCCCCAATGTCACCAGGGTTTTCAGGTCCGTGGAAAAACCGGTGGCCGGGCGAGCCCGACCGAAATCCGCACCGATGTCATCATAACGACCGCCCTGAGCAATGGATTGACCCACGCCCGGAACGAACACAGCGAAGACGACACCCGTGTGATAGTGATAACCGCGCAACTCACCCAGATCAAAATACAACGGCAGCTCAGGGAAACGAGTTGCAAGGCGCTCGGCCACCGTCAGCAGATCATCAAGGGCAGCCAGCACTGGCGCTGGCGCGTTGGCCAAGCGATCACGCGCAGCCGCCAATACTTCACGACCACCGCACAGATCGACCAATGCACGCAGCATCGACGCCAGATCGGCAGGCAAATTGGCTGTCAGCTCGATCACTTCGTCGATGGCCTTGCGTTGCAGGGCATCAAACAACAGTTGCTCAACTTCCCCGGACAAACCGGCAGCACGTGCCAGGCCGCGGTAGATACCGACATGCCCAAGGTCCATGTGGACATCCGGCACATCGGCCAGTTGTAGCATGGCCAGCATCAGGCTGATGACTTCAACGTCGCTGCTCGGGCTTGCGTCGCCGTACAACTCGGCGCCCAGCTGGATAGGGCTGCGCGAAGAAGACAGGGCGCGCGGCTGCGCATGCAGCACGCTACCGGCATAGCACAGACGGCTCGGCCCTTCACGACGCAGGGTATGCGCATCGATGCGCGCCACTTGCGGGGTGATGTCGGCACGAAAGCCCATTTGCCGGCCCGACTGCGGGTCGATCACTTTGAAGGTGCGCAGATCCAGGTCCGAGCCCGCGCCAGTGAGCAAAGATTCAAGGTATTCGATATGAGGGGTGACTACGAATTCATAGCCCCAGCTCTGGAACAGATCCAACACCTGACGGCGCGCTACTTCTATGCGCGCCGCTTCAGGCGGCAGTACTTCTTCGATGCCATCTGGTAGCAGCCAGCGGTCAACCGTTGCCATTACGCCTTTCCCCTATGATCCGGGCGACCCGCGCCGAGGCGGGCCTTGAGTAAAGCAGAGAGTGGTCAGGTGCTGCGCCCATTCCTGCGGGCACGGCAAGCGCCCGAGAATGGCTCTTTCAGACCACTGTCCTCGAAAATCATGCCACTGCTGTGGCCAATCAATCGTGCAGACGCAAAAAAGCCGGGAATTTCCCGGCTGCCGCATCATACACACGTTTTACCGCATGATCACCCCGCCAGACGGTTTTGCCGCCCGGCGGGTAGATTACGGCTTTCAGATCACGGCTTGGATTTTTCCAGATAGCGGAAGAAATCGCTGCTCGGATCCAGAACCATCACGTCACTCTTGTTCGCGAAGCTTTCACGGTAGGCCCGCAGGCTACGGTAGAACGCGTAGAACTCCTGATCCTGGCCGTATGCCTTGGAGTAGATCGCGGAAGCTTGGGCATCACCATCACCGCGGGCCTCTTCAGACTCACGATAGGCTTCAGCCAGCAATACGCGACGCTGACGATCGGCGTCGGCACGAATGCCTTCAGCCAGCTCGTTACCCTTGGCGCGATGCTCACGCGCTTCACGTTCACGTTCGGTACTCATCCGTTCGAAAACGCTGCGGTTCACTTCCTTCGGCAGATCGATGGCCTTGACCCGAACATCGATAACCTCAATGCCCAGCTCCTTGTTTGCCATCGCGTTCAGCGAAGCGGTGATGTCAGCCATCAACGCGTCACGCTCACCCGACACAGCTTCGTGGAGTGTGCGCTTACCGAACTGGTCACGCAGACCGGATTCAAGACGACGGGACAGACGCTCATCAGCGATTTGCTTGAGACCCGACGTTGCGGTGTAGAACACTTCCGCGTCCTTCACACGCCACTTGGCGTAGGCATCAACCATGACCGCTTTCTTTTCCAGCGTCAGGAAGCGTTGGGTCGGTGCATCCAGTGTCAGCAGGCGGCCGTCGAACTTGCGCACCTGATTGACGTAAGGAATCTTCACATGCAGACCCGGTTGAATATTAGGTTCAACCACGCGACCAAATTGCAGCATTACGGCACGTTCAGTCTGGGACACGATAAACAGGCTGTTCCAGGCAACCACCGCCAGCACTACGGCAACAATCAGGGCGATCAGCGATTTATTGCTCATCAGCGAGTCTCCCTTGTACGCGGCTGCTGAATCTCTGCGGCGCGTGCGCCTGCATCAGCGCCGACTGCGGCTGCACCGTTAGTCGGGGCAGCGCTGTTACCGCTACGGCCATTTTCGATCATCTTGTCCAGCGGCAGATAAAGCAGGTTGTTACCGCCCTTGTCGCCCGTCACGAGGACCTTGCTCGTATTGGTGAACAGCTCTTGCATGGTGTCCAGGTACAGACGTTCACGCGTGACTTCCGGAGCCTTGCGATACTCGGCAACCAGCTTGGTAAAGCGATCAGCTTCACCCTTGGCGCGTGAGATCACTTCGTCGCGATAACCGTTGGCGTCTTCGATGATTCGCTGAGCCTGACCACGTGCTTCCGGGATCACACCGTTAGCGTAGGTTTCAGCCTGGTTACGGGAACGTTGCTCGTCTTCACGGGCACGAATCACATCATCGAATGCTTCCTGAACCTCACGAGGTGCAGCAGCGCTCTGTACGTTGACCTGAGTCACCGTGATACCGGTGCGATAAGTGTCGAGGAAACGTTGCAGACGCTCCTTGATCTCACTCGCCATCAGCTCACGACCTTCAGTCAGCACCTGGTCCATGGCCGTGGAACCCACGACATGACGCAGCGCACTTTCAGTGGCGTGTTGCAGACTGACTTCCGGTTGATCAACGTTCAGCACGAAATCACGCAGGTTGGAGATTTTGTACTGCACGGTCAGCGGCACTTCGACGATGTTTTCGTCTTCAGTCAGCATCTGGCCCTGTTTGCTGTAGGCACGTTCGCGAGTCACGTTTTCCATGTACTTGCGATCGAACGGCGGGAAATAGATGTTCAGACCCGAACCTACGGTTTCGTGGTACTGACCGAAGCGCAGCACAACGGCTTGCTCCTGCTCGTCCACGACGTAAATAGCGCTGTACAGCCAGATCGCAACCAGCACGACCAGGCCAATGCCCAGCAAGCCGAAACCGCCACCCTTGCCAGGGTTGCCGTTACCGCCGCCGTCACCACCACTGCGTTTCTTGCCACCACCGAACAAACCATTAAGGCTTTCCTGCAGCTTTCGGAAGGCCTCGTCGAGATCCGGTGGCCCCTTGCGGTCGCCGCCCTTGCGCTTACCACCCCAAGGATCCTGATTATTCGAGTTGCCACCCGGCTCATTCCAAGCCATAGCGCTCTCCATCTGATAAAGCAAAGACGCGCCCGCGGCGCGCCGACCAATGCTACAGAATGCCTGAGAGAGCCGTACAACGGCTTTCCCACGCTTTTATTGCAAAGTGTGTTGCTCGATGAATTCCAGCGGCTGCAGTCCTTCGCGACTCACCAGACGATTGAACTCAACGCGCGGTAAACGTACTGCCAACAAGCTGCTGCCCTGCTCGTCATACTCTTCGCTCTGCACCGCACCCAATTCGAAAAACTGGGCGCGCAACCGGGCGAAATCCTGAGACAGGTGCAAGGTGCCGACAAACAGATCGTCGCCGAGCAACTCGGCAACCGCCTGCTTGAGCAGATCCAGCCCTCGACCATCACGGGCGGAGACCCAGACACGTTGCGGTTTGCCATCGGCATCGCGCTGTATCTGCGGCTCTACCCCTTCTAGCAGGTCGAGTTTGTTATAGACCTCAAGTATCGGCAAGCCCTCGGCACCGATCTCGCCGAGTACTGCCATGACCTGTTCGATCTGCTCCATGCGATCGGGCTCGTGAGAGTCGATGACGTGGAGCAGCAGATCGGAGTTGCTGGACTCTTCGAGCGTAGCGCGAAAGGCCTCGACCAGTTTGTGCGGCAGGTGGCGAATGAAGCCCACGGTGTCGGCCAGCACGATAGGCCCCAGGTCATCGAGTTGCAGACGGCGCAGGGTCGGGTCGAGTGTGGCGAAGAGCTGATCCGCAGCAAACACGTCGGAATCAGTCACAGCATTGAACAATGTCGATTTGCCGGCGTTGGTATAGCCCACCAGTGAAACCGAAGGGATGTCGGCGCGCTTACGCCCGCGACGGGCCTGCTCACGCTGGCTGCGAACCTTTTCAAGACGGCCTTTGATCTGCCGCAGACGAACCCGCAACAGACGCCGATCCGTTTCCAGCTGGGTTTCACCGGGACCGCGCAGGCCAATACCACCGCCCTGGCGCTCAAGGTGAGTCCAGCCGCGAACCAGCCGCGTGCTCATGTGCTCGAGCTGTGCCAGCTCGACCTGCAATTTGCCTTCATGAGTACGCGCACGTTGCGCGAAGATGTCGAGGATCAACCCCGTGCGATCAAGTACGCGACACTCGAACACGCGCTCGAGGTTACGTTCCTGACTGGGTGTCAGCACGTGATTGAAGATGACGATATCGATTTTTTCGGCTTTGACCTGGTCGCGAAGCTCCTCGACCTTGCCACTGCCAATCAGATATTTGGCCGATGGCCGATGACGCGGCACGTTGACGAACGCGACGGTATCGGCGCCAGCTGATATGGCCAGTTCCCGAAACTCCTGCGGATCTTCACGCGCCTCAGGGTCCTGACCATCCAGGTGAACGAGTATTGCGCGTTCACCACCACTGTGGCGCTCAAAGAACAAAGCAGACTCCTATCAGGCGTTACCTGGCTCAGCGTCGCCCTGCTCACCTTCGGTTGCGCTAGGCAGACGAATCGGGCGAACCGGAACAACGGTAGAGATTGCGTGCTTGTAGACCATTTGGCTGACAGTGTTCTTCAGCAAAATAACGAACTGGTCAAAAGACTCGATGGTGCCTTGCAGCTTGATGCCGTTGACGAGATAGATCGAAACCCCAACCTTCTCTTTACGCAGGGTGTTCAGGTAAGGGTCTTGTAGCGAATGCCCTTTTGACATGTGCCGCACTCCTTTAAGGATCAATAATAATTCGAATTCAATTGGCTTGAACCGCCACCCCCCAAGGATAGACGGCTATTGCAAGGACTCAGCTCAATATGGAGACCGACCCCAGGTATTTCAAGGCGCGTGGCAAATTGTCGCTGGCCAGGCTGTCCAACCAGTGTAAATCGTCCCAGCTGCGTAGCCAGGTAAACTGTCGTTTGGCCAGTTGGCGCGTGGCAATGATCCCCCGCTCCTGCATCTCAGCCGATGTCAGCTTTCCATCCAGATGATCCCAGACCTGGCGATAACCAACGGCTCTTATCGATGGCAGACCCGTATGCAGGTCGCCTCTTGAGCGTAACGCCAGAACTTCGTCCAGGAATCCCTGGTCCAGCATTGTTGAAAATCTTGATGCGATACGGCCGTGCAACACCTTGCGATCTGCCGGAGCAATGGCCAGGTTGGCGACAGTATAGGGCAATTGCGGTCTACCAGAAGCCGCAGCATCAGTAGTTTGCGCAGTTTGTTGTTCTCTATGTGCCGTCATGCTCAACCCACTGACCCGATACACCTCCAGCGCACGTATCAATCGCTGCGGGTCATTGGGGTGGATTCGCGCCGCAGACACCGGATCCACTGCTGCCAACTGGTCATGCAAAGCCTGCCAGCCGTGGGCTGCAGCCTGTGCTTCCAGTTCCGCTCGAACCCCTGCATCAGCGGCGGGCATGTCTGCCAACCCGTCCAATAGAGCCTTGAAATACAACATAGTGCCGCCGACCAGCAGCGGAATTTTGCCGCGAGCGGTAATTTCTGCCATCGCAGCCAGTGCATCACTGCGAAAATCGGCGGCAGAATAGCTTTCGGCCGGGTCGAGAATGTCCACCAGACGATGAGGAAACTCGGCCAGTTGTGCTTTGGAAGGCTTGGCGGTGCCGATGTCCATGCCGCGATAGACCAGTGCCGAATCGACGCTGATCAGCTCGCATGGCAGGACTTTGCAGAGTTCCATGGCCAGATCGGTCTTACCCGAAGCCGTCGGCCCCATCAGAAAGATGGCCGGAGGTAGAGCGCTCATTCAACGACCGCGCAGGAAGAGTTTGTCCAGATCATCCAGACCCATTTGGGTCCAGGTAGGTCGGCCATGGTTGCATTGACCGCTGCGCTCGGTGTTTTCCATGTCGCGCAGCAGACCGTTCATTTCCGGGATCGCCAGACGGCGGTTGGCCCGAATCGCACCGTGGCAAGCCATGGTGCCCAGCAATTCGTTCATGTGAGCCTGAACCCGGTCACTGGTGCCGTACTCCATCAGATCGGCCAGCACGTCGCTGACCAGACGATTGGCCTCGGCCTGTTTCAACAAGGCCGGAATCTGCCGGATCGCCAGACTTTCAGGACCCAGTCGCTGCAACTCGAAGCCCAGACGCTGAAATGTCTCGATGTGCTCTTCGGCGCAATCGGCTTCGCGCTGGCTGACCGCGATGGACTCGGGCACTAATAAAGGCTGACCGCTCAAGCCTTCACTGGCCATCGCAATCTTCAACCGCTCGTACATGATCCGCTCGTGTGCGGCATGCATGTCTACCAGCACCAGGCCGTGAGCGTTCTCCGCCAGAATATAAATGCCCTTGAGTTGCGCCAAGGCGTAGCCCAACGGAGGAATATCCCCTTGAGTCTCTGGCAATGACACCGCAGGCGTACCGGGCAACGGCGCATAAAACTCACGATAAGCGCTTTGCGCTTCGGCGGCAGGCAAGGTCGCTGTGGGGCGCGGCGTGTACTGATATTGATAACCAGCGCCCGCGCCTGAACCGGCTGGCGGCGCATAAGGCTGAGCCTGAGGCTGCTCCAGCAGATTATTGGCCAGACGCATTTCACCCTGCGGCCCGAACTCACCGGCTTGCGGGCCAGTGGGTCGCTCGACGGCAGTCACTGGCGCGGCGCCTGCCAGTTGATCTTCGGGACGCACATCGCCCAGCGCCCGGTGCAACGTGCCATACAGGAAGTCATGCACCATGCGCCCGTCACGGAAGCGGACTTCGTGTTTAGTCGGGTGCACGTTGACGTCGACGACCGCCGGATCGACCTCGAAGAACAACACGAAGGTCGGATGACGACCATTGAACAATACGTCGCGATAAGCCTGGCGCACCGCATGCGCTACCAGCTTGTCGCGCACTGCCCGGCCGTTCACAAAGAAATACTGCAAGTCTGCCTGGCTACGAGAAAAGGTCGGCAACCCCACCCAGCCCCACAGATGCAAGCCATTGCGCTCAATCTCGATGGGCAGCGCCTGCTCCAGGAAACCTGGGCCGCAAATAGCCGATACACGCCTGGCACGTGCCGTGTCGTCGTTGGCTTCATGCAGGCTGAGGATCGTCTTGCCGTTATGCCGCAAGTGGAACGCCACGTCGAAGCGCGCCAGTGCCATGCGCTTGATCACTTCCTGCAAGTGATCGAATTCGGTTTTTTCCGCCTTGAGAAACTTGCGCCGCGCCGGGGTATTGAAAAACAGGTCGCGGACTTCAACGGATGTCCCCACAGGATGCGCCGCAGGCTGAACCCGGGAAGCCATGTCGCGGCCTTCGGTTTCCACTTGCCAGGCTTGATCGGCATCGTGTGTTCGGGAGGTGAGGGTCAATCGCGCCACAGAGCTGATCGACGCCAGCGCCTCGCCGCGAAAACCAAGACTCATGACCCGCTCAAGGTCTTCCAGCTCGCGGATCTTGCTGGTGGCGTGCCGAGCCAAAGCCAAAGGCAGGTCATCGGAAGAAATGCCGCTGCCATCATCACGGACACGCAGCAGCTTGATGCCTGCTTGCTCGACGTCGACATCAATGCGTTTGGCACCGGAATCCAGACTGTTTTCCAGCAACTCCTTGATGACCGATGCTGGCCGCTCGACCACCTCACCCGCTGCGATCTGGTTGGCCAGCCGTGGGCTGAGCAGTTCGATCCGGGCAGCATTAAGGGCTGCAGCGCTGGCAGGTGTCTGTACCTCAGGCTCAACACTGTCGAGAAGAAGATCGGTCATGGTTGAGCCGCCACCTCGGAGCTAGGGATTTTCAGATCCTGCCCAATACGCAGCTCATCCGTTTTCAGGTTATTGGCGCTGCGCAGAGCCGCAGGGCTCATGTCGTAGCGAGCCGCCAGCATGGCCAGTGTTTCACCCGAGCGAACCACGTGATTACGCGGCCCTTGGGCGAGCTTGCCGTTATCCCGCAGCCAGGCGATGTAAGTACCTTGCGGTGGATTCTGCTGGAAGAACTGCTTCACGCCAGAGTTGATCGAACGCGCCAGTGCCTGCTGATGCGAGGCAGCGCTGAGCTTGGCCGCTTCGGCATTGTTGGAGATAAAGCCCGTCTCGACCAGGATCGACGGGATATCAGGCGACTTGAGTACCATGAAGCCGGCTTGCTCAACACGAGATTTGTGCAGTGACGTCACGCGACCAATGTTGGTCAGGACTTTCTGCCCGACGTTGAGGCTCGACGACAACGACGCTGTCATGGACAAGTCCAGCAATACCCCCGCCAACATTCGGTCCTTGTCATCCAGACTGACGGCACCAGCACCACCGATCAAGTCGGAACGGTTTTCACTGTCAGCCAGCCAGCGTGCAGTCTCGGACGTAGCCCCGCGCTCGGACAAGGCGAACACCGAGGCACCAAATGCCGCGCGTGAAGGTGCAGCGTCGGCGTGAATAGACACAAACAGGTCCGCGCCTTTTGCTCGTGCAATTTCCGTACGTTTGCGCAGCGGGATGAAGTAGTCGCCAGTGCGGGTCAGCTCGGCGCGGTAGCCTTTTTCAGCGTTGATCTGACGTTGCAGCTCTTTGGCGATGGCCAGTACCAGGTTCTTTTCTTTCTGTCCGCTACTGCCGGACGCACCCGGATCTTCGCCGCCGTGCCCCGCGTCAATCACGATCACAATGTCGCGCTTGCCGTTCGGCACAGGCGTCAGCTTGATTTCGGGCTTGGCCGGGCTGACCGGCACGGCAGGCGCTGTGTTCGCGGCCGTATCGGGAATGGTCGGGCTCGGATTGGCATCGCCCGGCTCATCGAACAGGTCGACAACCAGACGGTTACCGTATTGCTGGTTCGGAGCCAGCGTAAAGCTCTTGGGCGTCACGGCCTTTTTCAGGTCGATGACCACGCGCAAATCCGTAGCGGTGCGCTGGGCGGAACGCATGCTGGTGATGGGCGTATTGGCCATGGGCACATTCAGCGGACCGCCGAGGGTCGCGCCGTTGATATCGATAACCAGTCGATCAGGAGAAGTCAGGGTGAAAACGCTGTGCTGGACGGGTCCGGAGAGGTCAAAAACCAGTCGTGTGTTATCCGGTGCGCGCCATAGGCGGACACTTTTTACCTGTGTTGCAGCCAGCGCATCAACAGCCAGGGCTGTCAAAAGCAGACCCACTACAGTAACCAGCGCGCGAATGCGCATACCTAACCCCATATCTATTTGAATTCCAACGCCAAAGCGGCACACCAGGTTTCGCCACGCGAGCCAATTGGACTCAAAGTCAGTGCTCGACCTTGCGCATGCGGCCTAATGGTAATGGTCAGGTCAGCCTTTGGCAAAAAGCCTGCACCGAGCTGGGGCCACTCGATCAAACAAAGTGCATCGCCTTCCAGGTAATCGCGGATACCGAGGTACTCCAGCTCCTCGGGGTCAACCAACCGGTAAAGGTCGAAGTGGAATACGCGAACCGAGCCAATTTCATAGGGTTCGACCAGGGTGAAGGTCGGGCTCTTGACCGCGCCTTCATGCCCGAGGCCACGGATGATGCCCCGGGAAAGCGTGGTTTTACCTGCCCCCAGATCACCTTCCAGAAAAATCACGCCCACCCCTCGAGTGACCTCGGCAATGCGCTCACCAAACTGGGTCATGGCCTCTTCACCGACCAAATGCAGCGTTAACTCAGACACGGATGCTGCTCCTCCAATAACTGACGAATGGCTGGAATCAAATCACTGGCCGCCAGCCCACGGCCCGCTTCGCCGACCTGCTGTCCAGCGCTGGCATGCAACCAGACCGCCAGACACGCGGCATCGAACGGTTTCATTTTTTGCGCCATCAACGCACCGACCAGCCCGGCGAGCACGTCGCCCAGACCCGCAGTCGCCATGGCCGGATGGCCGCGATCACAGAGCATTAACTGACCGTCGACGTCAGCGATCAGGCTACCGCTGCCTTTCAACACGCAGACCGCCTGGTATTTATCGGCCAGTGCTCGCGCGGCAGCAGGGCGGTCAGCCTGGATTTGTTTAGTCGTTATCCCCAGCAAGCGTGCAGCTTCGCCGGGATGCGGGGTAATGACGCTGCCCTCGGGAAGCGAGACAAAACCTTGCGCCAACTGGTTAAGGGCATCGGCGTCCCACACCTGGGGACGTTGAGCGTTGGCGGCGGCTGACAGCAAGCTGCGACCCCAGGCGGCTTGTCCCATGCCAGGGCCGACCACCAAAACACTGGCGGGCTCAATCAATGCCATCAACTGGTTAGCCGAACGGATCGCCGCGCTCATCACTTCGGGCATGCGAGTCAACGCAGCGGGAATGTGTTCGGCTCGGGTCGCCAACGTGACCATGCCCGCGCCACTGCGCAAGGCACTTTCAGCGCTCAGCAGGCAGGCCCCGCCGAAACCATGATCGCCGCCAATGACCAGCACCCGGCCATACAGGCCTTTATGAGCCGTACGAGGGCGCGCAGCCAGACGCGGCAGATTAAAGGTATCAAGGCGAGTCGCGCTGCGAATGCCTCTGGAGACGACGGCCGGATCAGCCTGCAAGTCGTCAAACACCAACTCGCCCACCAGGTCCGGCGCATCACCGGTCAACAGACCCAGCTTCAAGCCTATATAGGTCACCGTCAGATCGGCTCGCACCGCGACACCCAGAATACGTCCGGTATCGGCGCTCAGCCCGGAGGGAATATCCACCGCCACGACCGGCAAGCCACTGGCATTAATCGATTCGATTGCCGCCGCGTAGGGCTGGCGAACGTCACCGTTCAAGCCCGTTCCCAGCAGCGCATCCAGCACAATGCCGCGCAAAGGTTGATCGGCCCACGGTTGAACATTGAGACCCGCAGCGACAGCCGCGCTGTAAGCGTCAGCGGCATCGCCGACCAGCGCAGCGGGATCGGCCACGCTGAACACCTGAACATCCCAGCCCGCTTTGCGCGCCAGAGCGGCGATCAGATAACCGTCGCCCGCGTTGTTGCCGCGCCCGGCCAGTACGCTCAATTCCCGCGCCTCGGGCCAGCGTCGACGCAGCGCGCGCCACGTCGCATGGGCGGCCCGTTGCATCAATTCACTGCCGCATGTTCCCGCAGCAATGAGCTGTGCGTCCAGTTCGCGGACCTGCGCGGCGCTGTACAGTGCGTCGGGTAATTGGGGATTCGTGTCGACCATGCGTTTCTTGGCTCCGATGTCTGGCAGAATTATACGCACCTCCACCCGGTTTCTCCTTGCGCATGCCCGTTATTACTGTTGATTCGCCCAATACTGTTGACCTTGTCACCCTTGTTCAATCGATCAAGGAGTGGGGCCGCGAGCTGGGTTTTCAGCAAGTCGGGATTGCCGGGCTCGATCTCGCCGAACATGAGCAACACCTTGAGCGCTGGCTAGAGGCGGGCTATCACGGCGAGATGGACTATATGGCAGCGCATGGCAGCAAACGTTCGCACCCTGAAGAGCTGGTGCCTGGCACCTTGCGGGTGGTCTCGTTGCGCATGGATTACCTGCCCGGCGACACCGAGATGACTCAGCGTCTGACTGAGCCGGAAAAAGCCTACGTATCCCGCTACGCTCTGGGTCGCGACTATCACAAGTTGATCCGCAAGCGTGTGCAGCAACTGGCCGAACGCATCCAGCAAGCTATAGGCCCGTTTGGCTACCGCGCTTTTGTTGACAGCGCCCCGGTGCTGGAAAAAGCCATTGCCGAAAAGGCCGGGCTTGGCTGGATTGGCAAGAACACGCTGGTGCTCAATCGCAAAGCCGGAAGTTTCTTTTTCCTGAGTGAGCTGTTTGTCGACCTGCCATTGCCCGTAGACCCGCCTCACACCACCGAACATTGCGGCCGCTGCACTGCGTGCCTGGACATTTGCCCCACCGCGGCCTTCGTCGGGCCTTATGTGCTGGATGCCAGGCGCTGCATTTCTTATCTGACCATTGAACTGAAAACCGCCATCCCCGAGGAGCTACGCCCGCTCATTGGCAACCGGGTGTTCGGTTGCGATGACTGCCAGATCGTTTGCCCCTGGAACCGTTTCGCCCGCCCCACCGACCAGAGTGATTTCCAGCCACGCCACAATCTGGATAACGCGGGTCTGGCCGAGTTGTTCATGTGGGACGAGGATAAATTCCTCAGCAATACCGAAGGGTCACCGCTACGCCGCGCCGGTTACGAACGTTGGTTGCGCAATCTGGCCGTGGGGCTGGGCAATGCGCCTTCGACGATTCCGGTGCTTGAAGCGCTTGAGGCGAGACGAGAGTATCCGTCGGAGTTGGTGAGGGAGCATGTGGAGTGGGCGTTGCGGCAGCACCGACACCGCGGTTAATGAATTATCTCAACCGATGAATTTGTATCGCCTAACAGAAATCCTCGCGAACAAGTTCGCTCCTACCGGTTAGTGTTCATCACCCTTGTAGACAAACCTGGGCATGTTCCAGTTAAGCGGATAGCCATTAGCCGCAGCAGAATGCTCTGTTCTTCAGGCAATTGCAGGTGCTGACACAGCAGAAAGCGCCAAGCTGCGAGGAATATGGAGTGGGCGTTGCGGCAGCACCGATTAATGGTAGGAGCGAACTTGTTCGCGAGAAATTACCTCAACCGATGAATTTGTATCGCCTAACAGAAATCCTCGCGAACAAGTTCGCTCCTACCGGTTAGTGCTCATCACCCTTGTAGACAAACCTGGGCATGTTCCAGTTAAACCGGATAGCCATTAACCGCAGCAGAATGCTCTGCTCTTCAGGCAATTGCAGGTGCTGACACATCAGAAAGCACCAGGCTGCGAGGAATGTGGAGTGGGCGTTGCGGCAGCACCGATTAATGGTAGGAGCGAACTTGTTCGCGAGAAATTACTTCAAACGATGAATTCGTATCGCCTGACAGAAATCCTCGCGAACAAGTTCGCTCCTACCGGTGAGTGCTCCTCACCCCTGTAGACAGGGCATATTCCAGTTCTACGCGGTGCAGGAGGCGCTTGAGGCGACACGGTTTAAGGGTAGGAGCGAACTTGTTCGCGAGAAATTATCTCAACCGATGAATTCGTATCGCCTGACAGAAATCCTCGCGAACAAGTTCGCTCCTACCGGTTAGTGCTCATCACCCTTGTAGACAAACCTGGGCATGTTCCAGTTAAACCGGATAGCCATTAGCCGCAGCAGCAGACCGCCGAACAGTGTAATCAGAATGCTCTGCTCTTCAGGCAATTGCAGGTGCTGACAAAGCAGAAAGCACCAGGCTGCGAGGAATGAGACGCTGGCGTACAGCTCGCGACGGAATACCAAGGGGATGTCGTTGCAGAAGATATCCCGCAGGATGCCGCCAAATACGCCGGTGATCACGCCGCAGACAGAGGCCACCAGCAAGCCGGTCCCGACTTCCAGCGCGGTCATCGTACCGATCAGAGTAAAGGCCACCAAACCAAGCGCGTCGAGCACCAGAAACAGCGACCGCAGATGACGCATCAACGGCGCGATGAAGATGGTCAGCAAGGCTGCGACGCTGGTCAGGATCAGGTATTCGGGGTGTTTGACCCACGTCAACGGGTAATGGCCAAGCAACACATCACGCACCGAACCGCCGCCAAGGGCTGTGACGCAGGCGATCAATACCACGCCAAACCAGTCCATGCCCCGCCGCCCGGCAGACAGCGCGCCGGTCATGGCTTCAGCGGTGATAGCAATCAGATAGAGCATCAACAACATGGCGGCGGTCCCTGCGACAAAGCCGCGCAGTGTAGGGCAAGCACCAAAAGAGGGCAAAGAGCGAAATTACCGATCACAACCAATTTCTGTAGGAGCTGCCGAAGGCTGCGAAACCGTCGCATCTGACACGCCGCAATCGCAGCCTTCGGCAGCTCCTACAGGAATGATGTAAGCATTAGCCTTTAATGAAATGCTCGCGATAGAACCGCAGCTCAGCGATCGACTCGCGGATGTCGTCCAGTGCCAGGTGGGTGCTGCCCTTCTGGAACTTCAGCTCAGGCGACCAGCGGGCGGCCAGCTCTTTGAGCGTGGAAACGTCCAGATTGCGGTAGTGGAAGTAGTGCTCCAGTGTCGGCATGTGCCGATAAAGGAAGCGACGATCCTGGCAAATACTGTTGCCGCAGATCGGCGAACTGCGTTCCGGAACCCATTGCTTGATGAATTCAAGCGTCTGGGCTTCTGCTTCAGCCATGCTGATTACACTCTCGCGTACCCGCTGGGTCAGGCCCGAACCGCCGTGCTGACGGGTGTTCCACTCGTCCATTCCGGCCAGGGTTTCATCGCTCTGGTGCACAGCGATGACCGGGCCTTCAGCCAGGGTGTTGAGTTCGCTGTCAGTGATGATCGTCGCCATTTCAATGATGACGTCGATGTCCGGGTCCAGGCCGGTCATTTCCAGATCGATCCAGATCAGGTTCTGCTTGTTCTGCATATTGGGCTCCTCAGCGTAGGCACGCAGTTTAGCTCACCCCGCCGTGCTAGACTCCCCCGCGTTTACTTATCAGCTGCTTTATCACTCGGAACACCCATGGCCAAACGCCAACTCAATCGTCGTCAAAACTGGCGCATCGAAAAAATTCAAGGCGAGCGCGCTGCGCGTGCTGCCAAACGCGAATCACAAACTCTGGAAACACTTGAGGGCGGCGATCTTGGCCCCGAGCAGACCGGGCTCGTGATCGCTCACTTCGGCGTACAAGTCGAAGTAGAAGCGAAGGAAGGCGACCAGGCGGGTCAGGTTTTCCGATGCCACCTGCGTGCAAACCTGCCTGCACTGGTGACCGGCGATCGCGTCGTCTGGCGCGCCGGCAATCAGGGTATCGGCGTTATCGTCGCGCAATTGCCCCGCACCACTGAGCTGTGCCGTCCCGACAGCCGCGGGCAACTCAAGCCGGTTGCCGCCAACGTCGATCTGATCGTCATTGTGTTTGCGCCGATGCCGGAGCCTCATGCCAATCTGATCGACCGTTATCTGGTGGCTGCCGAGCATGCGGGCATTCGTCCGTTGCTGCTGTTGAACAAGTTCGACCTGATCAACGAGCAGAACGCCCCGGCGCTCAACGCGTTGCTGGAGGTTTACCGGACGCTGGGTTATCCGGTTCTGGAAGTCTCCGCGCACCACGGCGACGGCATGCAACAACTGCAAGCGCAACTGGACGGGCATATCAGCGTGTTTGTCGGGCAGTCTGGCGTTGGCAAGTCATCTCTGGTCAACAGCTTGCTGCCTGAAGTCGAAACCCGTGTCGGGCCGCTGTCCGAGTTGTCCGGGCAAGGTACACACACCACGACGACTGCCCGCCTGTTCCACTTCCCCCGTGGCGGCGACTTGATCGACTCCCCGGGTATTCGTGAATTCGGTCTGGGCCACGTCAGCCGTGCGGATGTCGAAGCCGGTTTCATCGAGTTCAACGACCTGATCGGCACCTGCCGCTTCCGCGATTGCAAACACGACCGCGAACCGGGCTGTGCATTGTTGATCGCGCTGGAAGAAGGCCGCGTGCAACAGCAGCGTATGAACAGCTATCGCTCGATCATCGCCAGCTTGCCGGAAAGCAGCTACTAACAGCGCCTTGCAGGAGCTGCCGCAGGCTGCGAATCGCGGACTGTCTGGAAGAATGCCTTCGCAGCCTTCGGCAGCTCCTACAGATTTGCAGCCGACAAAAAAGCCCGGACTCTCACGAGTCCGGGCTTTTTACTTGCAGCTTGAGGCTTGTAGCTCGTGGCTAGACCTTAATTCTTCGTCTCATCCAGCTTCAACGTGCCGTCTTCGAACAAGTTCAGCTTTTGCCGAATCTCGTGCGGCTGGGCGTAGGCCTGTGGATCATCCGGCGGCTGGATTCTAGGATTGACTGGCGCAGCCGGTGCAGGCTCAGTGCCCGTGGCTTTGCCCTGGCCGCCCCTGTAAACCTGACTGCCTTCAATACGCTGCATGGCCTTCTTGGTCAGGACCATGATATCGATGCGCCGGTTGACCGGGCTTTGCGGATGCTCGCCGTCATACAGCATCGACGACGCATAGCCGACTACCCGCGCCACCTGGTTTTCCGGGTAGGTGCCGGCAACCAGAGCGCGACGTGCCGAGTTGGCCCGATTAGCCGAAAGCTCCCAGTTACCGAACTCGCCGTTACCCACATAAGGCTTGCCATCTGTGTGCCCGCTGATGCTGATTTTGTTCGGCACTGCTTTGATGGTATCGGCCATGGCCAGCAGAATGTCTTCGAAATAGGGCTTGAGGCGCGCACTGCCCAGGTCGAACATCGGCCGGTTATCAGCGTCTGTAATCTGGATCCGCAGACCATCCTGAGTAATCTCGAAATGGATCTGGTCCTTGAATTTCAGCAGTTCAGGATTCTCTTCGATCTTGTTCTGCAACTCCTGGAGCAACAACTCCAGACGCTCTTGCTCGACCTCTTCCGCCTTGGCCTCCGCCGTCTCGGCTTCGATTGGCACAGTGTCTGGTGTCGGGGTGTTCTTGATTTCCGGGTTCAAGGTCTGATCAGGCGACATTTCCGGCGATCCACCCAGATCAATCACGTAGGGCGAACCACTGTCCGAGAACCCGACCGGGTCTTTAAAGTAACCGGCGATAGCGACTAACTGCTCCGGGGTTGCCGCAGACAGCAGCCAGAGCACCAGAAAGAACGCCATCATGGCGGTTGCAAAGTCCGCGAAGGCGATTTTCCAGGCGCCACCGTGGTGACCGGCTTCATAGCGCTTTACGCGCTTGATGATTATCGGCTGATTATTTTCCATGACTCAGCGACCGCGAACCGCTTGTTCCAGCTCACTGAAGCTGGGCCGGTGTGCCGGATAGAGAACCTTGCGGCCAAACTCGACAGCCAGCGAAGGAGGCATACCGGAGGCCGATGCCACCAGCGACGCCTTGATGGCCTCATAGACATTGAGCTCTTCTTTGGCATCGTGGGCAAGGCAGCTCGCCAGAGGACCGAAGAAACCGTAAGCGGCAATAATACCCAGGAAGGTACCCACCAGCGCAGCACCCACGTGGTTACCAATGGCAGCCTTGTCGCCGTCACCCAGGGAAGCCATGGTAATCACGATGCCGAGTACTGCCGCCACAATACCGAAACCGGGCAGGCCGTCGGCGATACCGGTTACGGCGTGGGATGGATGACCCAGCTCTTCCTTGATGCTCTGCAGCTCCATGTCAAACAGGCCTTCCAGCTCGTGAGGAGCCATGTTGCCGGATGACATGATACGCAGGTAATCACAGATATAAGCCGTCATGCGCTCGTCTTTCAGCACGCCGGGATACTTGGCGAAAATCGGGCTCGCCGAAGCGTCTTCGATGTCCCCTTCAATCGCCATCATGCCTTCACGGCGGCTCTTGTTGAGGATCTCGTACACCAGACCCAGCACTTCAAGATAGAAGGCGTGCGTGAAGCGCGTACCGAACATCTTCAGCGACTTCTTCATGACGTGCATGGTCATGTAGCCTGGGTTGGCTTGCAGAAATGCGCCCAGACAGGCACCACCGATGATCAACACCTCGAAAGGCTGGATCAGCGCGCCAATCTTACCGTGAGAAAGTACGTAGCCTGCGAGAACACTCGCGAAGACGACGATGATGCCGATAATTTTAGCCATAGGTAGAAAGTACTTACTGAGTCGGGTTCAGGGACATGCGCGGAAGTTCTTGAAACTCTTGTTCTACTTATCGGCATATGTGGGCCAGACTGTAGCCAGAAAAATCGAAAAGCCAGTTGACCGGTGAACGGGGGCCCGTAAATTAGGGTCTTACCCATTGATTTCGCAGTGTCCACTGCCTACATTTTCAGTCGCACGGGCCATGATGCATGCCTCCAGAAACGTCGCCACAGCTTCCCGTCCCGAACACGCTCGATGCGTGGCTCAAGCAATTGGACAGCATTGCATTGCCGGTCCCTCTGCCCAGCCACAATAAGGTTCGTAGCGCACTGAATGATAGCCGCCGCTCCCTGCGTGACATCGCCGACATGATGCAGGACAGCCCGGCGCTGGTCCTGAGCGTGATGCGCGAAGCCAATCATCAAAGCACTGGTTTGACCGAACCTGCTGAAAGCCTCGAAGTGGCGATCACTCGTCTGGGCCTGGGGCGCACCGAAGTGCTGCTCAATCGCCTGCCCGCTCTGGAAAACGAGAAGATTCCGGCCACGTTCCGCCAGTTGCTACTGATCAGTCAGCACGCTACGCAGCAGGCCAACGGACTGTTCGCGGCTCGCCTGGCGCGGCTCTGGCAGGATATCCACCTGGGCAGCCTGTTGTTTCTGGCACCGCTGTGGCCAATAGCGCTGGCGCACCCGAAATTGCTGGAAGAATGGGAACTGCGGGTTATCCACAAAGGTGAGTCTTCCCGGGCAGTGGAGAAAAAGCTGTTTGGCGTCAGTCTGCTGGAGCTCTGCATGCAATTGGCCACCTTGTGGCGCCTGCCTTTATGGGTGACTCAAGGCTACAAGCTGCTGATCAGCGAACGACGCCAATTGGTCAAGGCGCTGCATATTGCGCGGGCTAATGACGATCCATTGCAACAGCAGCAATTGATGGACGCCGATCCGAACCTGCGTCGCTGGTTCAATCAACCCGCCAATACCGTACTGCTGGGCAACGGCCTGGCGCTGGCCGCTCAACAGGCATGGGACAGCCCGCACTGCCTGCGCTGGGAGTTACTGAGCAGCCTGTACTTGCAGCAATCCATGGACAGCGTGCAGCAGCAGGCCCATCAGAACGCAGTCAGCAGCGCTCGCAACCATAATGACCCAAGCCTGTGGCACCCGGCCGAAGCGCTGATCTGGCCGTGGGCAACCCGCCGGATTCACAGCAAGCTGCAAGCAGCGCCGCCACCCTCGCCCGATGCCTTGCAGAGCTGGCGCAAACTGTGCGCCGACTTGCTCGCCAACCCGAGCCCCTTCAGTAACGCCATGCACTTGACCACCACGGCGCGGGACGCTCTGGTTTCCTGCGGCATGGAACGTGTGATGTTGCTGATGGCAGACAAGACCGGTACCCAGCTGCGTGTCCATCAGATTGCCGGTTTGAGAGCTGAAACGACGTCGCTGGCGCTCTCTATAAAGGAAAGCACCGTATTGCAACGTCTGTTGGCTCAGCCCACCCAGCTCCGCATGACGCCCGCCAATATCGATCAATTCTCGGCGCTGCTGCCGGGTAATCTGCGGGCTTTGTTCCCAGGCAAACACTGGCTGATCCGGTCTCTGAGCAGCAACAACAAGGTGTTGATGCTGGTGGTGGCAGATCAGGGCGGCGGGCAGTTTTCGGAAACCTCGGTGCAGGCTTTCGGTAAAACCTGCCAATGCATCGAGCGGGCGCTGACAAGCTTTAGTAGTCGCAAAGCCTGACAGCTGGGCTACAATTCGCCTCTTTTTTAAATTGGAGGCTGCACATGTCCGTCTTCTCTGGCTTGCCGCTGGTTATCGAGCCAAGCGACCTGAAGGATCGCCTGGATGCTCCGGAACTGATCCTGGTGGATCTGACCAGTAGCGCCCGATATGACGCCGGACACATACCCGGCGCGCGTTTCGTCGATCCGAAACGTACTCAGTTGGGCCAGCCTCCAGCACCGGGTTTGCTACCTGCCCACGCAGACCTGCAAGCGCTGTTCGGCGAACTGGGTCACAACGCCGATGCGGTGTATGTGGTCTACGACGACGAAGGCGGCGGCTGGGCCGGACGCTTTATTTGGTTACTGGATGTAATCGGCCACAGCAAATACCACTATATCGACGGCGGCCTGCTGGCCTGGCAGGCTGATGGCTTGCCCTTGTCTACAGCGGTTCCCCCCTCGGCTGGCGGGCCGGTTGACCTGCAGCTGCATGACGAACCCACTGCCACACGCGAGTATTTGCAAAGTCGCCTGGGCGCTGCCGATCTGGCAATCTGGGACGCTCGTGGCCCGCTTGAATATTCCGGCGAAAAAGTCGTCGCCGCCAAAGGTGGACACATCCCAGGCGCGATCAACTTCGAGTGGACTGCTGGCATGGATAAGGCGCGCGATCTGCGCATCCGTGAAGACATCGCAGAAATCCTCGACAGCCTGGGCATCACTGCAGATAAAGAAATCATTACCCACTGCCAGACACACCACCGGTCGGGCTTCACGTATCTGGTGGCCAAGGCACTGGGTTACCCTCGGGTCAAAGGCTATGCCGGCTCCTGGGGCGAATGGGGCAACCACCCCGATACGCCAGTCGAACGCTGAAGCCCTGTCCACTTTAAAGCATTACATTCAGGAATTTTGATGAAAGAGCGTCTGTTTATCCTCAGCCAGTACCTGTTACCGCATCATTTGCTGTCACGTCTGGCTGGCTGTGTTGCCGAGTGCCGCGTGCGCTGGTTCAAGAATGCCTTCACCGCGTGGTTCGCCCGTCGCTATCAGGTCAACATGTCCGAAGCGCAGGTCGAGGACTTGAGCGCCTATGAGCACTTCAACGCCTTCTTCACCCGTGCTCTGAAACCCGGTGCCCGCCCCCTCGATGAAACGCCGGGTGCAATCCTGAGCCCGGCAGATGGCGCAATCAGCCAACTGGGCCGCATCGAACAGGGCCGTATCTTCCAGGCCAAGGGCCATAGCTTCAGCGTGCTGGAGTTGCTGGGCGGTGACCCGGCGTTGTCGGCGCCGTTCATGGGGGGCGAATTCGCGACTGTTTACCTGTCGCCCAAGGACTACCATCGCGTGCACATGCCGCTGGCTGGTACCTTGCGTGAAATGGTGTATGTGCCTGGCCGAATCTTCTCGGTCAATCAGACCACAGCCGAAAACGTGCCTGAGTTGTTCGCCCGTAACGAGCGCGTAGTCTGCATCTTCGACACAGAGCGCGGACCGATGGCCCTGGTACTGGTTGGCGCGATGATCGTTGCTTCCGTCGAAACGGTCTGGGCCGGATTGGTGACGCCGCCAAAACGCGAACTGAGGACGTTCCGCTACGACGAAGCAGCACGTGCGCCGATCCATCTGGAGAAAGGTGCAGAAATGGGCCGCTTCAAGCTGGGCTCCACCGCCATAGTCCTGTTTGGCCCTGAGCAAGTGAAGTGGGCCGAGCAACTCACTGCGACCTCACCAGTTCGCATGGGTCAGGCCCTGGCGTTGCCCGTACAGGTTTGAAACAGTAAATAGTGGCACCGTGTGCCACTATTTATCCTTTGATGGCTGTACCATTGCTGTTTTCGCTTGAGCCTACACCGATAGATTCGTCTGAGGTGCTGCGACTATTGGCTGATGCTGCTAGAGTCCCAACACCGGCCCTGTCGGAAATTTTGCATTTTATTGATGTAGATTTCGGCCCCCGCCGGGAACTGTTATCGCTGCATCGATTCAAAGCAGCCGCTCGGTCCCGAGCGGGCAGTTGGAGTTAGCCTTTCACATGAGTAATTTGAGCCTTCCTGTGTTGTTGCGTGTTCCCGCGCCAACGCAGTCGAGCCTGACATTCTGTGAAGCGACGCCCAAGGATCTCAAGCGTTGGATATCAACGCTGCCTAAAGCAAACCTGGGTGAAACGGCTCGTCAGCTATATCAGGGCCTGACTGAACTCAATCAACTGCTGACGCCCAGTGACAATCGCCTGCAACTGCTTGAACTGCTGCGCCCCGAAGTGCATTTCGTCTGTAAGCATCTGGAACGCCACTTTCTCAATCAGGCCGTGGTGCTCGACGAGCGTCCGCGCAAAGTCGCCAATCTTTGCCAGGCGCTGCAAAACCACCTGGCGGTTGGCTATAAGCTGATCATCGAGCGAGTCAGTTCAAGACTCAGCCGGGACCGCATCCCGCTACTGACCACTGCACTGCAACGGGCGCTCCAGTGCCTGAACGGCCCGCTGATTCGCGCCAATCAACTGTACTGTCCTGTGCAGGAAGGCCTGTGGCTCGAGCTGCACACGATCTATAAAATTGCCTGCGAACATCAATTGCAGAATCTGCCGGTTGCCGATGAACAGGCTGTCCACGCCCGTTCGCTGACGGTGGAGCAGACTTACACCATTGCGTTACTGATGGGCTGCTCGCGCTGCAACCAGATGCGTCAGCTCAACATCGGTCGTCTTGCCGACGTGCTGGATGCCTGGAGCCCGTTTGTCCGGCTGCAGTCACCGACAGACGACAGCAGCCTGTACGCGCTGTCAGCCAGACAGGACAAACCGCCTCTCTATAAGTCACTGTTTCCGGAAGACCAGCACCCTACTCTGCTGGGCCTTAACACTCAGGCGTTAGCGGCGATGATCACCCGCTACCTGGAAACCCCTGTAGATCAGCGGGCGCAATCACCACTGTTGGTCCCCCAGGGCTTCCCCCCTGACTTGTTGGAGCATCTGGCAGCCGCCTGGGGCGATGTCGCTGAGCGAACCTTTCAGCGCACGCCCGGCCAAGGCACCCTGAGCCTGTGCATAGGCATGAGTGCACTGCATTTCTACCTCGGCGGCAAACGCTCTTTCAGTGACATGTTGCAAGTCCCGGCCACCAAAGCCGCCGAGTTCAGCCTGCAAATGGTAGACGACAAAGCTGACGACCCTTGGGCCAGTGCTTTTGATACCCAGCGCGGCAACACCTCGGCGCTGATGCTGCCTTATGAAGAAATCCAGTATGAACAGCCTGACGCGGACGGCGGCGACGCGGCGTCGAACGCTCAGCAGACGTTCCCGACCTTTGACCTGAACATCGTCAACCACAGCCCTGGCGGCTATTGCCTCGCATGGCCAAAAGAAGTGCCGCAGCAATTGCAGGCCGGAGAGTTGGTCGGGATTCAGGATGATGCCGGTCAGGGCTGGAGTGTTGCTGTCGTGCGCTGGGTACGCCAGGTGCGCAGCGGCGGCACACAAATGGGTATCGAGCTGATCGCGCCGTTTGCCCAGCCTTGCGGCTTGCAGGTCGTCCGGCCTGAACTGAACAGCCCTTACATGCGCTCTTTGCTGCTACCGGAAATTCGCGCGATTGAACAACCAGCCACCATACTGGCACCACGCTTGCCCTTTAAAGAAGGCAATAACGTGATGATCAATATTTCCGGAGAAGAACACAGCGGCCTGCTGGGCAATCAACGCACCAGCAGCGGCAGCTACAACCAGTTCGAGTACGAAACCTTCGAACTGCCGGGGCAAACGGGCGGTGACACGCCGAAAGCAGAGCAGGAATTCGATTCGTTGTGGTCGTCGCTGTAATTTCTGTAAGAGCCGCCGAAGGCTTCGAAGGCAGGGTCATCTGAGACACCGCTATCGCAGCGCTTCGGCAGTCCATACAGGATCATGGTTAGCTTTGGAAAAGCGCTTATTCAGCCGCGACCTTCTCGCTCCCTTACCCCCAACAGATACAGCACGCCATCCAGACCCAGGGTCGAAATCGCCTGCCGGGCTGACTGTTTTACCAGCGGCTTGGCGCGAAACGCGACGCCCAGGCCCGCGATGGCCAGCATCGGCAAATCATTGGCGCCGTCGCCCACCGCGATGGTCTGCTCAAGGCTCAAACCTTCCTTCGCCGCCAGCTCACGCAACAAATCGGCCTTGCGCTGGGCATTGACGATAGGTTCGACGGCCACGCCTGTGCACTTGCCATCAACGACTTCCAGCTCATTGGCGAAGACATAGTCGATACCGAGTCTGGCCTGCAACTGCTTGGCAAAATAAGTAAAGCCGCCGGACAGAATCGCCGTTTTGTAGCCCAGACGTTTGAGTTCGGCAAAAAGAACTTCAGTCCCTTCGGTCAATCGCAACGAAGCACCAATCTCGTCCAGCACGCTGACATCCAGACCTTTGAGCAATGCAAGACGCTCTTTGAAGCTGGCACTGAAGTCCAGTTCGCCACGCATGGCGCGCTCGGTGATTTCCGAAACCCGATCGCCCACCCCGTGAGCCTTGGCCAACTCATCGATCACTTCGGCTTCGATCAGGGTCGAGTCCATGTCGAACACCGCCAGACGGCGGTTACGGCGGAACAGCGAGTCCTGCTGGAAAGCAATGTCCACATTCAATTCTTGAGCAACCTGCAGGAATTCAGCCTGCAAGGCCTTGGCATCATCGGGCTCACCACGCACGGAAAACTCTACGCAACCCTTGCCCTGGTCAGTTGGAGCATCCAGCGGCATGCGTCTGGACAAACGATCAATCTTGTCAATGTTCAGGCCATGTTGCGCCGTGATGGCGCTGACACGCTGCAATTGCTCGGCAGTGATTTTGCGGGTCAGCAATGTCACGATATGTCGTGCGCTGCCCTGATCGTTGACCCACTTCTGATAGTCCGCTTCAGACACCGGCGTAATGCGCACCTGCTGATCCAGCGAATGCGCGGCCGAGTGAATGTCCGCAAGGACCGAAGCCCCCTGTTCAGGGTCGGGCATTTCGACAAGAATGCCGAACGACATGACGTCGTGAATCACCGCCTGGCCAATATCAAGGATGCTCACGCCACCTTTGGCAAGCACGCCAGTGATGGTCGCAGTGAGACCGGGACGATCTTCACCGGTGATGTTAATCAGGACGATTTCGCGCAAGGGACACCCCAGCAGTGGAAAAAAACCGCATTCTAACCACATTCAGTGACCATCGGGCGAAGGCAGCGCTTTGCCGCCACTGGGTCGGTCGTTATACTGCGCGGCAACTTCTTCGAAAGAGCCGTGCTCTGTGAACCGGCCCACGCCTGTTAAAACTGATAATTTCTTCCTGCTGATCTTCCGTGCACTGCGTCATCGCCGTGTACCGATTGCATTGCGCATCGCCAGCCACAACGTGATCCTCGTCTCCCTGGCGCTGATGATCTACGCCGGCGTGATGGGTTTGCAGTTCAAGCAGGCCATGCATGAGCAGGCCGACGCACTGGGGCAGGCACTCACCACGCAAACTGCGACCTCCGCCACGGAGCTGCTGGTGTCCAACGACATCCTCAGCCTCAACGTGCTGCTGGGTAATCTGGTGAAGAACCCGCTGGTGGCGCATGCCGCGATTTACAGCGTGGACAATCGTATCCTTGCGGAAGCCGGTCAGCGCCCGAAAAACGGTCTGCTTGGCGAGGCCGAAGGGCTTTACGAAATCAAGATCACCTTCCAGGACACAATGGCCGGGCATCTGCGTATCAGCCTGGACATGTCCCAATTCCAGCAGCCGATGACCATCAGCCTGCAAAGCATGGGCATCCTCGCGGGAATCCTGCTGGCGCTCGCTTTGGCACTGAGTCTGCGTCTGGGGCGACACATTTCCACGCCGCTGCTGCAATTGCGGATCTGGCTGCGTGATATCGATCCGTACACCCCGGCCGTCGAACGCCAGGATGAAATCGGTGATCTGGCCCGCCAGCTGCGCACGTCCTTCGCGCCGCCGATGCCGGAACCGGAGCCCGAACCAGAGCCCGAATATGTCGAGGACGAGTCGGACGATCATTATGCTGAAGACGACGTCGTAGAGCCCGCCGCCAAAGGCCGCTCCGCCCGTGAGCCAGGTTTTGACGAGGCGCCCAAACCACGCTTGCCTGCGCCGCCCGTACAGCGCCGTCTGGTGGCCGAGGAGGATGAAGAAGACGAGGAAGACCCGTTTGCCGACCTGCGCGACAATTCCAGCGCTGCGCCTCAGGTCAGCAGAGCGGTGGCTCCAGGCACCCCGCAACCCAGCGCCGTGCTGGCCGTGCAGCTCGGCTCGCAGGATCAACTGCGTCGCTTGCCCAGAGCCCGCCTGACGGAGTTGCTGCAACGTTATCGCGATTGTCTGGATCAGGCTTCGTCGCTGTACGAAGGCGAGCTGCACACCCTGAACGATGGCAGCACATTGATGCTGTTCCACAGCCAGGAAAGCGGTGACGATTACCTCACCAATGCTATTTGTTGCGGCGAGCTGTTACGTGCCTTGAGCCATGCATTGCAGATCGAGGTCGCAGACAGCGGCATCACCCTGCAATTGCAGCTGGGCCTGACGCTGGGTGAAGGTCTGGCAGGCCTGAGTCAGATCGACCTGCTGCTGACTGAAACCGCACAGGATGCCTTGGCCTTGTCGCAACACAGCCGCAACCTGTTGCTGGTAGAGCGCAAGATCAACGACGACGCACTGATCCGCCAACGCGCGCGCATCCGTCCGATTGCAAGCCCTGAAGGCGCTTGCTGCGTAGAGCGTCTGATGGAGCCCTACCCTTCGATGCTTGAACGCCAGCTGGCGCGCATGCATGAGACGGCACGCAAGGGGTGATCCCGTATACGCTCCTACCCTGACCTGTAGGCGCGCAAGAGCACCGCGATTGATGGCCTTGGGCAACTTTGACCAAATCACGGATGGTTCTGAAAAACTGTAAAACCTGTAGGAGCTGCCGAAGGCTGCGAAAGCGATTTGGCTGAAATACCGCCATTCGCAGCCTTCGGCAGCTCCTACAGGAAATTCCAGATAGCAGCCCACGAAAAAGCCCGCATCGCTGCGGGCTTTTTTTTTGCGCCAATCCTAGAAGCGGAACACTTCCAGATCAGTGCGTATGGGGGAAGCCATTGGAATCTTTGGTTTATCAGGCTCTTTGGCGCGAGCTACCGGGGCTTTCTTCGGCTCCTCCACAGGCTGCCAGGAAATCGGCTTGACCGCAGAACTCACCTGATCCGCCAGTCGCTGAAGCAGCAAACCCTGAGCACGCACCTGATCGGCAGAAGTCCCCGCATGGAGTTCTTCAAGGTGCACAATCCGGCTGTCACGAACATTGCCTTTGCGGTCCACCAGACGCCATTGGGCATCGAGAATCGCTGGCTGCTTCGCGCCCGAGTCCAGACGGCTGATAGACAACACCACCTGCACATCAGGGGTGAAGTTCGCCGCAGCAGGAGCCAGCACGACCCGCTGGCTGTCCAGCTTCCACGCCAATTGGCGCAGCAGCAGTTGATCGATATCCGAAGACAGGCTACCTGCCCAACGACCGTCGGTCGAAGCGGTCAGGCTACCGTCAGGCTGACGCTGCAACAGAGTCTCGCGCTGCAGGTAATCCGCCACTGAGACTGGCCCAAGTAAAACAGCCAGGCCCTTATTATGCGTAGGTTGCCCCGGTGTACCGCTGTCGAGCTGATAAAGCGAGGTCGGTTGGTTCACACTGCAACCAGCCAGACCCAAAATACCGGTCATCAACAAAACAAAGGGAAGGCGTAGAAGATTCATCGTCCCATCCAGGTGGCCGCCGTCAAGCAAGCCACAGTGTATAACTCAACAGAAATCGTGCAGGCATTCAGCCACGCTTGCGCCTCGAGACGTCATATCATCCGTGAATATGCGTCATGACTCCAGCGATTATGCGTCGATCTTCGTGGCAAAACGAAGACCGATAGCTCTAAAACAGGATTAAGAGGCGTTTTCTACCAAAAGCGCATCAACCCTCTGAAAGCCCCGCGGCAGCTTATTGCCCCGACGCCCACGCTCCCCCTTGTAATGTTCCAGATCATCAGGTTTGAGTGACAGGTTGCGTTTGCCTGCCTGCAAGACCAGCGTCGCTCCTTGCGGGATGACGGCGACATCAGTCACATATTCTTCACGACTGGCCACCCGATCACCCGGAATTCCGATGATCTTGTTGCCCTTGCCTTTGCTCAACTGCGGAAGGTCACTGATTTTGAAGATCAGCAGACGTCCTTCAGTGGTAACAGCAGCGAGCCAGTTCTGCTCCCGGTCGGCCACTGGTCGCGGCTGCATCACCTTGGCCCCTTTCGGCAGGCTCAACAGCGCTTTGCCAGCCTTGTTCTTGGCCTGCAGATCCTCGCCCTTGACCACAAAGCCATAGCCCGCGTCCGAAGCAATCACATAAAGCGCGTCATCTTCAGGCAGCAGCACACATTCAAACGTTGCGCCTGGCGGCGGCTGGAGCTTGCCGGTCAACGGTTCGCCCTGCCCTCGCGCCGATGGCAAGGTGTGCGCCGCCAATGAATAGCTGCGCCCCGTAGAGTCGATAAACACCGCGTATTGATTGGAGCGGCCCATTGCAGCCGTCTGGAAGCCATCCCCCGCCTTGTAGGAAAGGCCGGTCGCATCAATGTCATGGCCTTTGGCAGAGCGTACCCAGCCTTTTTCCGACAGTACGACGGTCACTTTCTCATTCGGCAGCAGGTCATGCTCGGTCATGGCCTTGGCTTCAGCACGCTCCACGATAGGCGAGCGGCGGTCGTCGCCATAGGTTTCGGCGTCTTTAAGCAGCTCGGTGCGGACCAGTTTCTTCAGCTTGGCTTCGCTGCCCAGCAGTGCCAGTAATTTAGTCCGCTCTTTGTTCAGCTCATCCTGCTCGTTACGCAGCTTCATCTCTTCGAGACGCGCCAACTGCCGCAGGCGGGTGTCCAGAATGTAGTCAGCCTGGATTTCGCTCAGCTCGAAGCGTTCGATCAGCCTGGCCCGTGGGTGCTCCTCGGTGCGGATGATGTGGATCACTTCATCCAGATTGAGGTAGGCGATCAACAAACCGTCCAACAGGTGCAGACGACGCTCAACCTTGTCGAGGCGGAATTGCAAACGACGGCGCACCGTGCGGACACGGAACTCCAGCCATTCCACCAGCAACGCCCGCAGGTTCTTCAACTGCGGCTTGCCGTCCAGACCGATGATGTTGATGTTGACCCGGTAGCTGGACTCCAGATCGGTGCTGGCGAACAAATGCTGCATCAGCGCTTCGTGATCGACCCGGCTGTTCACCGGGATGATCACGATGCGGCAAGGATTTTCGTGGTCCGACTCATCCCGCAGATCGGCAACCTGCGGTGCCTTGGAAGGCTTGGCCTGCATCAGCGCAGCGATCTGCTCCATCACCTTGGCACCGGAAACCTGATGCGGCAAAGACGTGACAATGATGTCGCCATCTTCCACGTGGTACACAGCTCGCATCCGCACCGAACCCTTGCCGGTTTCGTACATTTTCAGCAGGTCGGCACGCGGGGTGATGATCTCTGCTTCGGTGGGGTAATCCGGGCCCTGAATGTGTTCAACCAACTGCTCGACAGTGGCTTTCGGCTCATCCAGCAGACGAACACACGCCGTTGCGACTTCACGCAGGTTGTGCGGCGGCACGTCAGTGGCCATACCCACGGCAATACCGGTGGTGCCATTGAGCAGGATATTCGGCAAACGTGCAGGCAAGACCGCCGGTTCGTCGAGAGTGCCATCGAAGTTCGGTACCCAGTCCGCGGTGCCCTGCCCCAGTTCGCTAAGCAGTACTTCGGAGTAACGCGACAGGCGCGCTTCGGTGTAACGCATGGCCGCGAAGGATTTCGGATCATCCGGCGCCCCCCAGTTGCCCTGCCCGTCTACCAGCGTGTAGCGGTAGCTGAACGGCTGGGCCATGAGCACCATGGCTTCATAACAGGCCGAATCACCATGGGGGTGAAACTTGCCGAGTACGTCACCGACGGTACGCGCCGACTTCTTGTGCTTGGAGTCAGCGTCAAGGCCCAGCTCGCTCATCGCGTAGACAATGCGTCGCTGCACGGGCTTGAGGCCGTCGCCGATATGCGGCAAGGCACGGTCCATGATCACGTACATGGAGTAGTTGAGGTAGGCCTGTTCGGTGAAGTCAGCCAGTGACCGGCGTTCTACACCATCCAGGCTGAGGTCAAGGGAGTCGCTCATGCGTGCCTCATTATTTCGTGGTCTGACGCAGCAGCATGGTGCCGCCGCGCTGAGTGAATTCGAGTTGTTTCATTGCGCTCATACCCAGCAGCACTTGTTCTCCGTCCAGACCGGGCACCACCAGAGCGCGCACGTTGTGCAGGACGATATCGCCCAATTGCAGGCGCTCGATGGAAGTCCGAAAGCCTTCGCTGCGACCATTGGCAGTGTTGACCCAAACCGGCGCACCGCGCTGCAACTGCAAGGTGTCGGCCACCTCGCCCGGAACAGCCACATCAGTGGCCCCGGTATCCAGCAAAAACTGCACGAGATGATCGTTGATCTTTCCAGTGCTGACAAAGTGCCCCTGACGATTGCCCACCAATTGCACTTCGACGTAACCATCACCGTGCTGCGAAGTGACCACGGTGTTGGGATTTTCCTGTTTGTCTTCCCACTCGCCAAAAAAGCGCGTCGCCAGAAACAGCCCCGCCGCCCAGGCGACGATCATCAGGACCTTTCCCGCCCGTTTGCCGGGAGGCTGCTGACTCACGGTTCAGCACTCCAGCCACCCGCCGGAGCCGCGAAGCGCCAGACGATCGGGCGTTCCTCGCCATCGGCGCGCTTGCCAAAATTGTTGTCGACGCCGATCCAGGCTCCCGTCTCATCGACGACCAGTGCTTCAGTCAGACCGAACGCCTGATCGTAAAGTCGATGCGGCATCAGTGCTTCTTTAGCGAACGACCAGCACTGCTCGGTCTTGCCGGTTTCCAGTTCGCGCCGACAGATGCGGTAAGCCGAACGCTCCAACGTAAACAGCTTGCCGTTGAACAGTGACAGATCCGCGAAATCACGGGATACCGATTTGCCACCCACCTGAGGCGGTAACACGTCCTTGCCGGGTTCAGTCCGCAATACGCAACTGCCTTTGCAGCGCCAGGCATTCGCCTCGCGATTGACTACCAGTAAACCGCGTTGCTCACGCTCGGCAGCCAGCCACAAGCGATCTCCCTGCGGGCTGACAGCCAAGCCTTCGAAAATAGCGTTGAAGTGTTGCAACATGCCCTTGGCCCGGGCCTGTGCGACCAGCTCGGTGGGCAATTTCAGCCAGGCCGGCGGTCCTTCCACAGGTACCTTGAGCACCTCGGCATATGCTTCGCTGACGACGTATTTATTGCCAGCTGCATCGCAACTGATGCCCTCGAAATCCAGGCTGCCGCCGCGTACTAATGACGATAGCTTGGCCAGCGAACGCAAGTTGGCCGGTAAGTCACTCTCCAGCGCAGGCGGTATATCAATCTTCTCCGACCGGGACTGCCAGACGGTTTTCGTCATGTCCATGCGGTAGAGCAGGTCGTCGTCTCGATCCGAAATGGCCCACAGTTGACCGCCGCACATCGCCAGTCCTGACAGGTTGCCGCCGACCATACTGTCTACGGGATGCTCTGAAACCAGCACCAGCTCTGGCAGAGGGGCTGCGAATGCCGGAGTGGCCAGCAGAGTTGCAAGCAGCCCAGCCCACACAAGCCCCCTGTAGACGTGAGCCGGCCCTTTAGGCCCCGCACTTTCGCGCAGCAGACTCGGTTTCATGTGG
>NZ_JACONW010000036.1 GCF_014357575.1 Pseudomonas folii | reverse complement strand
ACCGCCGCCCAGACCAAGCACCGCTCCCACAAGGAAATGTGTGTTGTCAGGAAAGTTAACTAAACCACTTCCAACCGAATCTTGTTCTGCGCCAGCAACTGCACCAGCGCCGGAGCGGGGGCTTGATCCGTTACCAGGCAGTCGATCAGGGTGATCGGGCCGAGGCGCACCATGGCATTGCGGCCGAACTTGCTGGAGTCGGCGGCCAGGATGACTTGCCGGGCGTTGGCGATGATCGCCTGGGAGACGCGTACTTCCTGATAATCGAAATCCAGCAGGCTGCCGTCCTCGTCAATCCCGCTGATGCCCACCAGTGCGAAGTCGACTTTGAACTGGTTGATGAAGTCCACGCTGGCCTGACCCATCACACCGCCGTCGCGGCGCACGTTGCCGCCCGCCAGCAGGACGTCGAAGTCCTCTTTGGCGCTGAGCATCGAAGCGACGTGCAGATTATTGGTGATGATTTTCAGGTTGTTGTGGTTGAGCAGGGCGCGGGCGATCGACTCGGTCGTCGTACCGATATTGATGAATATCGAAGCGTGATCCGGGATTTGCGCGGCGATTGCTTCGCCAATGCGCTGTTTCTCGTCGCGCATCTGATCCGCACGCATGGCGTAAGCGGTATTTTCGATGCTTGAGTCATAAGCTGCGCCGCCATGGTAGCGGCGCAACAGGTTCGATTCCGCAAGCTGATTGATATCGCGGCGGATGGTCTGCGGGGTCACGACGAACAGCGTGGCCATTTCCTCGATGCTGACGTAGCCGCGTTCGCGGACCAGTTCGAGGATCTGCTGCTGACGGGGAGGCAGGTTCATTATTAGGGAGTGTCCTTCAGGCTGCCAAATGCGGCCCATGATGCCGCAGGCGTGTAGTGCCTGTCAGCCGGAAACTCACTCCCCATGATCCTGCGCCCCGTCGCGAGCGTGGCGGTTACTCGTTGTTGTCGTGCGGTTCCCAGTCTCGGGTACGTGCGACGGCCTTCTGCCAACCGGCGTAGAGCTTTTCCTTCTCTTCTTCGGCACATTGCGGCTCGAACTCGCGCTCGATAACCGCCTTGTTCTTCAGCTCGTCCAGGCTGCTCCAGAAACCAATGGCCAGACCGGCCAGATAGGCGGCACCCAACGCAGTCGTCTCACGCATTTTCGGGCGTTCAACCGTCGTGCCGAGGATGTCGGCCTGGAACTGCATGAGGAAGTTGTTGGCCACTGCGCCGCCGTCAACCCGCAGCGATTTCAGGCGTTCGCCGGAATCCTGCTGCATGGCGTCCAGAACGTCGCGGGTCTGGTAAGCGATGGACTCCAGCGCTGCGCGGATGATGTGATCGACTTTCACGCCGCGTGTCAGACCGAACAATGCACCACGGGCATACGGGTCCCAGTACGGAGCACCCAGACCGGTAAATGCCGGGACCAGGTAAACACCGTTGCTGTCTTTGACCTTGCCCGCGAAGTATTCGGTGTCGACGGCATCAGTGATGATTTTCAGCTCGTCACGCAGCCATTGCACCGTTGAGCCACCGTTGAAAACAGCGCCTTCAAGGGCATACGCCACTTCGCCACGCGGACCGCAACCAATGGTGGTCAACATACCGTGAGCGGATTTCACGGCTTTCTTGCCGGTGTTCATCAGCAGGAAGCAGCCGGTGCCATACGTGTTTTTCGCCTGGCCTGGCTCAACACACATCTGACCGAACAGCGCAGCTTGCTGGTCGCCTGCGATACCTGCAATCGGAATACCGCTTTTGCTCTGACCATAAACTTCGGAAGAGCTTTTCACTTCCGGCAGCATCTCACGAGGAATGTCCAGCACGTCGAGCATGCGCTGATCCCATTCCAGGGTATGGATGTTGAACAGCATCGTGCGCGATGCGTTGGTGTAGTCGGTGACGTGCACCTTGCCGCCAGTGAATTTCCAGATCAGCCAGCTATCGATGGTGCCGAACATCAGCTCGCCTTTGCGGGCGCGTTCACGACTGCCTTCCACGTGGTCGAGGATCCACTTGACCTTGGTGCCCGAGAAGTACGGGTCGATCACCAGGCCGGTGGTGTCCTTGATGTACTCTTCCATGCCGTCACGCTTGAGCTGCTGGCAGATTTCGGTACTGCGACGGCACTGCCAGACAATGGCGTTATAAATAGGGCGACCGGTGTCCTTTTCCCAGATAACCGTGGTTTCACGCTGGTTGGTGATACCGATGGCGGCAATCTGATTGTGGTGTAGATCAGCCTGAGCCAGTGCTTTGGTCATGCACGCGGTTTGAGTGGCGAAGATCTCCATAGGATCATGTTCAACCCAACCCGCTTGCGGGTAATGCTGAACGAATTCGCTTTGCGCGGTGCTGACCACATTGGCGTCGCGGTCAAAGATGATTGCACGAGAGCTGGTCGTGCCCTGATCGAGGGCAATGATGTAGTTCTTGTTCTGTGAGTCGGTCATGTCGATTGCCTTGTGCTAATGGGTGAAGTTAAAAGCAGACGCGCGAGATTCAAGATGAAATCTGGGCTTTGCCTGGAACAACGTCAGCGTCTTTTACAGCCACAGTCTCTACAGCAGGAACGGCGCGTGGCAGATGGCGCGCAATCAGCGCGCGGTAGCCAGCGGCACCGAGGCACGCACCGAGAATCGGCGCGAAAATCGGAATCAGAAAATACGGTATGTCACGGCCACCGGTAAACGCGACTTCATCCCAGCCTGCAAGGAATGTCATCAGTTTAGGACCAAAATCACGAGCCGGATTCATTGCGAAACCGGTCAGTGGGGCAGTCGATGCGCCGATCAGTGCAACCAGCAAACCGATTAGCAGTGGTGCGAGCGCGCCCCGTGGCAGGCCGTTGTTGTCGTCAGTCAGGGACATGATGACGCACATCAGAATCGCGGTGATGACACATTCCACCAGCGCAGCCTGACCTACGGAGATGGCCGGGTTGGGGTAAGTGGAAAATGCTGATGCGAGTTCGAGGCTGGCAACTGAACCACGAATCATCTGGTGCGTTTGTTCGAATTCGAAGAACAGGCTTGTGTACAGCAGATAAACAAGACCGGCACCGCAGAAGGCTCCTGCGATTTGTGCGGCTATGTAGAAGGGTAATTTCCGTTTTTCAAAACCGGCAAATATACTCAGCGCGATGCTGACGGCCGGATTGAGGTGCGCCCCGGAAACGCCAGCGCTCAGATAAATGGCCATGGCGACTGCCAGACCCCAGATGATGCTGATTTCCCAAAGTCCGAACGTGGCACCCGCAACCTTGAGCGCTGCGACACAGCCGGTACCGAAAAAAATCATCAGGGCAGTGCCCAGGAATTCGGCCACACATTGACCTTTCAGCGTTGGTTCTTGCAGTGCATTTGTCATGGAAACCTCTTTTTTGTTCTTGTGCGGCTCTGTGTGAAATCCACCAGTGCGCGTCTTTTAACGAGCTCGAGGAAACCCCATCCTCGACCTCTGGATTCGACCTTAAATGGAACTAAAGTTCCAGTGAATATTCGCAAACGAAAAAAAATAAACAGGAACGAATGTGGTTGATAGTGGAAGCGAACCTGCCGGCGATGCAAGGCGCAGGGCTTTTTACGCGGATTGATCGATATTGTGTACACCTTCTTTGGTTTTTTTCAGCGCTTCGCGTTTTGCCCGGTGAAGACGGGGTGTACAGACGGTTGATCGCCTAGAATAATCCACCTGGATTGGTCGCTTTGGCCTTGGAGCGCTGCATGACACCTGCACTGGATCTATTGAAAAAAGTTCGCGCTGAACACCGTATACACAGTTACGAACATGACCCGAAAGCTGCCTCCTACGGCCTTGAGGCGGCGGAAAAGTTGGGGCTCGAACCGGCGCAGGTCTTCAAGACACTGCTGGCGATTACCGAAAAAGGTGAGTTACTGGTCGCCGTAGTGCCGGTTGTTGGCACCCTGGACCTCAAGGCGCTGGCGACCGCCGCGAAGGCCAAGAAAACCGAAATGGCTGACCCGGCTGCAGCGCAACGTTCGACTGGTTACTTGCTGGGCGGCATCAGTCCGTTAGGCCAGAAGAAGCGACTGCGTACTTTTATTGATCAAAGCGCTGAGCAATTCACGACGATTTACGTCAGCGCCGGACGTCGTGGTCTTGAGGTAGAGCTAGCGCCGACGGTACTTGCTGAACATACCGGCGCGATGTTTGCGCCGGTGGGACGAGGCTGAAAGCTGCGCGCTGTCTCGCAGCAAACATTGGATTTGTAGGAGCGCACGAGCACCGCGAGGCCGCGATAGCGGTTTGTCTGACACTCCGCGATCGCTGGCCTCGTAACCTCGGTGAGCTCCTACAGGATTTGGGCCATATCGGAAGAGCGCGTTTTGTTTGAAAGGATCAAACCTTTCGTCTTGCGCTGTGGATGTATGGTCGGTTATCGGGCCATCTGTCTCTGGTGAACACGGCTGCAGGCAGGCATTGTGCAATGCA
Source organism: Pseudomonas folii (assembly GCF_014357575.1). Lineage (GTDB taxonomy): Bacteria > Pseudomonadota > Gammaproteobacteria > Pseudomonadales > Pseudomonadaceae > Aquipseudomonas > Aquipseudomonas folii. Next base: position 39,163 of record NZ_JACONW010000036.1, on the reverse strand, counting down.
TCAATCGCACTGGAGCATCACTTATGTACCTCGAATTCCATCAGGTCGACGCCTTCAGTGACCACCCGTTCAGTGGCAATCCGGCGATGGTTTACCGTCTTGATGCATGGCTGGCTGACGAGTTGATGCAGCGCATTGCCGCCGAACACAATCTCGCGGAAACCGCGTTCGTGGTTCGTGAAGCGCACGGTTGGCACATTCGCTGGTTCACGCCCAGGACTGAAGTCCCTTTGTGCGGGCATGCGACGCTGGCTGCAGCCCATGTGCTGTTTACTGTGTTCAGCGAGCCTTCGGAGCAGCTCGATTTTTTCAGCAAGTCAGGTGCCCTGAGCGTCACGCGTGAGGAGGGACTTTTGCTGCTGGATTTCCCGGCGATGATCCCTCATGAAGTGGGCGTTACCGTTGAACTCGAGCGTGCCCTGGGCACCAGTATTGTTGATGCACTGGGGTCGGCGGAGTTGATGGTGGTGCTTGAGTCCGAACAGGCGGTGCGTGAGTGCAAGCCTGACATGGCGGCACTGGCGCGGTTGCCTTGGCCTGGCGTCATCGTGACTGCCAAGGGTGAGCACGCTGACTTCGTCTCGCGCTATTTCGCTCCGGCAATTGGCATTCCCGAAGATCCGGTAACCGGGTCGACGCACTGTATTTTGATTCCGTACTGGGCCGGGCGACTGGGCAAGGATGTGCTCAATGCTTATCAATGTTCTGAGCGAGGCGGTGCGTTGTTCTGTCGGCTGGAAGGGGATCGGGTGAAGATAGGCGGGCATGCCACGCTGGTGGCGAGCGGGACGTTGATGGTTAGCCTGGGCTGAATAATCGAGCGATTGCGCAATGTCGTGGGACCGGCTTTAGCCGGGAATAGGTCGGGGCAGGCACTGAATCTTTATCGGCAGAAGCACCGCCTTCCCGGCTAAAGCCGGTCCCACGTCAGCTTAAGTGTAGAACCAACTAAACCGCCTGCTGCACCGCCACGCTACCTGCCGCCGGGAACAGCACCAGATGCTCTGCCGACACCCGAATACCCACCTGTTCGCCGGGTTGATAATCCGCATGGCTGGGGAAGACTGCTTCCAGTTGGCTGCCGGTCGGCAGCTGCAGGCGATACAGCGTTGCTGCGCCCTGAAAGGTTTTGCTGGTGACGCGGGCGTTAAGATTGCTATTGGCGTCGAAGACGATGTCATCCGGTCGCAACAGCACGTCTACTGCGCTGCCTTTGGTGCCGGAGTAAGCGCGGTTGCCTTGCAGAACGCCCAACTCAGTCTGGACTGTCTGTGGATCGATCATCACGCCGCGGATGAAATACCCCTGACCGATAAAGCTGGCGACATAAGGCGTCAGCGGTTCGTGATACAGGTTATAGGGCGTGTCCCATTGTTCCAGGCGACCCTCCTTGAAGACACCCACATGATCACTGACCGCGAAGGCTTCTTCCTGATCGTGGGTAACCAGTATCGCACTGGTGCCTCGGGCTTTTAGGATGTCGCGCACCTCGTGGCTGAGGCGGCGGCGCAATTCGCCATCCAGGTTCGAAAACGGTTCGTCGAGCAGCAGCAGCTGCGGCTCCGGTGCCAAGGCTCGTGCTAGCGCAACGCGTTGCTGTTGGCCGCCGGACAACTCATGGGGCAGGCGTTTGCCTAAAGCGCCCAGATTGACCAGCTCCAATAGCTCATCGGTCACTTGCTTGAGGCGTGGATGTTTGCGAATGCCGAAGGCGACATTCTCGGCAACGCTCAAATGCGGGAAAAGTGCGTAATCCTGGAACACCATGCCGATCCGGCGTTTCTCAGGAGGCAGAGTAAATCCCGGTTTGGAGATGACTTCGCCAGCCAGGGTGATTTCCCCGGCGTGAACCGGCTCAAACCCGGCAATCACGCGCAAGGTCGTGGTTTTGCCACAGCCCGATGAACCCAGCAAACAGCCGATATCACCTGCGTTGAGGTGCAGGTTCAGATCCTGCACCACGCGTTGTTCCTGATATCCACAGGCCAGATTACGCAGGTTCAGCAGCAGTGGCGAACTCATGCGGGCTGGCAGGAGGGCGCAACCAGAAACTCCAGCAGCGCCTTCTGTGCATGCAGACGATTTTCAGCCTGGTCCCACGCGACCGAGCGCGGGTCATCAAGCAGGTCAACGCTGATTTCTTCGCCGCGATGTGCTGGCAGGCAGTGCATGAACAACACGTCCTTGTCGGCCAGATCGAGCAGGGCGCGGGTGACCTGGAACGGGGTAAACAAGGCAATGCGCTTGGCGGTTTCTTCTTCCTGGCCCATGGAGGTCCAGACATCAGTGCTCACCAGATGCGCGCCCGCCACTGCCGCCCGCGGGTCACGCAGGACAGTCACGCGATCACCCGCCAGCGCCAGAAATTCCGGATTTGGCTCATAGCCTTCAGGACAAGCCACGCGCAACTGGAAGTCGAACTGGATCGCCGCTTCTATATAGCTGTTGCACATGTTGTTGCCGTCGCCGATCCAGGCAACGGTCTTGCCCTTGATCGAGCCGCGATGCTCAAGGAAGGTCTGCATGTCGGCCAGCAATTGGCAGGGATGCAAGTCATCGGACAGGCCATTGATGACAGGCACACGGGAGTTGGCGGCGAACTCGGTCAGATTGCTGTGGGCAAACGTACGGATCATCACGGCATCAAGCATGCTCGAAAGCACTTTCGCGCAATCGGCAATCGGCTCGCCACGACCCAATTGGGTGTCGCGAGGTGATAAAAAGATGGCCTGACCGCCCAGCTGGATCATGCCGGCTTCGAACGAAACACGGGTACGAGTCGAAGATTTCTCGAAGATCATGCCCAGAACCCGACCTTTCAACGGTTCGAAAAGCACGCTTCGGTTTCGCAGGTCTTTGAGCTCTACGCCTCGACGGATCAAGCGCAGGAGTTCTTCTGGCTTGTAATCCATCATCGAGAGAAAGTGCCTGGCGTTCATTATTAACTACCTTTTTTGCAACAGACCGCAGATGCTCAAAGCCGGGTTTTATCGGGAAAACGGGCGAGACCTGCGGCGGAGGCCGCACGGGGCGACGAATAGGAAAGGCGCGATGGTATAAAAAAATGTCGCTTCTTACCAACAGGATGCTCATGTCCGAATGTTTTTTATTCGCAACACAGGCATTTTTTGCATTGAGAGTTTGGCTGACCTTACAGACAGACAATGCTCTAGGTGGCGGCAACTGGCCATTTCCGGACACCTGAGGCAGGTATTTGTACACTGCCGTGATATGACATTGCAATTGGTGCGGTTTCTGCAACAGTTTTACTTTCGAGCGGTCATATCGTTGGCTTATGCGATCTGCTTCACGCGGTGCGCTGTTAGCCCGTTCCATAAATAATCGCCGTAGGTTATAACTGCGCATCGCGTATGAGGGGGTGGGGAATGGAATCTAAAGAAAAGCAGCTGACGGAATTACTCGGGCTCACGGCTCGTACCCTTACGCACCTGACGGCTTCGATGACGTCCATGTCCTTCGAGCTGTTGCGCAGCAATGATGAAGTCACCCGGGCTGCCGGGCGGCACATGATCGATCGAATGGCGACAATCAGTTCCGGGCTTGATGAGCACTGGCGTCTGATCGGCGAGTTGACCGGCGTTCATCTGGCTCAAGAGCAGATCGAAACGGTCCATGAAATCCAGCTGCAGCGCAAAATCACCCCTATCGGCGGTTGATCTTTTTTCGTCATCGGCCCGCCTGATGCCTGCCGATTCATGAGACGAACGTCTCTGGCGCAGTCGCGGGCCACGCCCCATAGTTTCGTTTGAGCGATCGCTTCAGGTCGTCATGACAAAAATATGAGGCTGGCCATGACCAAGACCCTCCATCACCGTGCCTGCCATCTTTGTGAAGCCATCTGTGGCTTGAGCATCGAGACCACCGCCAGTGCCGAAAATCAGGTGTCGATCACTTCGATCAAGGGCGATCCGTTGGACTCGTTCAGCCGCGGCCATATCTGCCCCAAGGCGGTGGCGCTGCAAGACATCCAGAATGATCCTGATCGGCTGCGCCAGCCTATGCAGCGCGTGGGCAATCAGTGGCGGCCCATCGAGTGGCAGGCGGCATTTGACCTGGTCGCCGAGCGGTTGCTGGATATCCAGCAGCGCCACGGGCAGAACGCTGTCGCGGTCTATCAGGGCAATCCGAGCGTGCACAATTACGGATTGATGACCCACAGCAACTACTTTCTGGGTTTGCTGAAGACCCGCAATCGCTACTCCGCCACCTCTGTCGACCAGCTTCCCCACCACCTGACCAGTTTCCTGATGTATGGCCATGGTTTGCTGCTGCCCATCGTTGATATTGATCACACCGATTTCATGCTGATTCTGGGTGGGAATCCGCTGGCATCCAATGGCAGCATCATGACGGTGCCGGATGTCGAAAAACGCCTGAAGGCTATTCAGGCCCGCGGCGGAAAAGTAGTCGTAGTTGATCCTCGGCGCACTGAAACAGCTGCGATCGCCGATCAGCATGTGTTCGTGCGACCCGGTGGAGACGCAGCTTTACTGTTTGGTCTGCTGAATACGTTGTTCGAGGAAGGCCTCACCCGCGACAGTCACTTGCCGGTGGACGGTCTGGATCAGGTGCGGGTCGCTATCGCCGATTTTAGTGCTGAAGCCATGAGCCCCCGTTGCGGGGTGCCTGCCGGGCAAATCCGCCAATTGGCCCGAGACTTCGCCGGTGCTGACAAGGCCGCGTGTTACGGGCGAATGGGTATTTCCACTCAGGTGTTCGGCACGGTGTGTCATTGGCTGGTGCAACTGATCAATCTGGTCACAGGCAATCTTGATCGGGTGGGCGGCGTGCTCTGTACCGAGCCTGCGGTGGATCTGGTGGGCGCAACGTCGGGTGGCCATTTCAATCAGTGGCAAAGTCGCGTTTCAGGATTGCCGGAATACGCCGGTGAGCTGCCGGTCGCGGCATTGGCTGAAGAAATGCTCAGTGAAGGGGAAGGGCAGATCAAGGCTTTAGTGACGGTCGCAGGCAATCCGGTTTTATCGACGCCCAATGGCCGCCAACTTGATCGGGCGCTTGAGGGGCTGGAGTTCATGCTCAGCATCGACCTTTACATCAATGAAACCACGCGCCATGCCGATCTGATTCTGCCGTCCACCTCGGCGCTGGAAAATGACCATTACGACACGACGTTCAACACCTTTGCAGTGCGGAATGTCACGCGCTTCAATCGGGCCATTCTGGCCAAGCCCGAGGGTGCGCTGCATGACTGGGAAATCTTCGTCGGGCTGGCGAAAGCCTTCACTGCAAGGGCGGGGCGGGAGTTGAAGCCGACGATGCCGCCAGCGCAGATGATTGATCGTGGCCTGCGCGCCGGACGGTACGGCGATGGTTCGGACTACAAGCTTTCGCTGGATACCTTGCGGGAGCATCCCCATGGTCTGGACCTGGGCGCGTTGAAGCCCAATCTCGCCCCGCGGCTGAAAACCGCCAATGGTCGCATTCAGGCGGCGCCCGAAGTTGTCATGTCTGATCTGGAGCGGTTTGCGCAGGTTGGCGCGCCAGTCGCGGGTGAGTTATTGCTCATCGGCCGCCGCCACGTCCGTAGCAACAATTCGTGGATGCATAACTATCATCGGTTGGTTAAGGGTAAACCTCGTCATCATCTGTTGATGCATCCTGATGATTTGGTGAGCCGCGGCCTGAGCGACGGTCAGCAAGTGCGGGTGAGTTCCAGAGTGGGCGTTATTGAGGTGCAGGTTTTAGCGAGTCTGGACATGATGCCTGGCGTGGTCAGCCTGCCTCATGGTTGGGGGCATACAAAACCCGGTGTGCAGATGGACATTGCCGCGCAGCAGCCTGGAGAGAGCGCGAACGACCTGACCGATGAGCGAGAACTTGATAGCCTTTCCGGTAACGCGGTGCTCAATGGCGTAAGCGTTCAGGTCGCTGCGGCATGATTGTCGGCGTATGGTAAGGCTGAGCGTAGCGCTCGGGTTTCCGTTACAATGCGCCACCGTGTCGACAACTGAGTCGGAAAAGTTAAGCCGAGGTGCTCCATGGATATCATCGAAACGATCAAAGACCAGATTGCCAACAACACCATTCTGCTTTACATGAAAGGTGCTCCGAATGCTCCGCAGTGCGGCTTTTCGGCAAAAGCTTCCCAGGCATTGATGGCATGTGGCGAAAAATTCGCTTATGTCGATATCCTGCAAAACCCTGAAATCCGCGCCAACCTGCCAAAGTACGCCAACTGGCCAACTTTCCCACAGCTGTGGGTGGCCGGTGAGCTGGTCGGCGGCAGCGACATCATCACCGAAATGCAGGCTGACGGCTCGTTGCAAGAGCTGGTGAAAGGCGCTGCTGCCAAGGCTGCTGCGGGTAACACCGAAGCCTGATACGAGTCGCTCACCTGTAGGAGCCAACTTGTTGGCGAAGCGGTTGATCGGTTGGCAGATGTGTTGCCTGACCTGACGCCTCGCGAACAAGTTCGCTCCTACCGGTTGATGTGCATAACGCATCAGCGTAGCGACAAAGAAAAGCCCCGCTTTCGGGAGAAAGCGGGGCTTTTTCGTTACTGGCAGATCAGACGAATCAGTCTTCGCCCATCTGTGATTGCAGGTAATTCTCGATACCGATTTTCTCGATCAGGCCCAATTGGGTTTCCAGCCAGTCGATGTGTTCTTCCTCGGACTCGAGGATGTCTTCCAGCATTTCGCGGCTACCAAAGTCACCGATGACTTCGCAGTGAGCGATGGCGGCTTTGAGGTCGACCAGGCCTTTGTGTTCGATCTTCAGGTCGCACTCAAGCATTTCCTTGGTGTGTTCGCCGATCAGGATTTTGCCCAGCTCTTGCAGGTTAGGCAGGCCTTCCAGGAACAGGATGCGCTTGATGAGCTTGTCAGCGTGCTTCATCTCGTCGATGGATTCGCGATACTCGTGCTTGCCCAGCTTGTTCAGGCCCCAATCTTCGTACATGCGGGCATGCAGGAAGTACTGATTGATCGCGACCAGCTCGTTTCCGAGGATCCTGTTGAGATGCTGGATGACTGTAATGTCGCCTTTCATTTTTGAGGTCCTGCCAATGGCTTGTATATATAAAACGCGAGTTTGAGCTGCGCGTATTAGTCTGTCAAACCTAAGTTATTGAATAATAAGTGAAATTAAATAGGAATAAGAATGTTTGTGTTCCGCATCTTGACGCTAAGCGTTTGAATTACAGGCATAAAAAAACCGGACGCGAGGTCCGGTTCTTCAAATTCTGTTAAATCAGGCAGGATAAAAATCTGCCGGATAAGCCAGTGCTGCCTGGCTACTTTGCAATTCGGTAAGGGTATCGCGTACCACTTCCTTGGCTAGACAGGCGCATTTACCACATTTGGTGGCGACACCCAGCGTTTCACGAACGTCTTTGTAGCTGCAGCAACCCTCGAAGATTGCATCTCGGATTTGACCGTCGGTAACACCTTGGCAGAGGCAGACATACATAAATGAGAACCGTCGCTGTAATTTCTCGTTGCCGGGGATACTAATGTTAATGAGAATGCTTGTCAAAACTCATTGAGAAGGTTTCTCTCGGGACCGACGAGTGGCGAAAATACATTAAGCGACGGTGGGCGATGTGAGATGTAGCGTTAGTTATGGGGTGTCCCTCGCGGGCAAGCCTCCCACAGGAAACCCTGACGTGGGACCGGCTTTAGCCGGGAAGAGGCCGGAACAGATGCTGAATCTTTATCTGCAGAAATACCGACCTCTTCCCGGCTAAAGCCGGTCCCACGTCATCAATCGCCGAAGTCTTCCCAGCCACCCATCTGTTTCCAGCGGTTGACGATGCCGCAGAACAGCTCGGCGGTTTTCTCGGTGTCGTAACGCGCTGAGTGCGCTTCACGGCCGTCGAAGTCGATGCCGGCTGCCTGACAGGCCTTGGCGAGAACGGTCTGGCCGTAAGCAAGCCCGGCCAGCGTCGCGGTGTCGAAGCTGGAGAAGGGGTGGAACGGGTTGCGCTTCATGTCGAGTCGCGCAACCGCTGCGTTCAGAAAGCCCAGATCAAAGCTGGCGTTGTGGCCGACCAACACCGCGCGCTTGCAGCCATTGGCCTTCAGCGCCTTGCGAACGCCACGGAAGATGTCATTCAGTGCGGTTTCTTCACTGACCGCCATACGCAATGGGTGATCAAGTTTGATACCGGTGAACTCAAGGGCAGCCGCCTCGATGTTGGCACCCTCGAACGGCTCCACACGGAAGAAGTGCGTGTGCTCCGGGAACACGAAACCGTCTTCGTCCATGCCGATGGTCACTGCCGCAATTTCCAGCAGGGCGTCGGTAGCGCAATTGAAGCCACCGGTCTCTACATCGATGACGACAGGCAGGTAGCCGCGAAAACGGGCCGCCATGGGGTGACGCGAACCGCCGCCTTGACCTTCCTGTTCGTCGTCGAAATGATCTTCACTCACGCATGTTTCTCCAGCAGACGCCAGCGCAGTTTTTCACCGGCGCGCAGCGGTATTACGGACAGCTCGCCAAACGGCAGACTGGTGGGCGCGGTCCATTCTTCACGGACCAGCGTAATGGTGTCTTGAGGCGCAGGCAGGCCGTAGAACGCCGGACCGTGAAGGCTGGCGAAGCCTTCCAGCTTGTCCAGTGCATTACGTTGCTCGAAAGCTTCAGCGTACATCTCGATCGCGGCATAGGCGGTGTAGCAGCCTGCACAGCCACAAGCGTTTTCCTTTGCATGCTGGGCATGGGGTGCCGAGTCGGTGCCGAGGAAAAACTTGGTGCTCCCGCCGGTCGCTGCATCGAGCAGAGCGGTCTGGTGCGTATTGCGCTTCAGGATCGGCAAGCAATAGAAGTGCGGACGAATCCCGCCCACCAGCATGTGGTTGCGGTTATAGAGCAGGTGATGCGCGGTGATCGTGGCGCCGACGTTGGCCGAAGCCTGATTGACGAACTGCACGGCCTCGGCGGTGGTGATGTGTTCAAACACCACTTTGAGCGTCGGGAAACGCTCGACGACACGCGTCAGGTGTTCATCAATGAAGATTTTCTCGCGATCGAAGACGTCGATGTCGCCGCGGGTCACCTCGCCGTGTACCAGCAGCGGCATGCCGACTTCGGCCATGGCTTCCAGAACCGGGAAGATCTTGTCGATGCTGGTCACGCCCGAGTCGGAGTTGGTGGTCGCTCCGGCCGGGTACAACTTGGCAGCATGAATAAAGCCTGTGGACTTGGCCGTGCGGATATCTTGCGGCTGTGTCAGGTCGGTGAGGTAAAGCACCATCAGCGGTTCGAATGGGCTGCCGGACGGGCGAGCTGCCAGGATGCGCTGACGATAAGCGTCGGCTTCCTGAGCATTGCGAACGGGCGGTACCAGGTTAGGCATGATGATTGCGCGGCCAAAAGTGCGCGCAACGTCAGCAACGGTGTGGGGCAAAACAGCTCCATCGCGGAGGTGTATGTGCCAGTCGTCGGGACGCAAAAGGGTCAGGAGGTCGGACATTGGGGATTCCAGGCGGGTCAAACTCGCTGGGAATGCTACCGGAAAAGACTCTCTCAGGCACCCGCTATCAAGTTTTGTAGGAAGTTACCGATAGCCCGTTGTAGGAAGTCATTTGTTATGCGGTCATTTTTTAGTGGAGCCTCCCGTGCGCCAGCGATATCTAGTCCTGCTCAGCGTGTTCGCCAGCTTCCCTGCCATGGCCATGACTTTTCAGACCCGTCTGGAAAGCATTGAATGGAAAGTGGAAGGCGATCAGTTCGAGTGTCGCCTCAGCCAACCCATCACCGATTTTGGTGCGGGTGAGTTTGTGCGCCGTGCGGGTGAGCAGGCTACATTCCGGATCAAGTCGGCCGGTGGCATGACGGGCGGCGGCTCGGCGACGTTATTGGCGGCGGCTGCACCCTGGCAGCCGGGGCGCGGCGATATCAATCTGGGTTCAGTCAAAGTCAATAACGGTGAATTTCCGTTCAGCAGCTCGCAGGTCCAGGCCGGTCGGCTGATCAGCGGTCTGATGGAAGGCCGCAGCCCGGTGATACGCCATTACTCTCGTGATGCTGCCGGGACCACTGAAGTGCGCCTGCTACCCGTCAAATTCAACAAAGCCTTCGGTGACTATCAGCAGTGTGTCAGCAAGCTGTTGCCGATGAATTACGATCAGGTCAAGCAGGGTGAAGTCGGTTTTCCGGGCGGTGGCATCGATCTGGATGCGCAAGCCAAGGCTCGTTTGCAGACCATCGTGGCCTACCTCAAGGCCGATCCCACGGTTAATCACGTTGAACTGGACGGGCATTCAGATAACAGTGGCAATCGCCTGACCAATCGTGACTTGTCTCGACGTCGCGCACTGGCTGTCATGGATTTTCTGAAGGCTCAAGGCATTCCCGAAGAGCAGATCACGCTGCGCTTCCACGGTGAACGCTATCCGCTGGTGCCTAATACCAACAACGCCAACCGTGCACGCAACCGTCGGGTAAACATCCATCTGGAGCGCATTGCGCCGGATGAAAGGCCCGCTCCTGTTGCGCTGAACACGGCTCCCGCGAAGATCTGACGAAGGCTCGCCACCCGTCGCCAGATCGACATAATCTGTCGCTTCATCGTCAGAAGCTGTCGCGCTACTGTAAATCACACCGTTTGAGCGGTAGAATCACCGGTTTTCCGTACAACCCGGTGGAGTGATGGCATGGCGGACGTAAACAAGGTAGTTCTCGCGTATTCCGGTGGCCTGGATACTTCGGTAATCCTCAAGTGGCTGCAGGATACGTATAACTGCGAAGTAGTGACCTTTACCGCTGACCTGGGTCAGGGCGAAGAAGTCGAACCCGCACGCGCCAAGGCAAAAGCCATGGGCGTCAAAGAAATCTACATCGATGACCTGCGCGAAGAATTCGTGCGTGATTTCGTGTTCCCGATGTTCCGCGCCAACACTGTCTACGAAGGCGAGTACCTGCTGGGTACTTCCATCGCTCGTCCGCTGATTGCCAAGCGCCTGATCGAAATCGCCAACGAAACCGGTGCTGATGCCATTTCCCACGGTGCTACCGGCAAAGGTAACGATCAGGTTCGTTTCGAACTGGGCGCCTATGCGCTCAAGCCTGGCGTGAAAGTGATTGCCCCTTGGCGCGAATGGGACCTGCTGTCCCGCGAGAAGCTGATGGACTACGCCGAGAAGCACGCGATCCCGATCGAGCGCCACGGCAAGAAGAAGTCCCCGTATTCCATGGATGCCAACCTGTTGCACATCTCCTATGAAGGCGGCGTGCTGGAAGACACCTGGACCGAGCATGAAGAAGACATGTGGCGTTGGACCGTCTCCCCCGAGAAGGCTCCGGACACCTCACAATACCTGGAACTGACTTACCGCAACGGCGACATCGTCGCACTGGACGGCGTTGAGATGACGCCTGCCACTGTGTTGGCAACGCTCAACCGTATCGGTGGCGAACACGGTATTGGTCGTCTGGACATCGTCGAGAACCGTTACGTGGGCATGAAGTCCCGCGGCTGCTACGAGACGCCAGGCGGCACCATCATGCTGCGCGCTCACCGCGCCATCGAGTCGATCACTCTGGACCGCGAAGTTGCTCACCTCAAGGATGAGTTGATGCCTAAGTACGCGAGCCTGATCTACACCGGTTACTGGTGGAGCCCTGAGCGTCAGATGCTGCAGCAGATGATTGACGCTTCCCAGGCTCACGTGAATGGTGTTGTGCGTCTCAAACTGTATAAAGGCAACGTGATCGTTACCGGTCGCAAGTCGGACGAGTCCCTGTTTGATGCCAACATCGCGACCTTCGAGGAAGATGGCGGCGCTTACAACCAGGCAGACGCAGCAGGCTTCATCAAGCTCAATGCGCTGCGCATGCGCATTGCTGCTAACAAGGGCCGTAAACTGTTTTAATCACGCGTTCTGAAATGAAGATGCAGCACCTTTCGGGTGCTGCATCTGAAATAAGACTGAGACTTGCTGCCTGCATAGCGCTCCTGCAGCCCGTTCAGGTGGCTTACCGGCCGCCACAGGTGCCGTATAAATGCGGTGGTGCCTTTCACGCACGGATGAATCCGCCAGTGTTTTGTTGTGACGTTTCAAAAGCGTCATGAGTTTTTTGATTCAATTCCCTCATAAGTTCTGCATTCAATAATCGACCGAATGGTTAAACCGGCAAAAGTTTGTCTGGACCGTTGTGGCCACTACTGGCTTTACCGGGAAGGCCGGGCAGGTGCGGGCATATTATGAGGTTCCTAACGCCTTGATAACATTCAGGCTATTTCTCTGTGGGGTCGACAGGAGGGTAAAGAACCCGACTGTTGAAATTGAGCGTCAGGAAAAATAACACGACGAGCGCAGAGGGAAACGCAATAAGAAACCATATATAGATTTGACGGTTCTCGTCGTCAAGGTGAGGGAGTACCGTTGTTGCTGATGCCTCGCACAAGGCGGCAAACATCGCAATGATGCTAATGGGGTTGATAAGACGCGGTAGTAGTTTCATGGTGTTCTTCTCAAATAAGACCTTTAATGGAGTGAGAGGGTAGATTTTGCGGACTTTCGAAGCTGTGCAGTACAGCTGGAAAGTTCGTTAATCTTCTGTTGGGGTTAGTTTGCTTCTTCTGATTGTTTCAGGGGGAGGGGTCACCTTCGTTTATTTTGAATTCGAACCGATACGCTTTTCCTATGTTCCACACTTGGCGAACGCTCAAACCCAGAATGTTGGCAATCTCGTGGGCGGAGTATCCAAGGCTTGAATAATGCATTGCATGCCCGGCCACAGTGTCATCAATGTCTGACATTTCAGAGCGGTAGGCCTTGCCAGTGTCGCCGACAGGGCGGCTGAACGCGATTTTCACACCGTGTTCCGAGGCCATCTGTTTGATATCTTTCCTGTTCATCCTCAGCGAGTACTGCAGTGCATTAATTCCGGCACCTTTCGCCACCAGCGCCTTCAGAGTTTCCAACTTTCCAGGCTTTTCAAATGCTGCAATTTCAGACTCTGACTTTGCACTGGGGGTGTTCAATGTGGCTGCCTGATGTGCAGTGTGCGAGACGATGTCAATAACGCCGCCCTGAGCCACGAAGTGTTCAACGGCTGCCGCAAGATCCAGAGAGTCTGCATCTTGAGGGCAGGCACTGGAGATTTTGTTGTTCATGATATATCCCTTTTTGAACATGGTTTTACACAGGGCCCATTCAAAAAGAATCGTCGGTCCTTATCAGGGCGCGGTCAGCGAAGACTAGTCCGGATGGGTCATGTTCATGCTGCCCGAATCCCTTCGGCTCTTTAGTGAGGGAGGGTCCATATAAAGCTACGCTTTCTGGATGGTCAAATTGGCATCATTTGTTAAGTGGGTTTCATGTAGTCCTGCATGTTTTATGAGTGATTAGTGGAAGGGCTCTTGAAAAAGTAACGACTGGTAATAAAATTTGCAAGTAAAAAAGCTTTAGCTAGATGGATTGATTTATGACGCAATTACTTTTCTTACATGGCAATTTTCAGCGTCTGTTAGTGTTGTAGTACATTTCCTCTTTGGGCAAGGGTGTATGGATTTGAGCGGGGATATAGTATTAGCTTTCAGCCGGTTGGCTGCCTTGAACCAGTCTCCGTCAGAAAAGTCATGCACTATTTGTAGATTTTTCCATTGAGTTCAGGTTATCTGCTTTTATGAGTTGTGCGATGCATGAATACCGCACATTTGAATGAGCAAGGCGGTCAAGCTTTCTTGAGAGTTCAGTCGTTTCCGAAACCTAAGTAGGAATTTTCGCAAAATATATATATTTACAAAATGAACGCCGCAAAGTGTGTATTTTTTAAACGTCGCGGAGGGGGCCGCCTGAAATATTCTGTTGGCACAACCTTGACGCTTAATGTGCCGGTGTTCTGACATATTGGATGCCGTCGCCGACGCGCAGGGCCTGTGTATCAGCAATGTAACAGTATATTTTTTGCTCGTGAGGCCCGGAAATTTCGGGGACGTATGAAGGGAGTATCAAAGCATCGTTTCTGGCGATGGCTAGAAGCTATCTAGGCTGAGCGCTCGACCACTTGTCACAGTTGTCGATGGCTTCAGGATCGACCAAACCGGTGTAACGCATGTTTATTAGTCCAAAGGGATATTTGAAAAATGCTTGACCCGAACATAATAATTCTATTAGTTGATTCACGCTCCTTTATCTCTATTTTGTACAAAGCAGTTAATTTCTCTCTTTCAGCGCAGGCAGACTTGTGATGGCCTCTTATGTAGCGTCATTTAGACTCATATTTGTAGGAAACTTCTGCTGTGGTTGTGGGAATGGTCTTTGGCTGTCAGTCCCAAGGGGGGGGCGCCATGCAAAGCACTAAACGACTAAGCTATTGTGCTGACTCTGAAACTTCGAAAAGCGAAAATTGGACTGCCCATGAATAAAGTGCTGATCGTGGACGATCATCCCGTCATTCGCCTTGCTGTTCGTATGCTGATGGAGCGCCATGGCTATGAGGTCATTGCGGAGACGGATAATGGAGTGGATGCCCTGCAACTGGCTCGTGAGCATTTGCCCGATATCGTGATTCTCGACATAGGCATTCCAAAGCTGGATGGCCTTGAAGTCATTGCGCGTCTGTCTGCCATGACGCTGCCGTTCAAGGTGCTGATCCTTACTTCTCAGGCACCTGGGCATTTCTCAATGCGCTGCATGCAGGCCGGGGCAGCTGGATATGTGTGCAAGCAGCAAGACCTCACCGAATTGTTGAGTGCGATCAAGGCCGTATTGTCGGGCTACAGTTATTTCCCTAACCAGGCGCTGCATACCGTTCGCTCAAGCATGGGCAATGCCAGCGAAGCTGATATGGTCGATCGTCTTTCTGGTCGGGAAATGATGGTGTTGCAGCAATTGGCTCGAGGCAAAACCAATAAGGAAATTGCAGATGGAATGTTTTTGAGCAATAAAACAGTCAGCACCTACAAGACTCGGCTGCTGCTCAAGCTGAATGCTCATTCGCTGGTCGATCTTATCGAGCTTGCTCAGCGTAATGGTCTGGTCTGAGGGGGTTTTGCGGTTTTCGTCGGGAGGGAATCATGACATTGCGCCACCGCTTTTGGCGCTGAGCTCTAAAGCCTCTCGCACATGAGAGGCTTTGAATGGCGGGTGACGCGGTCGTAGCGATCAAAGATCGTAGTCGTAATCAGCCAGTTGCTTCTGCAGGCGTCTTTCTTCAAGCATGTTGTCGATCGTGCGCCGTTTGCTGAGATTGGTCTTGGCCGGTTCAACAGGTGCAGGTTCTGCATCATCTGATTCAACCGCAATGAAATCGTCGTCTACGTCCAATTGCTCTTTGTCGGTGCTCATAAGGTGACTCCAGACTTAGGCTGTCGTTGGCGCACCTTATAGCGAGTATCTGCGAGCGGGTAAAAAAGATTTTTTCAATCGATCAGTCGTTCGAGGCCCTATCGCTCAATCGTCCGAGGTCTTGTGCTTGTAATCGCACAGGTCTTCGATCATGCAGCTGCCGCAGCGTGGCTTTCGAGCCTGGCAAACGTAGCGGCCGAGCAGGATCAGCCAGTGGTGGGCATCCAGCAAATAATCTTTGGGTACAAACTTCATCAACTGCTTTTCTACCTCAACCACGTTTTTACCTGGCGCGATGCCGGTACGATTGCTGACACGAAATATGTGAGTGTCTACCGCCATGGCAATTTGGCGAAATGCGGTATTGAGCACCACATTGGCTGTCTTGCGCCCGACGCCGGGCAAGGCTTCAAGTGCTTCGCGTGTCTGTGGCACTTCTCCACCGTGCAACTCCATGAGCATTCGGCACGTTTCTATAACGTTTTTAGCCTTGCTGTTGTAAAGACCGATGGTTTTTATGTATTCGGACAAACCTTCCACGCCAAGGTCATAGATCGCCTGTGGGGTGTTGGCGACAGGATAAAGCCGTGCGGTGGCCTTGTTCACGCTGACATCCGTTGCCTGTGCTGAAAGGATCACAGAGATGAGCAGTTCAAATGGCGTGGTGTAGGCCAGTTCAGTCTTTGGATCCGGGTTGTCTTCGTGAAGGCGACGAAAGATTTCCTGACGTTTTGCAGCATTCATGAACCGAGATTTTCCTTGGGGGCGATAGCTTGCGGGTTGGCCGACAGACTCTGTTCTGCGGTCTCAAGCGCCTGTTCGGCATGTTGAAGCTCAGTCGTCAGGCTCGCGATCTGCTCTGAAGAGGCCTCGCTCGTTTGCGCTTTTTTCAAGGCGGCGCGGGCCATGGCCAGTTGGATTTTTGCACGTTTGACCCCGCTGTTGTCCATCCGCGGCATCGGAGTCGCGATTGGGCCTGGCTGCGCGGATTGAAGGCTGTTAAGCGCTTGTTCGGCCGTTTCGTATTCCTGCTGCAGTTGAACCAGACGTGCTGCCTGCTCGGCGATGGGAGGGTGACCGAATGCCTTCAGGGATTTATTGAGTTGAGCCCTGCTCATTGCCACGTTGATGCGGGCTTTTTTCAATGCTTCGTCATCGACGGCAACGCTTTGCGTGTTTGTGCGCTCCATTGCTGAATGCACGGGTAAGCGAGAGGCGTCAGGCGCTGCTGTTGCCCTTTGCGTACGCGCAAGTCGCTCAGCGTGCCGACGCTCCTCTTCACGTCGCAACCGCGCGTTGCGGGACTCGAAGCGACGTCGTGCCAGGTTTCGCTTGTGGCTGCGATTCTCTTGCTCTGGCACAGTCGTCGCGTGCCCGCTGACGATAGGTATGACGGTAGAAGGCAGCGGCAGCAGGTCAATGCAATCCACCGGGCAGGGGGCGACACACAGGTCGCAACCGGTGCATTCGTCGACGATGACGGTGTGCATGAACTTTGCTGCACCGACGATAGCGTCGACCGGGCAGGCCTGAATGCACTTGGTGCAGCCAATGCATTCAGCTTCCCGGATAAACGCGACTTGTGCTGGCGCCGAACCCCGCTGCGGATCGACGCGCAGGGCGGGAACGCTGAGCAACTGCGCCAGAGCCGCAACGGTCTCATCGCCACCCGGCGGACATTTGTTGATCGCCTCGCCCTGGGCTATTCCTTCTGCGTAAGGCTTGCAGCCGGGATGTCCGCATTTTCCGCATTGGGTCTGGGGCAGCAGGGCGTCGATGCTTTGGATGAGATTCATGGTTTTGCCGAATTGGCGAACAGGCGGTGAGCAATTAAGTTAAGTGGGTAAAGCGCTCTCTGACGAGCGTTCGGTTACTGCAAAAAGCACAAACCCGATAACAGCATACAAGGCTGTTATCGGGTAAGGCTCATGTCTTACTTGATGCGCTGGCCGGGTTTGGCACCGCTATCAGGGCTAAGCAGGTAAATTTCTTCACCACCCGGGCCTGCGGCCATCACCATGCCTTCCGAGATGCCGAAGCGCATTTTCCGCGGCTTGAGGTTGGCGATCATCATGGTCAGACGACCCTCAAGCTCGGTCGGGTTCGGGTAGGCGCTTTTGATGCCGGAGAACACGTTGCGCTGCTCGTCACCGATATCCAGCGTCAGGCGTAGCAGTTTGTCTGCCCCTTCAACATGCTCAGCCTTGAGGATCAGGGCGACTCGCAGGTCAACTGCCGCAAAGGTATCGAAATCGATCTCGGCAGACAGCGGATCCTTGACGAGCTCACCGTTACCCTCGGGGGCTGCACCGGTATCGGTTGCGCTGGCCGTCAGGTCTTCTTTCGAAGCGGCAGTCATGGCTTCAACCTTGGCTGGATCGATGCGGCTCATCAGGGCCTGGAACGGGTTGAGCTGATGATTGCTCAGCAGCGTCTTGTGATCATCCCAGGTCAGTGGCGCAACGTTGAGAAATTTCTCGGCGTCGGCAGCCAACAGTGGCAATACCGGCTTGAGAAAAATCACCAATTGCCGGAACAGGTTGATGCCCAGTGCGCAAACCGCCTGCACTTCATCCTGTTTACCTTCCTGCTTGGCCAGCGACCAGGGAGCCTTGTCGGCAATCCAGGCATTGGCCCGGTCCGCCAGACCCATGATTTCGCGCATCGCGCGGGCGAAGTCGCGTGCCTCATAGGCTTCCGCGATACCAGGCGCTGCGGCCAGAAATGCGTCGGTCAATTCCGGGGCTGCATTTTCAGCCACCATGACACCGGCATTGCCTTTGTGAATGAAGCCGGCACAACGACTGGCAATGTTCACGACCTTGCCGATCAGGTCCGAGTTGACCTTCTGTACGAAGTCGTCGAGGTTCAGATCGAGGTCGTCCACACCTTTGCCCAGCTTGGCTGCGTAGTAATAACGCAGGTACTCCGGCGACAGCTGATCCAGATAGGTGCGGGCCTTGATGAACGTGCCCCGCGATTTCGACATTTTCTGGCCATTGACGGTCAGGTAGCCGTGTACGTTGATACCGGTCGGCTTGCGCAGGCCAGCACCTTCAAGCATTGCTGGCCAGAACAGGGCGTGGAAGTTGACGATGTCCTTGCCGATGAAGTGATACAGCTCGGTGGTCGAATCCTTGGCCCAGAATGCATCGAAATCCAGATCCGGACGGCGCGCGCAAAGGTTCTTGAAGCTGGCCATGTAACCGACAGGAGCGTCCAGCCATACGTAGAAGTATTTGCCCGGCTCATCAGGGATTTCGAAGCCGAAGTAAGGTGCGTCGCGGGAGATATCCCACTGCTGCAGGCCGGCATCCAGCCATTCGGCGATCTTGTTTGCCACGGCATCCTGCAGGGTGCCGCTGCGTGTCCAGCTTTTGAGCATGGCGTCAAAGGCTGGCAGGTCGAAGAAGAAATGCTTCGAGTCTTTCAAGACAGGCGTAGCGCCGGAAATCGCCGATTTCGGGTCCTTCAGGTCAGTGGGGGCGTAGGTCGCACCGCACTTTTCGCAGTTGTCGCCGTACTGATCCTCAGTGCCGCATTTCGGGCACGTGCCCTTGATGAAGCGGTCGGCCAGGAACATTTTCTTTTCTGGGTCGAAATACTGGGTGATAGAGCGAGTAGCGATATGCCCGGCATCGCGCAGGCGGGTGTAGATCATGCTCGACAGCTCGCGGTTTTCATCCGAGTGCGTCGAGTGGAAATTGTCGAAGTCCACCAGGAAATCACTGAAGTCGGCGCTGTGTTCCGCCTTGACGTTGTCGATCAGTTGTTCCGGGGTGATGCCTTCCTTTTCTGCGCGCAGCATGATTGCCGAGCCGTGAGCGTCGTCCGCGCAGACATAAATGCATTGGTTGCCGCGGTGCTTCTGGAAGCGCACCCACATATCGGTCTGGATGTACTCAAGCATATGGCCAAGATGGATCGAACCATTGGCATAGGGCAGGGCGCTGGTAACGAGGATCTTGCGTGGCTCGGACATGGGGCTCGGCTACTTGAAGTGAAACGGAGGTCGGCCACTATAAAGGTCTGAGTGATTTTTTTCATCCTGTGCTGACTGTAGGAATGTGCGCTTTGAATCCTTGCGCATCGCCTGTAGGAGCGCGCTTGCCCGCGATTGCGGTATTTCAGTCGAAATATTACCGCCCGGTCTGACGCTATCGCGGGCAAGCGCGCTCCTACGGGAATGATGATTCCAGCGAAACCATGCCGGTGGCACGCAGAAGCGTTAGGATAGCCGCCTGTTTTAGTCTGTCTTTATTCGGGAGTAGCCCATGAGCGCTGTTAATCGCGCAGCGGTGGAAGCCGTTCTTCGCCAATATACCGATCCTTATCTGAATCAGGACCCCGTCACCGCCGGGTGCGTGCGTGCCATTGAGGTTCACGGCGAGCGCGTGAGTGTCCAGCTTGAACTGGGTTACGCGGCCGGTCTGTTCAAAAGTGGCTGGGCGCAGATGCTGCAAATTGCCATTGAAGGCCTGGAGGGTGTGACCTCGGCCAAAGTGGATATCACCTGCGTGATCGAGCCGCACAAGGCGCAAGGGCAGATCCCGGGTCTGGCCAATGTGAAGAACATTGTCGCCGTAGCGTCCGGCAAAGGCGGCGTTGGCAAATCCACCACGGCGGCGAATCTGGCGTTGGCGTTGTCTCGCGAAGGTGCGCGGGTCGGCATTCTGGATGCTGATATCTATGGTCCGAGTCAGGGCGTGATGTTCGGTATTGCAGAAGGTACGCGGCCTAAGATCAAGGATAAGAAATGGTTCGTGCCGATCGAGGCCCACGGTGTTGAAGTGATGTCCATGGCCTTTCTGACCGATGACAACACGCCGATGGTGTGGCGCGGTCCTATGGTTTCCGGTGCATTGCTGCAGTTGATTACGCAAACGGCGTGGAATGATCTGGATTACCTGGTCATCGACATGCCGCCGGGTACGGGTGATATACAGCTGACGCTGGCCCAGAAAGTCCCGGTCGCAGGTGCTGTGATCGTCACCACGCCTCAGGATCTTGCACTGCTGGACGCGAAGAAAGGCGTCGAGATGTTCCGCAAGGTCAATATTCCGGTGCTTGGCGTCGTGGAAAATATGGCTGTACACATCTGCTCGAACTGCGGTCACGCTGAGCATTTGTTCGGTGAGGGCGGTGGCGAGAAGCTGGCCTCGCATTATGACGTTGAGCTGCTGGCTTCATTGCCGTTGTCGATGCTGATCCGCGAGCAGGCCGATGGTGGTAAGCCGACGGTTATTGCTGAGCCGGAAAGTCAGATCGCGATGGTCTATCAGGAACTGGCGCGACATGTAGGTGCACGGATTGTGCTGCAGGAAGCGGCCAGCCCGGCGATGCCGAGTATTTCTGTCAGCGACGATTAGCATGTAGCGCTCTAATCATGCCGTAGGCCCGGCTTTGGCCGGGAGGGAGCCGGTACGCAATGCAATTATATCGGCCGCACTGGCGCCCTCCCGGCTAAAGCCGGTCCTACGGAAATCAGCAGGCATTTCCTACGGGCATAAAAAAACCCCGCCGAAGCGGGGTTCTTTAAGCGAATAAGTACAAGTTAGATAACTTGAACTTCTTCAGCTTGCATGCCTTTCTGACCGCGGGTAGCGATGAAAGAGACCTGTTGGCCTTCTTTCAGGCTTTTGAAGCCGTCAGATTGGATAGCTTTGAAGTGTACGAACAGGTCGTCACCGGATTGTGGAGTGATGAAGCCGAAGCCTTTTTCATCATTGAACCACTTAACGGTACCAGTTTGGCGATTAGACATGGTGTATCTCCTTGGACAAAGTTAACTGCGACTCAGGAAGTGCCCTGGCCGAGACTGAGTGCAAAGAGCAGGAAAAATTCTTGGAGATGGTTGGATCGAAATTCAACATCGTGTAGAGATTCTCAGTGACACAAGCAACACAGTGACGCCACCTTAACGCTTTTTTTTGAGCATGCCAACCGTCAATTGAGGATTATTTCCATTCATGGGGAAAAGCATTGGCTGGCACGCTGCTACAGGCTTTGAACACGGCGCCGTGGCCCGGTAAGATGCCGGACATGTTTTTTCACCCAGCTATCAGGACATCGCCATGAGCATCAAATCGGACAAGTGGATTCGCCGCATGGCGCAGGAGCAGGGCATGATCGAGCCCTTCGTCGAGCGCCAGATGCGTGGCGAAGGTGCCAGTCGTCTCATCTCTTATGGCGTTTCCAGCTATGGCTACGATGTGCGCTGTGCAGATGAATTCAAGATTTTTACCAACATCAATTCTGCAATCGTTGACCCGAAAAACTTCGATGAAGGCAGCTTTGTCGACGTGAAAAGCGACGTTTGCATCATCCCGCCGAACTCGTTCGCCCTGGCCCGCACCGTCGAATACTTCCGCATCCCGCGTAATGTGCTGACCATCTGTCTGGGTAAAAGCACTTATGCACGCTGCGGCATCATCGTCAACGTGACCCCGCTTGAGCCGGAATGGGAAGGTCATGTGACGCTGGAGTTCTCCAACACCACCACACTGCCTGCGAAAATCTACGCAAACGAAGGCGTGGCACAAATGCTTTTCCTCGAGTCCGACGAAGAGTGTGAAGTGTCTTACAAGGACCGTGGCGGCAAATATCAAGGGCAGCGCGGCGTTACCTTGCCTCGCGCTTAACTGATATTTGTTACCGTTAACGCTGGCGAAATTGAATTAGTCCTCAATTCGGCACTCTATTGACTGAATCGCTTCTCCTCACACTGCGTGGGTAGGGGATAACGCTCAGGAGTACCTTATGAAGAGACAATCGAATGCCAGCGCCCAGGGGGCTGACCCGCGAGAGAATCACGTGGGTCTGCTTGCCTTGTCGTTACTCGCCTATCCGCAGTTCAATATGGTTGGCGGCGGTATTCCAGGCCAACCAGGGCCAGATGGGCCGGGAGACAATCCCGATCCGATTGAACCCGGTAGCCCAACCGTTCCCGACGAGCCACCACCGGCTCCGGTTGCCTGAATAATTTTCTTGTCACTGCTGGCGCATGCATTGGCCAGCAGTGCTGCTGATGACGTCCAGGTCATGCTCGATCAGGCGCTTATTGGGGTTGAAAGCGCAGGCATGAATCGTTTCAGCCGGTCGCCCACACCGCACCATCCCCCACCACGTAAATTCTGCTGTCTTCCTCACGTTCTACTTTGTACCCGCCGGTGAATGCGCCGAACGCGGGCAATAGACTCGTGCGCTCATTGAGATAGAAACAAGCCAGTCGCAACCGCTGACGTCCACGCCCCTGCAAGTGATAAACCGGATGAACATGCCCGGCCAGCACATGATGAGTCGGGTGCGGATGGGGCTCATGCTGCAGCGCGAACGGCCCTAGCAGTAGAGGCTCCGGTACGGTCTCGATCATCAGATCCGAGGGCGGATCACCCGCGTGTTTATCGTGATTGCCGCGGATCAGCGTGATTGCCAGCGTCGGATGTCGTGATCGCCAATTGCTCAGTGCCTCTAGCGTTGACGGGGTGCGTGATTGCCTCGCATGCAGGAAGTCACCGAGGAAGATCAGCCGATCACAGGGATAGCTTTGCAGCAGATCATCAAGGCGCTGCAAATTGTTCTGGGTCGTGCCTTGTGGCACCGGTTGTCCAAGCGCACGAAAGGCAGCCGCTTTGCCAAAATGCACATCGGCGATCAGCAGAGCTCTGTATTCGGGATAGTAAATCGCTTTTTCAGCCAGCAACCACAGTTCCGCACCTGCCAGTTGTACAGGGACGTGAGGGTTCATGTGGCGTCAGGTCCTGCTGCTTTTTCCAGATCGCGCACCATTCGGGCAATCCGGTCGGCGAGTTTTTCCGAACTCAGGCTTTCTCGCATGCGTTCCACCAGCAGGGGAAACGCCATAGGCGTAGCGCGTTTGATCAAATGTACGTCCAGCGTGCGTTGGTTGATGCGTTGCAAGGTGTGCTCCAGTCTCGTGACATCCAGCTCCTGACGCAGAACCTCTTCCTGAGCCTGGGTCAGCAGCAGATTGCCAGCGTCGTATTGTTTGAAAACTTCAAAGAACAACCCACTGGATGCCTGCAGTTGCCGGTTGCTCTTCGGCGCACCCGGATACCCGGAGAATACCAACCCGGCAATACGGGCAATTTCCCTGAAGCGTCGCAGGGCCAGTTCGCCCGCGTTGAGGCTGGCCATGATGTCGTTCATCAGGTGTTCTTCACTGAACAGCTCAGGGTGCAGTTGTGCCTGCCAATCCAGTTCGGTGGCGCTGAGCAGCTCAAAGCCGTAGTCGTTGACAGCGATGGAGAAGGTCAGCGGTGTATGGCGGCTCAGTCGCCAGGCCAACAGGCTCGCCAGCCCCAGATGCACATGACGACCGGCAAAGGGGTAGAGAAACAGGTGCCATCCCTCACGGGATTTCATGATTTCTGCCAGCAGGGTATTTTCCTGGGGCAGGGCGGACCACTGCCGCTGGACTTCCAGCAAGGGTTTGACGGCCTGCATTTCCGGGCTGTTGAATTCTCCGTGAGCGGCTGCGTCGAACTTTGTCACCACCGCAGCCGCCAGTTCGCTGGAGAGCGGCATGCGCCCACCATTCCAGCGAGGAACAGCGGCTTTTTTGCTGGTGGCCTTTTTCACATAGGCGGTCATGTTTTCCACGCGTACCAGCTCCAATAGCCGCCCACTAAAGAGAAAGCCATCACCGGGTTTCAGTCGCGCAATGAACCCTTCTTCGACGCTGCCCAGCGAGCCACCGCCGCCACCTTTTTTCCAGTACTTCACGTTGATGCTGGCGTCGCTGACGATGGTGCCAATGCTCATGCGGTGACGTCTGGCAAGGCGCGCGTCCGGCACCCGCCAGATGCCATTTTCGTCAGGCTCTACGCGTCGGTAGTCCGGATAGGCGGTCAACGAATGGCCGCCATGACGAACGAAAGCCAATGCCCATTGCCACTCGTCATCGGTCAGTTCTCGATAAGCCCAGGCAGTACGGACTTCGTGTAACAGCGTTTCAGGATCGAAGCCGCCGCCCAGCGCCATGCTGACCAGATGCTGGACCAGTACGTCGAGAGGTTTATGCGGCGACTCTCGAGGCTCGATCATCCGTGCCGCAACCGCGTCATGGGCCGCAGCGGCCTCAACCATTTCCAGGCTATGCGTTGGCACCAGCGTCACCCGCGACGGGCGGCCCGGCGCATGGCCTGAGCGCCCGGCGCGTTGCATGAGACGTGCGACGCCTTTGGGTGAGCCGATTTGCAGCACGCGTTCGACGGGCAGAAAGTCCACACCCAGGTCGAGACTGGACGTACACACCACCGCTTTGAGCTGGCCATCCTTCAGGGCGCGCTCGACCCAGTCACGCACTTCCCGCGCCAGTGAGCCGTGGTGCAGGGCAATCAGTCCGGCCCAGTCGGGACGAGCTTCCAGCAGGGCCTGATACCAGATTTCCGATTGTGCACGAGTATTGGTGAATACCAGGCAACTGGCGCTGCTGTCCACTTCTGCGAGTACTTGCGGCAGCATCCGCAGGCCCATATGCCCGGCCCACGGAAAGCGCTCGATGGACGGCGGCAACAGGGTATCCACCCGCAGCTCTTTAGTGATTTTGCCTTGAACACTGACGCCGCCTTCACCGACCAGCACTTCCTGAGCGTGCTGTTGATTGCCAAGCGTCGCAGAAACGCCCCACACGATCAGACCCGGATTCCATAGGCGCAAGCGGGCCAGTGCCAGTTGCAACTGAACGCCGCGCTTGTTGCCGATCAGTTCGTGCCATTCATCCACGACCACCATTTTCAAGGTCGAGAACGTGCTTTGAGCGTCAGCACGGGTCTGCAGCAGGGTCAGGCTTTCGGGCGTGGTGATCAGCGCAGTGGGCAGTCGCCGCCCTTGTCGGGCGCGTTCGCTGCTGCTGGTATCGCCTGTGCGCAGGCCGACGCTCCAGGGGATGTCCAGATCTGCCAACGGAGCTTCAAGCGCCCTGGCCGTGTCGGCGGCCAGTGCGCGCATGGGAGTTATCCACAACACGCTCAACGGGGCTGCAGGCGGTTTGCGCTTGCGGGGTTTGGTGTCGGCAGATGGCTTGGCGGATTGTGCGAAGCGGTTCAGCGCAGCAAACCACACCGCGTAGGTTTTACCTGAACCTGTGCTGGCATGCAGCAGCCCGGATTGTCCTTGCTTGACGGCCAACCAGACCTCTTTCTGAAAAGGAAAAGGTTTCCAGCTGCGTTCCGAAAACCATCGCTGAGCGAAATCGGTAGGTCTGCTCATGCGCCGCTGTGTGCTCTGAAAGGGGGTATTTCAGAGACAGCGGGGCGAGGGGATTAGTTTTGTTGGATAGGCAGGTCTTACCAACGCCGGACCTGCGGGAGATTCGATGTCTGCCCGCAAGCTGACGTGGGACCGGCTTTAGCCGGGAAGGCTGACTGGCAGACGCCACACATTCAGCGGCTGCCCCGGCCTCTTCCCGGCTGAAGCCGGTCCCACGTCATCAGCCCACAGGTCATCACCTGTCACAGGCTATTTCAAATTCCCACTAAGAAACTGCTGCAGCCGCTCGCTTTTAGGGTTGCCCAGCACTTCATCCGGGTGCCCGGACTCTTCGATCTGGCCCTGGTGCAGGAACACGATCTGGTTGGCGACTTTGCGGGCGAAGCTCATTTCGTGAGTCACCATGATCATGGTCCGGCCTTCTTCAGCCAGGCCCTGAATCACTTTGAGCACTTCACCGACCAGTTCCGGGTCGAGCGCCGAAGTAGGCTCGTCAAACAGCATGATTTCCGGTTCCATCGCCAACGCTCGGGCAATGGCTACGCGCTGCTGCTGACCGCCAGAAAGGAACGCCGGGTATTGATCGGCAACACGTTCCGGCAGGCCAACCTTGTCGAGATACTTGCGGGCGCGGGCTTCGGCTTCTTCTTTTGAAACCCCCAGCACCCGGCGCGGTGCCATGGTGATGTTTTCCAGCACGGTCATGTGCGCCCACAGGTTGAAATGCTGGAACACCATGGCCAGACGGGTGCGGATGCTTTGCAGTTCGTCCGGGTCGGCGACGCGCATGTGGCCCCTGTCGCTCACCATGCGGACTTGCTTGCCGTCCAGGCTCATGGCGCCATCGTTGGGCTGTTCGAGGAAGTTGATGCAGCGCAGGAA
Organism: Pseudomonas folii; assembly: GCF_014357575.1. Taxonomy (GTDB): domain Bacteria; phylum Pseudomonadota; class Gammaproteobacteria; order Pseudomonadales; family Pseudomonadaceae; genus Aquipseudomonas; species Aquipseudomonas folii. The sequence continues at coordinate 12,764 of NZ_JACONW010000036.1, read as the reverse complement.
CGTGCTTTTGCCGGAGCCACTGGCGCCGATCAGGCAGATGACATCGCCGCTGCTGGCTTTGAGCGAAACACCTTTGAGTACTTTGTTATCGCCGTAGCTTTTATGCAGGCCATCGATGGTCAGTTTGTACATGACAAGCAAGTCCTCAAGGAGAAAGTAGGTAGCCGCTACGGTAGGCTTCGGTGCCTGCGACGTGAGCGATGACCATGCCGGCGGTGGCCATGCGGCGTAACGAGCGCGCATAGAGCAGTCCGGAATTGAACGTGTGGATCGGCATGACGGCGTCGCTGATCGGGTCGATGACTTCTGCGATCAACTGGCCCGCCTCGACGTATTCGCCGGGTTGGGCGCAAAACACCAGTAGCCCGCCGACCGGCGTAGCGACGGGTTCCACCGCCGCCAGTGGCGTGGCTGGATACAGTAATTCCGGAGCAGTCGACACTTCGCCGCCAATGGCACCGAAATGGATCAGATAATTGATCAATGCCTGACAGTCGCGGCTGGCCAGCGCGTGATTCACATCGCCCTGGCCGCGCAGCTCCAGAGTTACGGAGAAACTGCCCATGGGAATCGCAAAGCGATCACCAAAGCGCTGTTGCAATTGCCACCAGACCAGCGTGAAGCATTCATCGAACGACTGGCCACCGGAGTCAGTGGCCAACAGGCTGGCCTGAGCGCCGAGGTAACGCGAGAGCATTTCCACCTGTGGCCAGGCTTCAGGCGTGGTGTACAGGTGCTCGACGGATTCGAAGTCGCAATGCAGGTCCAGAACCATGTCGGCATCGCAGGCAAGACGTTGCAAGGTCAGGCGTTGCGATTGCAGCTGGGTCGATGCGATCTGCGCTTCAAGCGCTTTGCTCAGGCTGCGGCGGATCAGCCGGATGTTGTGCTGCGGATCGTCGTTTAGCTGGGTTTCAACGTCATCGCCCACTTGTGCGCCGAGGTCGACAAACCAACGGTTGAAGTTCTGTCCGCTTTCCAGCTCATAACGGCCCAATGGAACGTCCATCAGGACCTGTTCCAGGCCGATGGGATTGGCCACTGGCACGACGACGATTTCACCCAGCAGTAAACCGGCATTTTCCAGCTCACTCAGACGCTGCTTCAGGTACCAGGCAACCAGCATGCCCGGCAGCTCGTCGGCATGCAGCGAGGCCTGGATAAAGACCTTGCAGGCGCCGTCTTGCGGACCGTAGTGAAAACTGTGGATCTGCCGCGCAGTGCCCGGCACCGGCGCGAGCAGATCGTGGGTTTCATGACGCATGGGCAGGTCCTAGTGAGTCGGGCCGAGAAAGGCCAGCCAGCGGCGTTCGGCAAGGCGGAACAGGCCGACCAGGATGAACGTGACGCACAGGTAAATAATGGCGGCGATACCGAACGACTGGAACGTCATGAAGGTGGCCGAGTTGGCGTCTCGAGCGACTTTGAGAATGTCCGGCACAGTGGCGGTGAAGGCCACAGTGGTCGAATGCAGCATCAGGATCACTTCGTTGCTGTAGAAGGGCAGCGAGCGACGCAGGGCCGACGGCATGATCACGTAAGCGTAAAGCTTCCAGCCGGTCAGTCCGTAGGCTTTGGCGGCTTCGACTTCGCCGTGGTTCATGCTGCGGATCGCCCCGGCGAAAATCTCGGTGGTGTACGCGCACGTGTTCAGGGCGAACGCCAGGATCGTGCAGTTCATCGCATCGCGGAAGAACGAGTCGAGGATCGGCTGCGCGCGTACGGCTTCGAGGCTGTAGATACCGGTGTAGCAAATCAGCAGCTGTATATAGAGGGGCGTGCCGCGAAACAGATAGGTGTAGAACTGCACCGGCCAACGAACCCAGCAATTGCTGGACACGCGAGCGATGGACAGCGGGATCGAGACCAGAAAGCCGATGGCGATCGAAGCGCTGAGTAGCCACATGGTCATGGCGAGGCCGGTGATGTGTACGCCGTCGCTATAAAGGAAGGGGCGCCAGTATTCCTGAAGCAGTTCGATCATCGTTGAGCCTCCCGGCTGCCTGCGGAATACCGCCGTTCAGCCCAACGCAGGGCAAAGTTCGAAGCGCTGGTGATCAGCAGGTAAATCAATGCAGCGAGGACCAGGAAATAAAACAGTTGGTAGGTGCTTTTGCCGGCGTCCTGTGCGGCCTTGACCAGATCGGCCAGACCGATGATCGACACCAGCGCAGTGGCCTTGAGCAGCACTTGCCAGTTGTTACCGATACCCGGCAGGGCAAAACGCATCATCTGCGGGAATACCACATAGCGGAACCGCTGTGCGCGACTGAGGCCGTAAGCGGTGGCGGCTTCGACCTGTCCACGCGGCACGGAAAGGATCGCACCACGGAAGGTTTCGGTGAAGTAGGCACCGTAGATGAAACCGAGGGTGATCACGCCTGCGCTGAAAGGATCAATTTCGATGTAGTCCCATTCCATTGCGTCGGTCAGCTGACTCAGCCAAGTTTGCAGGCTGTAGAAGATCAGCAACATCAACACCAGGTCGGGAACGCCACGGATCAGCGTGGTGTAGAGCTGCGCCGGCATCCGCACGATGGCGGCGCTCGACAGTTTTGCACTGGCGCCGATCAGTCCGAGCACAATGCTCACGAACAGCGACAGCAGCGATAATTTAACGGTCATCCACGTCCCTTCAAGCAGCAGAGGGCCAAAGCCTTTGAGGCTGAAGGTGGAGAGTCCGAGGGTTTGCAGCAGCGTATCGAACATGGGTAAAGCCTTTAACGGTCAATAAAACAAAACGCCCATGGAAATCGGCGGTGGATGATCGCCGAAATCCATGGGCGTCGGGGTGTTATTTACCGCTATACAGATTCAGATCGCCGAAATGCTTCTTCTGGATCTCGGCATATTTGCCGTCGTCGTGTAACGCTTTGATACCTTTATCCAGCAGGGCCTTGAGCTCTTTGTTACCTTTCGCGATACCGATCGCGGTTTTGGAAGGCAGCAATTCGCTGTCGATTGGTTTGCTGACTTCGTAATCGGCACCTTGTGGTGACTTCAGGAAGCCCAGTTCGGCTTGCAGCATGTCCTGAATGGACGCATCAAGACGACCGGAAACCAGGTCGGCGTAAACCTGATCCTGGTTGGCATAGGCCTGGGTTTTCACGCCTGCCTTGTCCAGCACGGCTTTGGCATAGGCTTCCTGAATGGTGCCTTGCTCGTAGCCCACGGTTTTGCCTTTCAGGCTAGCCGGGTCAGCCGTCAGGGCTGCACCTTTTTTGAACACCAGGGACGTCGGGCCGGAGAACAGCTCGTTGGAGAAGTCGATGACTTTCTCACGCGCCGGGGTAACGGTCATCGACGAGATGACGCCGTCGAATTTACGCGCTTTCAGGCCTGGAATCATGCCGTCGAAATCGCTTTCAACCCATTTGCATTTAACTTTCAGCTCTTCGCAGATAGCGTTGCCCAGGTCGATGTCGAAGCCTACCAGGCTGCCGTCAGCGGCTTTTGATTCGAAAGGTGCATAAGAAGGATCAACGCCAAAACGCAGTTCCTTGTATTCCTTGGCCATTGCATTGCCTGCAGCGAGACAAACAGCCAATGCAGAAAGGGTCAGCCATGCTTTTTTCATCGTTCAGTCCTTAAAACCAAATTGAGCGTTGGGAACACGCGAGGCTTGCTACCGGCGGGTGCCAGACCACAGAAGATAGCAATTTCCGAACCAAAGATACGAACGTGCGTTTTAAATGTACGGAGTTGTCGCAATGTTGACTGCCAGTGGTATGCCACTATTCACGCAATTACTCGTTTCTCTGTTGGAGCGAGGCTTGCCCGCGAAGAGACCTATGCATCTCATGAACGTGTGTACACGCGGTAAAGCATTCGCGGGCAAGCCACGCTCCAACAAGGTGCGTGACCGGTGTCGCGACCCAAAAAAGGGCGGCATCCTACCCCAGCAAGTCCTGCAACGTCGACAAGCTATCGGCCTCGGCGACTGATTTATCCTGCCGCCAGCGCAACATACGGGGAAAACGTACCGCAATCCCGCTTTTGTGGCGTTTTGACAGCGCAATCCCTTCGAAGCCCAGTTCGAATACCAGGCTTGGAGTCACACTGCTGACCGGGCCGAATTTCTCGACGGTGGTCTTGCGCACAATGGCGTCGACCTTGCGCATTTCCTCGTCGGTCAGGCCTGAATAGGCTTTGGCGAATGGCACCAAGGTGCGCTCGCTTTGTCCGGGCGGGCCGTCCCACACCGCGAACGTGTAATCGCTGTACAGGCTGGCGCGCCTGCCATGGCCACGCTGGGCGTAGATCAGCACCGCATCGACGCTGAATGGATCAACCTTCCATTTCCACCAGACGCCCATGTCTTTGGTGCGCCCGACGCCATACAGAGAGTCCCGGGATTTGAGCATCATGCCTTCGACGCCCAGGCTGCGAGAGGCTTCACGCTGGACACTCAAGTCCAGCCAGTCTTTGCCATTGATCACCGGGGAGGGGAGCAGCACAGGGCTTTGGCAGGTTTCAATGACCTTTTCCAGTTGGCTGCGTCGCTCATGTTGCGGGCGGCTGCGCCAATCATGCTCCTGCCATTCCAGCAGGTCGTAAGCGAGCACTACAACGGGCACTTCTTCGAGGATTTTCTTGCCCAGCGTTTTACGGCCGATACGCTGCTGCAGGAGCGCGAAGGGCTGCACTGATGGTTGAGCCTGCGTGGCCTCTGGCGGGGATTCAGCGCTGAGGGAAAACTCCGCGCCCTCAGTTACTTCCTGTTCTGCTGGTTTCCAGACGACAATTTCGCCGTCGATGACCGTCCCGTCGGGCAAGCTTTGCACCAGGCTGTGCAGCTCAGGGAAGCGGTCCGTGACCAGTTCTTCACCGCGAGACCAGATCCACAAGCGACCTTCGCGCTTGACCAGTTGTGCGCGAATACCGTCCCACTTCCATTCCACTTGCCAGTTTTCCGCAGGCCCCAGCAGGCTCTCGAACTGATCCACCGGCTGCTGCAAGGCGTGGGCGAGGAAAAACGGATAAGGCTGACCGCCACGCTGGGCGTGCTCGTCAGCCGATTCGGCTGCGATCAGTTTAAGGAAACCTTCGGCGCTGGGCCGGTGAGACAAGTCGGTGTAACCCACCAGGCGTTGCGCCACGCGTTTGCTGTCGATATCGGCCATGGCGGCGAGGGCGCGAGTGACCAGTAATTTTGAGACGCCGACCCGAAAACTGCCGGTGATCAGCTTGATGCAGACCATCAGGCTGACCCGGTCCAACTGCCCCCAGAATGTCGGCAGGCGCTCGGACAGTTCTTCTGGAGGCAAGCCCCGCAAAGGCAGCAGCTTGTCTTCCATCCAGACGGCCAGACCTTCGTCAGAGTCGTGTTCGGCCTCTGGTAATAGCAGCGCCAGAGTTTCTGCCAGGTCACCGACGGCCTGATAGCTTTCTTCGAACAACCATTCTGGCAGCTTGCCCAGGGTCATGGCTTGTTCGCGCAACAGTTTGGTGGGCACCAGTTGGCGTGGGCGTCCGCCGGAGAGGAAATACACTGCCCACGCCGCATCCTGCGGCGGCACCTTCGCGAAATAGTCACGCATGGCGGCCAGCTTGGCGTTGCTGGAGGTGGTGGCGTCCAGTCGGGAATACAGCTCGGCGAAGGCTTTCATGCCGAGGCCTCGCTCGACTCTTCCGGTTTTGTTTCCGCCGTTGTCGAGTCTTCCTCTTCGCCATATTCGGTGACGAAGCCCTGGGCATCGAGTCCGGACTCGCGCAGGTAACGCACCAGCACTGCTACTGAACCGTGGGTCACCATCACTCGCTCGGCACCCGTCTGCTCGATTGCCCATAGCAGGCCCGGCCAATCGGCGTGATCCGACAGCACAAAGCCTCGGTCTACGCCGCGTCGTCTGCGTGTGCCGCGCAACATCATCCAACCGCTGGCGAAGGCATCACTGAATTCGCCAAAGCGTTTCATCCAGGTGCTGCCGCCTGCTGAGGGAGGTGCGAGGATCAGCGCCTGACGCAGGGCCGGATCGGTTTTCTTGAAGTCGCCGGCGTACTGGGTTTCAGGAATTCGCACCCCGGCTTCCCGATAAACCCGGTTCAACGGCTCGACCGCACCATGAACCAGAATCGGCCCGATCTCCGGGTCGATACCGTGCAGGATGCGTTGCGCCTTGCCGAAGGAGTAGGCGAATAGCACGCTGGCCTTGCCGACTGCGGCATTGGCCCGCCACCAGTCGTTAATACCAGCGAAGATCTGCGACTGCGGCTGCCAGCGATAAATCGGCAGGCCGAACGTCGATTCAGTGATGAAGGTATTGCAGCGCACCGGCTCGAACGGCTCGCAGGTGCCATCCGGCTCGACTTTGTAATCTCCGGACGCCACCCAGACTTCGCCTTTGTACTCCAGCCGGACCTGCGCCGAACCTAACACATGCCCGGCTGGATGCAGGCTCAGTTTGACGCCGTGGTGCAACAGGGTTTCACCGTACGCCAGGGTTTGCAGGTTGATGTCCTGCCCGAGCCGCGAACGAAGAATGCCTTCGCCTGGCGCGGCGGCCAGATAGTGTTCATTGCCGGTTCGCGCATGATCGCCGTGGGCGTGGGTAATGACCGAGCGCTCCACTGGACGCCACGGGTCGATGTAGAAATCTCCGGGCGGGCAATACAAACCTTCGGGACGCGCGATAACAAGATCCATGGAATAACCGACTGGATGGGCTTGTTAGTTATGAGGGCGGGGTAGGGGAGGAAGTTCGACGCTTTAACACAGGTTCGTAGGACCGGCTTCAGCCGGGAGGGTGCCGGTACAGACGCTGCATCTGCTTCGTCAGAAATACAGCCCTCCCGGCTAAAGCCGGTCCTACGGTTATGTGGTGTCCGTAGGAGCGGCTTCAGCCGCGAGGGATATGCGCGCGAAACCAGCGATTATTTCCCAGGCACCAGCGTCAGCCGCTTGCTGCCATAAGCCCGTTCGTAATTCTGGGTTTGCAGCGGGATCGTCTGGTACTGGCCTTTCAGCCAAGGTTCAATGCTGTTGGTGTAATACGGGCTGGCCGGGTTGCCGGACTGGCCGATGTTGATCAGGCCCAGCATCGGTTCGCTTTGGCCGAAGTCGATGATCATGCGCATGGCGGGTACCAACGGGCTGTCGAAGTTCTGACCCCATGGATACGTCGCGACGTTCAGCGTGTTGTGGTCACCCCCTGTTGCACTTGGGCCACGGTTAAAGCTGTTGGCGGCGAAGTCGCTGCTTTGCAGGGTCGAGCGATGCAGCTTGCCCCACTGCCAGGCTTTGCGATCAGTGCCCATCAGACTGTCACCGGCAGTGATTGCTGCCGCCAGACTGCGGGCCAGAATCGCGGGTTTGTCTTCTTTCTGCGGGGTTTTCACGTCATCCCAATATGGGCTGTCTTCGCGTCCCAGCAAGTGATCGGCTTGTGCCGAGTACGACAGGCTGGCGTTCTGCACCAGTGCTTTCCACGCCGGGCTGGTTTCCGGGCCAAGCTCGTCAAGGAAGGTCTGCTTCGCGCTTTCCTGCAGGAACAGCTCATAAAGCGCCGCATCAGCAGATGTCGGAGTGAGTTTGCCGTCGAATGCCATCAACCGTGTAAACGCTTCCCGCGCTTTGCTGCGCTCAGCTTCAGGCAAGGCGTCTATGGCCTGTTTCAGCGGTTTGACCATGCCGGGAGCTTCAAACATCTTTCTCAGCTTGGCGGCGAAGGTCGTGCTCTGATCGTATTGCATGGCAATGACGCTGCGGGTGTCCTGCTTGCCACTGTTGGCCAGCTCCGCAATACGTTCGGCGCGCTCCGGGGCTTTCCACGAGTTGGACAGCTGCATACCGTAACCTTTCGGGAAGGTGCGCTGGTTGGCGGTGGCGATCCAGCCTTGCTGCGGGTTTTGATCGTAAGGGTGCAGCATCGAATCGGCGAAGCCATCCCAGTCGTAACGGCTTTCCCAGCCCGGCGAAGGCAGCAAGCCCAGGCCTTCACGGCGATTTGGATAGCGACCGGTGACTTGCCAGGCGACGTTCGACGCATCAGCAAACACCATGTTCAGCGCGATGGCACGGATTTCACGGCTGGCATCGAAAGCCTTGTCGACATTCGGTGCGCGGGACAGATCGAAGAAGGCGTCCAGACTCTTGTCGTCTTTGAAGTCCGGCGTTTGTAACGCCAGACCCAGCCCGTTGTTTAGCTGGCCTTCACTCGGGTTGCTATTGAGCAGCGCGCCGTGACGGGTCGCAAAAACGGTTTCACGAATCGGACGGCCACCTTTTATGAGGAAAGTTTCTTCATGGGCTGTTGCGGGCAGCCACTTGCCATCCGCCAGGTACATCAGGCGATTGTTCTCACGTTTCAGCTTTTCCAGAAACAGGTCCTGGTTGTCGCCCATCACCGACGCCATCGACCAGCCCAGCTTGCCGTTGAAACCACTCAGAATCAGCGGCAGACCCGCGATCGTGGCGCCAGCGGCCTGATACTTCGGTGCGCGGATTTGTACGAAGCTCCACGCGGAATTCAATCCGGCAGGCAATTGCACGTCGTTGGCCAGCAAGCTTTTGCCGGTACGGCTGCGTTGCGGCGCGATAGCCCAGTTACTGGAGGCAGCGATGCCCAGCATGTTCAGGTCGGTCAATTGTTGGGCGACTTTATTAAGATCGCCCAGGCCTGAAACCTGCCCGCCAAGGTTCAAGCCCTTGAGCTTGTCGGCTTCGGAAAACGGCAGTTCTTCGTCCGGATACGTCGGGACCAGCCAGGCCAGCTTGTCGGTGCCGACTTTCTGCGCCAGCAGCAGTGAGGACAGTTCTTCCTGCAGGTTTGCCGACTGGCTGAAGTTCAGCAGACTGAAAATCAGCGCCGAGTCCTCGGGCTTCCAGTAATCCGGGCGATAGCCAGAGCTGGCCAGATCCGCAGGCAGATTGTCGCGGTAGCGGAACAGGTAAGCGTTGACGCCACGGGCATAGACTTCGAAGAAGCGTTGCAGACGCGGGGTTGAGGCGTTGTAAAGCTCGCTGGCGCTCTTTTTCAGATTCGCTGCGCGCATCAGACGGTCGATATCCAGTGCGCCTGGACCGGCCATCTCCGACAGTCGACCTTGAGCCAGCAGGCGCATGCTCAGCATTTGCGTAATGCGGTCGCTGGCGTGCACGTAGCCAAGCGTGAACAGCGCGTCGTGAAAGGTGCTGCTTTCAATCAGCGGCATGCCGAGGTTGGTGCGCCGCAGGGATACGTTCTGAGCCAGGCCTTTGACCGCAACAGTGCCGGATGCTGGCGGCAACGAGTCGCTATCGCCGCCGCCCAACTGGCAGCCAGCAAGACTCAACAAGCCCACCGTAGCGGCGGCAGCACCGAACCGGTTTACGACTTTGGAACGGGCTGGTGAGGCCATGGCAAAACTCCTGCGGGGGCTTAACGTATAAAAAGACGCTACGTTAGAGAGCGCGCAGGCACCACGCAAGCGGGGAGAGCGAGTTTATTTCAGGATTTTTCAAAGGTCGTGGGGCTATTGGCAAATGTGGGAGCAACCGGGACGTGGAGTCTTGGGGGACGAGGCAGTGTCAGGTTGACCGTCTCGCCAACAAGTTGCCTCCTACCTGGACCGCGTGACACGACTCTGTTCGGTAGGAGCGAACTTGTTCGCGAGCCTTCAGGCCTTAGCCTGCGGTGGATTCACCTGATCAACCAGCGCATACGCCCGCCTGGTTGCCTTCCGATCACCGACTGCATCGAACCAGCGCTTGAGGTGCGGGAAGTCGTTCAGGTTCAGCTCTTGCCAGGTATGCCGTGCGATCCACGGATAGATCGCCATGTCGGCGATGCTATATTCACTGCCTGCGACGAACTCGCGATCGGCAAGGCGCCTGTCCAGCACGCCATACAACCGCGCGGTTTCATCAGCATAGCGCTTGATCGCGTAAGGAATCTTTTCTTTGGCGGATCGCCTGAAATGATGATTCTGACCCGCCATCGGCCCCAGTCCGCCCATTTGCCAGAACAGCCATTGCAGCGCTTCTTGCCGACCTCGCAGGTCTTTCGGGATGAACTGGCCGGTTTTTTCAGCCAGATACAGCAGGATCGCACCGGACTCGAACAGGCTGATCGGTTCACCGCCATCGGCAGGCGCGTGATCGACGATGGCCGGGATGCGGTTATTCGGGGAGATTTTCAGGAATTCGGGTTTGAACTGATCGTTCTGGCCGATATTGACCGGGAAGACCTTGTACGGCAGACCGGCCTCCTCAAGAAACATCGACACTTTGTGGCCGTTGGGTGTGGTCCAGTAATGCAGATCGATCATCAAAAACTCCTGTTGGATGGAACGGACTGCCTGTTTTACTCCCCCACGCCCCCGGCCATACAAATGAAAACGGCCTGCAATGCAGGCCGTTCGAGCTTCACGTCAGCTTACGCGCCGTGGCACTTCTTGAATTTCTTGTCGCTGCCGCATGGGCAAGGATCGTTGCGGCCAACGTCCTTCAAGGCGTTACGCACCGGCTCGTGATGGGCATGGCCGCAGTTCGGACCATGGACATGGCCATGTTGGTGGTCGTGATGGGCATGGTCATCGTGATCGTGGTTGCAATCGGGGCCATGCACATGGGCTTGCTGGTTCATCGGGTCACTCCGGAATAAAATTGCCGGGCATTATCTCGCCGTTGCGTCCAATACGCACGTTATGCCGAAACAAAAAGCCGGTCTTGAGTTTGCCTTCGAGCCGGTAATGGATCGGCTGGTCGGTTTTTTTCAGCATTTTCGCGATCTGCTTCAAGTCCTTCCAGAGATTGGTCCGGATCGGCACCACGAAATTCCTGCTGCTCTGGCCATCGACCACGAACCAGTCGGTGGACTCGCCTTCAGCCAGCACTACGTCGTTAAGCATGATTTTGTAGCGCAGGCTGCGCACCAGCAGGCTGCGATCATTCGGGTTTTCGACGCGAAAGCGCAGCTTGAAGTCCTGCTGCAATAGCCTGGCCCTTACCACGTCCACTTTGAGCAGGTGCACTTGAGGCTCCTGATAGTCGCTGACGCGTACGGACGAGCAACCGTTCAGCAGCGACAACAACAGGCCAAAGCCCAGGACTCGTATGACATGCGCCTGTGAAAACATGTGGATGCTCCATGTGAAGCCATTGTTTGACAAAGCGACTGCCCATTCCTTTTTGATAAAGCTGCGGCATACTTCTCGCACGTGCACCCAGAGTATGACCAATGAATCTGTATGAAATTATATTCAGTGGCCAATTGGTCCCCGGTGCCCAATTGGACAAGGTCCAGGCCAACCTCGGCAAGTTGTTTCAGAGCGACGCGCAACGGCTGGAGCTGCTGTTCAGTGGTCGTCGACTGGTCCTGAAAAACAATCTCGACAGTGAGGCCGCAGAAAAGTATCGCTCCACTCTGGAACGCGCCGGGGCGCTGGTCGAAGTGCTGGAAATGCAGGCGATCAAGGCTGAGACGGATGCCGTCGCCACGCCCTCTGCACAGCCCGGCCGACTTCAGGTTACTCCGCGGGACGTGTACATGGCGGCCTTTGTTGCCGTTGATGCACCGGATCTTGAAGTGTGCGAGGTGGGCAGCGATATGCAGGATCAAAAGCCTGCACCTCTGGCGCCATCCGTGGATTTATCGCAGTTCAGTCTGGCCCCGGCTGGCAGCGTGTTGGGTCAGTTGCCGAGTACACACGCCGGTCCTGTTCCAGACACTTCACACTTGAAGCTCGTTTGAAGCGTGCAGTCTTTTAATTCACGTAGCTGGCGCAGCACTTTTTATACTTTTGTTCACTGCCACACGGGCAGGCATCGTTACGTCCGGCTTTGAGTCCTGCGTTGGGATCGATGAAATACCAGCGGCCCTGATTCTGTACAAAAGAAGAACGTTCCCGGTGGCTGTGCTCACCGCTGCCGTCATGCCAGCGGGCGGTGAACGTGACGAAAGCATGTTCAGGTTTACCGCCGAACACTTCTGAGCTTTCCACTTCCAGACCCAGCCAAGTGCTTTGCAGGCTCCACTGACTGATCGACTCGCGGTCCAGTCCGGCCTTCTGCACGGGCAGCGTGGTGTCGACCAGGTAATCAATCAGGCCGAGCACGTAGGCGCTGTAACGTGAACGCATCAGTTTTTCGGCGCAGGGCGTAGGTTGGCCCGCGTGGAACGGTCCGCAACAGGCTGCCAGCAGATCCCCGCTACCGCAGGGGCAAATCGCGCTATTCATAGCTCACCACCAATATTTGCCAAAGTTTTCCGGATTGGCCCAGAACCGTGCGTTGAGCCAATCGGGTACTTGTTTGTATTCGCGTAAATCGTAGGTGTACAGCGTCAGCACCTGCTCATCGCGGGTGAAACGCTCACTGGCCTGCAGCGCCAGTGAATAGAAGTCTGTGTCTTTCCAGCCACACGCCTGCAGGTCCGCCAGTACGGCGATACGGCTGGCGTTGAGGTTACGGATGCCGCCGAGCAGCTCCAGGCCTTCGCGCTTGGTGATGTGTTCGAGGCAATCGACCACAAGGGCAAGGTCAAAACGTTGCGCGGCCAGATCCTGCGGCAGCACACCAGGTTTGGCGTGGGCCAGTCGAGTGCCGGGATGGGCTTCCTGAAATGCCTGTAACGCCGGGAACGCCTCGGCACCGATCAACAGCAGGCGTTCGGGAGCCTGCAAGTCGAGCAGGGCGGCCAGAGCCTGTTGCGGTGTGCGCGTGGAAAAGCCTTCGCTCATCAGAAATCCTCTTTATGACCTGCAAGACTAGCCTGTGGTGAGGCGTGGGCCTAGCCCTGGAGTTCACATAGCGTCGGTAGGAGCCAACTTGTTGGCGAGGCGGG
>NZ_JACONW010000035.1 GCF_014357575.1 Pseudomonas folii | reverse complement strand
ACAAGTTGGTTCCTACCTGGAAATCTGCTCTGTCTGACTGCCTCGGTAGGAGCGACCTTGTTCGCGAGGCGTCATACCTGACTCACCGCGTGAAACGCTCTCGCCAACAAGTTGGCTCCTACCCTGAAATCTGCTCTGTCTGAATATTTGTCACAACTCACTGCTACAGTCCGGCGGTCCACATTCGAGATACACCCCATGCGACTCGCCTGGTTGTTTCTGCTATTTGTTGTCTTCAACGCGAACGCCAACGCGCTCCAGGACCTTGAGAATTACGCTTTTCCGACCCGCAACGACGAAACCCGTGAAGGCATTCGCACCGACGCCTTATTGGTGATGCGCGACGGTCAGGTGCTGTACGAACGCTATGGCGGAGTGACGACCGCCCAGACGCCGCACCTGACCTGGTCAATCAGTAAAAGCATCATGGCAACGGTGCTGGGCGTAGCATTCGGCGAAGGGCGCTTTGCGCTGGATGACCCGGCAGCTAAATTCTATCCGCCGTTTCGTGCTCACCCCGATATCACGATCAGACATCTGATGCAGTGGACCTCCGGGCTTGATTGGCAGGAGGACTACGAATACGCCCCGCTTAATTCCTCGGTGGTCGCCATGCTTTACACCCGTGGCCGGGACGACATGGCGCGCTTTACGGCCGAGCATCGCAGCGCTCATCCACCGGGTTCGTCGTTCCTGTATTCCAGTGGCGACAGCAACGTCCTGTCTGCTGCGCTGAAAGGCATAGTCGGGGAAAAGGCCTATGCGGACTATCCGTGGTCAGCGCTGTTCGAGCCGCTGGGCATTCGCAGCGCCGTCTGGGAGACCGATGCCAGCGGAACGTTTGTCGGTTCTTCCTATGCCTACATGACAGCACAGGATCTGGCCCGCATCGGTGTGCTGATGCAGCATGGGGGGCGGTGGAATGACCGACAGCTAGTGCCCAAAACCTGGATCGACTTTGTTCTGACTCCCTTTGCCAATTCACAACCCGACGCCGAAGTATCTGGCGGTCAGTGGTGGCTCAATCGCGCCGCGAACGGTGAAAAAGGCCCATGGCCCGATGCGCCCGCTGACACCTTCGCGGCGCTGGGGCATTGGGGGCAGGCGTTGTATGTGATGCCCAGTGCCGGGCTGGTGATCGTGCGTTATGCCGATGATCGGGACGGCAGTTATTCCCATGATCAGCTTCTAAAGCTGGCTATGGCGGCGTTCGGCAGGGAGAGCCCAAGCCCAGAATGATTTTCTGTAGGAGATTGCCCTGTGTCCCTGAGACCGCACTATCGCGAAGCAAACACGGCCCCTGTAGGAGCGCCACCCCGGTCACTCCTACAGGGCAGTGTTTGCTGCGCGATAGTGCAGCGTCGAAGGCGGGGCGGCGGTTCCGAAAAATGCATTCCAAAGGGGGAGACCAATGACCACAGGTTTTATTCGCCGTCGTCCATTCAGCAGCCTGATGCTATTGATTCTGGCTGCACTGGGATTACTGGTCTGGCAAAACCGCGTCGCATTGGCGGCGTTCCCAAGCATCATCAGCGCTTATACCGCCAAAGAGTATTGCTCCTGTCGCTACGTCATGCTTAATTCCGCCGAGTATTGCCGTGGTTACGTGAAACAGTACGTACCGAGCAGCTTGCTCGAAGACGCGGCGAATAAACGGGTAACTGCCGAAGGTCTTGGCCGCAGTAATGTGGCGAGCTGGCAGGGCGAGCGACAAGGCTGTCGCTTGCTACCGTCAGCGCCTTGAAAACCCGGATGCGAACGTAGCAGTTTGCTAGCGGTCAGACAGGCGGTACGGTTGCCCCTTAATGCGCATCTGGAGTTTGCATGCCCATCACAACCCGCCTGCTGCTGGCCTTGCTGGCGCTGACAGCGTTGCCCGCTCAGGCGAACTGGTATCTGGATAACGAATCCTCACGGCTGTCGTTCACCTCCACCAAAAACGCCAATATCGCTGAAGTGCATCGCTTTTTGACCTTGCACGGGAAAGTTGATCGTAAAGGCGCGGCTGAGCTTGAAGTCGAGCTGGAGTCGGTCAGCACCGGCATCGCCCTGCGCGATGAGCGCATTCGTGAGCAAGTCTTTAACGTTGCGAAATTTCCCAGAGCGAAAATCAACGCGCAGCTCGACCTGGGCCCGATCAATGATCTGGCGCCCGGAGCGCAGCTGGAGTTGCGCCTGCCATTGGTGGTGCAACTGCATGGCAAATCCCACAGCTATAGAGCCGAACTGCTTGCCACGCGTCTTGATGAACGACGTTTTCAAGTCGTGACCCTTGAGCCGTTGGTGGTCAATGCACAGGATTTTGATCTGGTGCCCGGCTTCACGACATTGCGCGATGCGGCCGGCTTGTCTGCGGTCAGTCTCGCGGTGCCGGTGGGTGCCGTCTTGATCTTCACGGCGCGCTGAGTATGGCCGGGGCGATTTTTCCGTGGCGTGAGAATAACCAGTTTCAGCTGTTGATCGACGGCCCGGCTTTCTTTCCGCGCATGATCGCCGCCATTGATGGCGCTCAGCAGCAAGTCGAGCTGGAGCTCTATCTGGTCGAGGCGGGTGCTTGCGCCGAGGCGGTGGTACGCGCCTTGGTGGATGCGGCTCAACGCGGCGTGATCGTGCGCTGCCTGTTCGATGACTTTGGTGCACAGGCCTTCACCCTGGGGCTTCGTAAACGCCTGACCGATGCGGGCGTGATTCTGCGCTTTTACAACCGCATCAATTGGCGGCGCGGTGTGCGCAACTTCTACCGCGACCATCGCAAGTTGTTATTGGTGGACAAAAAACTCGCGGTGGTTGGCGGTACGGGCGTTACCGATGAGTTCTGGCAGCCTGCCGAGGACGTCAGCGAGTGGCATGAAGTGATGGTGGAAATCACCGGACCGTTGGTTATCGACTGGCAAGCATTGTTCGACCGCCAGTTTCACGCCAACCCTCGTCGCACCGCATGGCGCCCCGCCGAGAATTTCGGCTTGCCGCGTCTGCCGAAGGTGCCTGTGTCGGGTCACGGATTGGGCCGTGTTGCCTATGCGGATTCCCGCCAGCACCGTGACATTCTGCAATCGTTGGTGCGGGCGCTGAACAGCGGTCACAAACGTATATGGCTGGCGACGCCGTATTTTCTGCCTACCTGGAAAGTCCGCCGTTCATTGCGCAAGGCAGCCTCTCAAGGCATTGATGTGCGCTTGCTCCTCACTGGACCGCGCACTGATCATCCTTCAGTGCGCTACGCAGGGCATCGCTACTACCCGCGCTTACTGCGTGCGGGCGTGAAAATCTTCGAGTACCAGCCGTGCTTCCTGCATTTGAAAATGGTGCTGATCGATGACTGGGTCAGCATTGGCTCATGCAATTTCGATCACTGGAACCTGCGCTTCAACCTGGAAGCCAACCTGGAGGCTCTCGACGTTGGCCTGACCAAGGATGTAGTCGCGAGCTTCGAAAAAGACTTTGCCGTAAGTAAGCAAATCACCCTGGCTGAATGGAAGGCCCGACCTTTGTGGAGCCGGGTCAAACAGCGGCTTTGGGGTTGGGTTGACCGGCTGGTGGTGAACCTGCTTGATCGGCGTAACTGACGTGGGACCGGCTTTAGCCGGGAAGGCGGTATTTCTGACGATAAAGATGGGGTGAATATACTGGCCTCTTCCCGGCTAAAGCTGGTCCCACGGGTGCGCGTTAGTCTCGGCTATGGGGTGTTCAGATTCGTCACCGACAGTCGATAGACCGATCCACCATGGCCTTGGCGATTTCTGCCATGTGTACAACCGAGAATGCCAGATCACGGCTGGTGCCTTTGGCATTGTCGCCTGATTCGTAAGCGGTCGTGATGATGCAGCGCAGCAGGTCAGACGCGTAGTTGAGCGCTTGTTGCTGATTGACTGTTTCGTTGATGGTGAAGAGGGGTGAGTCAGCATTGTTTTGTTTGAGCATTTAGCAGTTCCCAGATTTTTATAAGGAGCCGCTCCTATCGCTACCAACGATAAAGGTGGCGGCCGCACGCAAGTGGTAGACCGGTAAACCTAGGCAAACCCGGTGCATCCGAAGACGCCAAGCGCGCGGCCACCATAAACATAGGCCGAAAAAATGCGCCTCGCAAAAGGTGGCGCACCGCGCCCAGGATACTCAGGTCTACCAAACCTGATCGCTGATTTTGCAGCGACCGGCGCACCCTAGAGATCTTGAAACAGGCGCGCAATGCGTCCAGAGCACTCTCGGAAATTTCCTTCGAGTAAAGAGGATATGTCCTGCGATTTCGCGGAAATCGAGTCGAACGCAGTCTTTGTCCGAGATCGCCTAGTGCCCGACACAGCGCTGTCGCAAAGCAAGCATTGGACCTGTGGGAGTGACCGGGGTGGCGATCCACAGTGCTCGCGATAAACGATAACGCGGTATGTCTTCGGGCTACGTCTCATGCATCGCGGGCAAGCCCGGCTCCCACAAAGGTTTGTGTTTGCAGCACGATGAGGTTGTGTCAGCTTTTTGAGCTGCATTGGAGCTGATGTCTTGGGTCAACATGGCTTTAACTGCGGATGCATTACCTGTGGAAGCGGCGCACAGCGTAGAAATCGATTTGCATCTATAGACTCTAGTTGCTACTGTTTGAGTCTACAGATGCAAAAGGTATCTCTCATGTCCGCCGTCCCACAGCTTCAGCCGCTCTCCAAAGAGCAATGCGTATCCGGCCTGCGCACTGCGCTGCGTATTCTTGATAAGTGGGATGCGTCCAGTGAGCAGGCGTGTCGGATTCTGCGTATCTCCCGTAGCACCTACACCCGTGCCAAGCAGACCAGCTCCGAATGGTCAGTCGGGCTGGACATGGATCAGATGCACCGCATCAGCTTCGTACTGAATATTCACGCGGCGTTGCGCACGGTCTTCGACAACCCGGACAACGTGTACGGCTTCCCGTCGATGGACAACGACAATGAGTTCTTCAATGGTCGCAAGCCGCTGGACATCATGGCTCAAGGCGACATTGTCTCGTTGTATGAAACCTTCCGCCGCGTTGACGCACTTCGGGGTGCACAGTGGTGATGCTCGACAGCCTGCCACTTCTTGCCGAGCAAGAGCAGCGGGCATATCGATTGGTCAATTCCAGGTTCCCGCCCATCGATCTGTTCGATGATGTTGCCGATGCCGCCGAGTTTGAGGCGTTATACCAGTTGCAGGCGTTGACCAATCCCCGTTTGCAGAATGAAGTCGGGCGCATTGCGTTGATCCCCGTCGCCGAGATCCCATTCGGCATTCCAGGCTGTTCTTACGCGGTAGGGCCGTTCACCCACGTCAATCCGGGCGGCTCGCGTTTCAGTTCGGGGGATTTCGGAGTGTTGTATCTGGCCGATGTGATGGAAACCGCTATCGCGGAGGTGCGCCATCACCAGAACAGGTATTGGTCGAAAGTGGCCGGGCTCAACTACGAGCGTTTCCTGTTTCGTGGTCTGGTCTGCACCTTCGATGAAGTGGCCAATCGCGATGCTACCGGGCTGCCACTTTCAGACCCGATTTACGATCCTGAAGATTATTCCACTGCTCGCCAGTTGGGCCATGCAGCCAAGCGGGCAGGGTGCCCAAGCCTGCGCTACAACTCGGTTCGCTCACCGGGCAATCATTGCTGGGCATTGATGACGCCCAGGCATGTGAAGTCGATTGTTCAGACTGCACATTACGAAATGATCTGGAGTGGGCAGATCACCAGTGTGAGTCGGCTTTCGAAGGCTTGAAGGCGTTAATGGCACCGCGCTGTCGCGCAGAAAACATTGGACCCTGTAGGAGCTGCCGAAGGCTGCGATGGCGGTGTGTCAGGATGAATGCTTCGCAGCCTTCGGCAGCTCCTACAGTAGCCCTCGAACGCCAATAAAAAACCCGCATCTCTGCGGGTTTTTTATTGAAGCCGACGTGCTTACTGCACTTCCACCGCCAAACTGTCGCTGATCTTTTTCTGCCAGATCTGCGGCCCGGTGACGTGTACGGATTCGCCCTTGCTGTCGACGGCAACGGTAACCGGCATGTCTTTGACTTCGAACTCGTAGATCGCTTCCATGCCCAGTTCGGCAAAGGCCACGACTTTCGACTTTTTGATCGCCTGCGCCACCAGATAGGCCGCTCCGCCGACCGCCATCAGGTACACGGCTTTGTGGTCCTTGATCGCTTCGATAGCGCTCGGGCCGCGTTCGGATTTGCCGATCATGCCCAGCAGACCGGTTTGATCAAGGATCTGCCGGGTGAATTTGTCCATACGGGTCGCGGTGGTCGGGCCAGCCGGACCGACGACTTCTTCACGCACCGGATCAACCGGGCCGACGTAGTAGATAAAGCGACCCTTGAGATCAACCGGCAGGCTTTCGCCCTTGTTAAGCATCTCGACCATGCGCTTATGCGCTGCATCGCGACCGGTGAGCATTTTGCCGTTGAGCAGTACGGTTTCGCCCGGCTTCCAGCTTTGCACGTCTTCCGGGGTCAGGGTGTCGAGATTGACGCGGCGCGCTGACGGGCCGGCTTCCCAGACGATTTCCGGGTAAGCGTCCAGCGGTGGCGCTTCCAGCGAGGCCGGGCCGGAACCATCAAGCACGAAGTGCGCGTGACGGGTGGCGGCGCAGTTAGGGATCATGCACACCGGCAGCGAAGCGGCGTGAGTCGGGTAATCCATGATTTTTACGTCGAGCACGGTGGTCAGACCACCCAGGCCCTGAGCGCCGATGCCCAGTTGGTTGACCTTCTCGAACAGCTCCAGACGCATCTCTTCGATACGACTGGATGGGCCGCGCTTCTTCAGCTCATGGATGTCGATGGATTCCATCAACACTTCCTTGGCCATGACGGCGGCTTTCTCGGCAGTACCGCCGATACCAATGCCAAGCATGCCAGGCGGACACCAGCCTGCACCCATGGTTGGAACGGTTTTCAGGACCCAGTCGACGATCGAGTCGGACGGGTTGAGCATCGCCATCTTCGATTTGTTTTCCGAACCGCCGCCTTTGGCTGCCACGTCCACTTCCACGGTGTTACCCGGAACGATGGAGTAGTGAATGACGGCGGGGGTGTTGTCCTTGGTGTTTTTGCGGGCCCCGGCCGGGTCGGCCAGGATCGAGGCGCGCAGGACGTTTTCCGGCAGGTTGTACGCGCGGCGCACACCTTCGTTGATCATGTCGTCCAGGCCCATGGTGGCCCCGTCCCAACGCACGTCCATACCGACGCGCACGAACACGGTAACAATACCGGTGTCCTGGCAGATCGGACGATGACCGGTCGCACACATGCGCGAGTTGATCAGGATCTGCGCCATGGAGTCACGGGCAGCAGGCGACTCTTCGCGCAGATACGCTTCGTGCATGGCCTGAATGAAATCCACCGGATGGTAGTAGGAAATGAATTGCAGGGCGTCGGCTACGCTCTGAATCAGGTCGTCTTGCTTGATCACGGTCATGTGGGCGCGCTCCTCTGTTTAGGACGGGAACATTCAAAAATATTGTCTGAGTCATCTGCCATCTTGCGATGTCTCATGGCTACGGCAGCATCACTGGCTGCGACAAAAAGGCGCGGCAGTATAACCCGCAACCTCGTTGCTCCATCCATCGGTTTTGCGCCTTGTCATGATTGGTCCGCTGACTGGTTTATCCCTATTGCTGCGGGAGTTGTCAGCCGACACCACCGCAAGCCGGTGTAATCCGTGTATTTGAGCTACGCCACATCAGTTGCAATTGAACCTTTTTGAACGTATTTATCCCCCGTCGCTGGAAACTTTCTGACGCGAGTCTAAAGTTCTGGGCTTGGTGCCACTACGGGAAGGAATCCTTTTTGAGCACGATGACCAAACGGGAAATATCCCCGACCACACAGTCCATTTTTTTGAAGCGATTTGGTTTGGCGGTGGCGACCTATGTATTGGTTCTGTTACTGAGCGGGCTGGCCATTTACGCGGGGGAGCTGCAACAGCCATTGCATGTGGCGGTGTTCACCTGTGTTTCGGTGCTGCTTAGCCAACTGGTTTTACTGATCGTTTTCCTTACCCGATTCAATCAGCGCTTCAGTGATGCGAGCCTGACTGAATTCCAGGTCGTGCTGGCCTTGTGTTGGCTGACCTGGCTGTTGTCATGTCTGGGGGAGGCTCGAGGCATATTTCTGATCATCTATGCGCCGATCCTCCTGTTCGGTTTGTTTCAGCTCACACCCATGGTCTTCGCTCGCTGTGCGTTGCTCGTGCTGTTGAGTTTCGCGGGCATCAATGCGTGGGAATTCATCAATGGAGCCTTGCAAAAACCGGGCACCGTATTGCTGCAGATCAGTGCTCTGTTCGTGATGCTGCTATGGCTCAGCCTCTTTGCCGGTTACGTGCATGCCCAGCGCCAGCGAATGCGTCAGCGTCGCTACGCCTTGCAGGCCCACCAGGACACGTTGCGCGGGATGATGGCTCAGCTTGAAGAGCTGGCTGCAACCGATGAACTCACCGGGCTGTATAATCGCCGCTACTTTTTGCGCATGGCTGCCCGGGAATTGAATCAACTGAACGACGACACTTCTCACGGTCTGGCCTTGATCGACCTTGATCACTTCAAGCGCATCAACGATAACCATGGCCATTCGGCTGGCGACCAGGTGTTGCAGGCTTTTGCGGCTCGCGCCGAGGATTGTCTGCGCGAGAGCGATGTGCTGGCGCGCTACGGTGGAGAAGAGTTTGTGTTGTTGATACCACTCTGTGACGAAAAACAACTGGTCGATTGCTGTGAGCGTGTACGTGAGTCATTCAGCCGTGTTGAGCTGGCGGCGTTACCTGGCTCAAATCTCAGCCTGTCGGTGGGCATGACCTTGCTGCAACGGGGTGACAATCTGGATGAAGCCCTGCACCGGGCAGATCAGGCGCTGTATCGGGCCAAGCGGGGCGGGCGTAATCGATGTGTAGCGGGTTGGGAAAGCGTTGATGCCTGAGTTGCATGTAGGCGAGCGTCACTGGACGGTCGAAGCAGGAAGCAATTTACTCGACAGCCTCAATCAGGCTGGCGTCAGCGTTCCCTATAGCTGCCGGGCAGGGAGTTGTCATGCCTGTCTGGTGCGCTGCATTGATGGCGAACCCGCGGATGCGTTGCCTGAGGCGCTGGATGCGGGCAAGCGTCTGCAGGGCTGGCGTCTGGCCTGCCAGTGTCGGGTGATGGAGGATTTGACGGTTCACGCGTTTGATCCACTGAGCGACGGGATGCCTGCTCGGATCGCTGAGTGTGACTGGCTCAGCGCTACGGTGCTGCGTTTGCGTCTTGAACCGGAGCGACCGTTGCGTTATCGGGCTGGACAGCATCTGGTGCTGTGGACTGAGGGCGGTGTTGCCCGGCCGTATTCGCTGGCAAGCTTACCGGGCGAAGACCGTTTTCTGGAGTTTCATATCGACTGCCGTCAACCGGGCGCCTTTGCCGACGTAGCTCGCCATTTGCGCGTAGACGAGCGTCTTGGCCTCGGCGAGTTGCGGGGCGGTGCTTTGCAATACGATCCCGACTGGCAGGACCGGCCGTTGCTACTTTTGGGCGCCGGAACCGGCCTCGGACCGCTGTGGGGCGTGCTTCGAGAGGCGCTGCGTCAGGAGCATCAAGGACCGATCAGGCTTATTCATCTGGCACGCGATGGCAGTGAGCATTACCTGCATACCGAACTGACTGAGTTGGCAGGTGCCCATGGCAATATTCAAGTGCAGCTGGCGACGGTTGATGAACTGGACGCGACCCTAGCCGACCTGCGCATGCTGTCGCGCAAGACCCTGGCGCTGGTCTGTGGCAGCCCGCAAAGTGTAGAGACCTTCGCCAAGCGACTTTATCTGGCGGGTATTCCGCGTAATCAGGTGCTGGCGGACGTGTTTGTGGGACGTGAATAAGGCATTCAAACGCGAGATTGCCTTGTGTCCCGGACACTGGACTCACACAGAACCTGTGGGACCGAATTTATTCGGGAAGAGGCCAGTACATCCGCCACACCATCGGCGCTTGGAATGCCGTCCTCCCGGATGAATCCGGTCCTACAGGCCCAGGTTTGCCGCGAGATAGCGCGGTGCCATAGACATCGGGGTCTCTCAGAAATGCACTGCGGTTCACCCTGGGTCACCAGACACAAAAAAGCCCCGGCTCTCGCGAGTCGGGGCTTTTGTTCACTGCGCGGGCGGTCTTAGACCAGTGGATCGCCTACATGCAGGATTTTCATGCCATTGGTGCCACCGATGGTGTGGTAGCTGTCACCCTTGGTGAGGATGACCCAATCGCCTTGCTCAACGAGACCGCGCTTGAGCAGTTCGTCTACCGCAGACTGGCTGACCTGGCCTGGTGGCAGGTTGGCTGGGTCGAACGGTACGGTGTAAACGCCACGGAACATTGCTGCGCGAGCCTGAGTCCCGCGGTGCGGGGAGAACGCGTAGATCGGCACCGATGAGCGAATGCGAGACATGATCAGCGGGGTATAGCCGCTTTCAGTCAGAGCAATGATCGCTTTAACGCCCGGGAAGTGGTTGGCGGTGTACATGGCGGCCAGCGCGATGCTTTCGTCACAACGGGTGAACGAGTGACCGATGCGATGGCTGGAGGTTTTACCCGTCGGGTGCTTCTCAGCGCCGATGCAGATGCGGGCCATGGCCTGAACGGCTTCGATCGGATAAGAACCCGCAGCGCTTTCAGCGGACAACATCACAGCGTCGGTGTAGTCGAGCACGGCGTTGGCCACGTCGGAGACTTCTGCGCGGGTCGGCATCGGGCTGGAGATCATCGACTCCATCATCTGAGTAGCGACGATTACCGCTTTGTTGTGGCGACGTGCGTGCAGAATAATGCGTTTCTGAACGCCCACCAGCTCGGCGTCGCCGATTTCAACGCCCAGGTCGCCACGGGCAACCATGACCGCGTCACTGGCGCGAATCAGCGCGTCCAGCACTTCATCGTTGGCAACGGCTTCAGCACGTTCGATCTTCGCCACCAGCCAGGCGGTACCGCCGGACTCGTCGCGCAGTTTACGGGCGTATTCCATGTCGGCAGCGTCGCGGGGGAAGGACACGGCCAGATAGTCCAGGTCCATTTCGGCAGCGAGCTTGATGTCCAGCTTGTCTTTTTCAGTCAAGGCCGGAGCGGTGAGGCCGCCGCCGCGACGGTTGATGCCTTTGTGGTCCGACAATGGACCACCGATCAGCACGGTGCAGTGCAGTTCGTCGGCCGTCTGAGTGTCAACGCGCATGACCACGCGACCGTCGTCGAGCAGCAGCTCGTCGCCTACGCCGCAGTCCTTGACCAGATCCGGGTAGTCGATACCCACGATTTGCTGGTTGCCTTCGGTCAGCGGGTGAACGGTGGAGAAGGTGAATTTATCACCGACTTTCAGTTCGATTTTCTTGCCGGCAAACTTGGCAATACGAATTTTCGGACCTTGCAGGTCGCCCAGCAGGGCAACGAAGCGCCCGTGCTTTGCGGCAATTTCGCGAATGAGCCTGGCGCGTGCCTTGTGCTCATCCGGTGTGCCGTGGGAGAAGTTCAGACGAGCAACGTCCAGACCCGAAAGGATCAGCTGTTCGATGACTTCCGGCGAGTTACTGGCAGGGCCAAGGGTGGCGACGATTTTAGTGCGGCGAACGGTCATGCATAAACTCCTTATATGAAGCGCAGCGAGAGGCTACTACTGTCTTGATCTGTAGTCATGTTTCTTTGCATTGTCGTCTTACTTTACGAGCCGGTAACCAGCAGACGACCGGTGTCAAAAACCGCTTGAAGAAATCCTGTCTGAGGTCGATATATTGCAGAGCACAGGAGAGTCCCATGCGAATCGTGATGATTTTAGTATTGCTGGCAGCTGTCAGTGGTTGCACCCGAATGGCAATGAATTCCAATTTGAACAGCGCCTATCGATCCTATGATCGGGGTGACTGCGAGGCTGTGATGTTGAGCCTCTCCAAGGTCGATCGTCAAAGCCGCTCGCGTCGCTACGTTCAACCGGAAGTATCGATGCTGCGCGGGCAATGCCTCGAGCGGCAAAAACTGTTTGTTGATGCGGCGCAGACTTATCAGTTCATCATCACTCAGTACCCTTACAGTGAGTATGCATTCAGAGCGAGAGCGCGCCTGGAGACGCTGCAGCAGTTGGGTCACTATCCGCGCGTCCAGACTGCTCAAGTCAGCCCTGTAAAGCGTTAATTACATCCGTTTGGATCAGTTGTAACGTTTTTGAGTGGTTGTATGCCATAAGTGGTCTAGTCTTACGAAAAGCAGACGGACGTACGTGACTTGTGGCGCCTGCATTGGGTCAGATTCACGTTTCTGCGACGACAAACTCAAGTTTGTCCGTATTGACGGTGCCAGCGCGCAGTGCTGGCTACCCCAGGAGTATTAGCGCGGCCATGCTCAATGGCCACCTATGGCGGCTGACCTATGTTGAAAGAACGAAGGATCGAACGGCACCAATTGCCTGGTTATCTGCGGGTGTTCAACCGCTACACCAACAAGCAATTGGGTTGTCTGGGCAACATTTCCGAGAAGGGATTGATGCTGATCAGTGATCTACCGATGCTGGTGGGTGCTGAATTTCAATTGCGTCTGCAGGTACCTTGTGAGAGAGGAATGCCTGTAACCCTGGAAGTGACAGCGACCTGTCTGTGGTGTCATGAAGATGAGACACCAGGTAGCTATGACTCCGGCTTCATATTGACGGAGTCACCGCCAGAGTACGCGGAACTGATTGGTGCTCTAAGGCATTACTTCAGTTTTTATCCGATGGAGGCGTCGGCGTGAGGGCGACTAACTGACTCACGCTAATTGCGTAGGAGCTGCCGAAGGCTGCGATGCAGTTTTCCTGACAGACCGCTATCGCAGCCTTCGGCAGCTCCTACAGTTCAATGTTTGCTTCGCGACAGCGGATGGCGGGAAGGCGCGTTCACAACGCCCCGGTTTTTTTCCAGTTCAGGTAGCGACTGATCAGTTCCGGCCCAAGCTCTACCGGACGGGAGTCGAGAACTGGTATGCCGTGGGCGTTCAAACGGTCATGCAATTCGGTCCGGGCGCTCAGAAAGTCGATGGTTCCGCAGTACATCAATGCGTCTTCGTAAGTCTGAACCGGCTCGTGCCGTAATGTATCCAGCACTTCTTCGCGCAAACTGACTATCAGTACCCTGTGTTTCTGACTCAGCATTTTGACCGCTGACAACAGCTCCTCATCATCTTCATCGCGCAAGTTGGTCATTACCACGACCAAAGCGCGGCGCTTCTGGCGTGCTATCAACTGGCGTGCGGCGGAGCTGTAGTCTGCGGTTCTGCGAGTGCTGTCCAGGTCGTAGACGCTGTTGAGCAGGACATTCAACTGGCTCGGCCCTTTGACCGGGGCAAGGTAGCGGTCCTGCTCGCTGGCAAAGGTCGACAGACCTACCGCATCGCCCTGACGCAACGCGATGTGCCCAAGCAATAGCAGGGCGTTGAGCGCATGATCGAAGTGCGAAAGATCGCCGTCCTGGCTGCGCATGCGTCGACCGCAGTCGAGCATGAAAATGATTTGTTGATCAGTTTCTTCCTGATACTCACGGGCGATGGGCGTGCGGTGACGCGCGGTAGCTTTCCAGTCGATTTGCCTCAGGCTGTCGCCTTCGCGAAACTCTCTCAACTGGTTGAATTCCATGCCCAGACCACGCCGCTGTCGCTGGCGTACGCCCATCTGGCTGAGCCAGTTTTCAACCGCCAGCAACTGCCCCCCATAGACGCGGGCAAAATCCGGATAGACCCGTGTACTGCCGTTCAACTCCAGATAACGACGAACTCGCCAGAGTCCCATCGAACTGGGCAGCTCTATCTCGCAACGGGAAAGCTTGAAAAGCCCTCGTTGCAATGGCCGCAGGCGGTAGCTCAACCGACTTTGCTGGCCCGGCCGCAGCGCCAGGGTTTGTGGCAGATGTTCGACCTCGAAGCCCTCCGGCAAATGATCAAGCACCTGCACGGTGGTTTCATCCGGATAATCGTGGTTCAGCGTCAGATGTGCTTGCGCCCAACGACCCAGCGCCAGACTCCCGCTGACTTCACGTTCCAGGCTCGGTGACGGTTTACGGACCAGCCGAATGGCATCTGCCAGTGCCAGCATCAGCAGTGCCAGCAGCAACGCGCAAAACAGTATGCCGACCTCATCGGGCACCTCAATGGCCATTGCGGACAGAATGCCGAGCAACAGCGCAATGCCAGCCAGGCCTCCCAGCCAGCCAAACAGTGCAGTCGATGGTTTCAGCAATTGCTTCATAGACGGGGCGCCGGAACCTGATCGAGCAACTGGCTGAGGACCTGATCAACCGACAGGCCTTCGATGTCGAGTTCTGGCGCCAGCCTTACCCGGTGGCGCAGCACAGCCAGCGCACAATCCTTGATGTCGTCAGGGATGACAAATTCGCCACCTCGCAGCAACGCCCGCGCCCGGCCGCCACGTACCAGCGCAATGGAAGCCCGTGGACCTGCGCCGAGGGTCAGTCCCGGCCAGCTGCGGGTAGCGCGCGCCAGTCGCACGGCATAGTCCAGTACCTGATCGTCCAGCGGCAGTTCGCTCGCAATACGCTGCAAGGCCTGCACTTCACGCGCCTGGAGCACGACGCGTAGCGGTTGTACGTCGAGCATATCGGCCCGTGTTGAGCGCGTGACCTGGCGGACCATGCTCAGCTCTTCGTCGACATCGGGATAGTCCATGCGCAGTTTGAGCATGAAACGATCCAGCTCGGCTTCTGGCAGTGGATAAGTCCCTTCCTGCTCAATGGGGTTTTGCGTCGCCAGCACCATGAACGGCTGAGCGATGGGCATGGGTTTACCTTCAAGAGTCACCTGCCGTTCCTGCATGGCTTCAAGCAGCGCGGCTTGAGTCTTGGCCGGAGCACGGTTGATTTCATCGGCCAGCAGCAGGTTGGTGAAAATCGGACCTTTACGGAGTTTGAACTGCTCGGTGTGAAGGTCATAGACCGCATGGCCGGTGACGTCACTGGGCATCAGGTCAGGGGTGAACTGAATGCGGGCGAACTCCCCGCCAAAGCAACGGGCCAGCGCCCGGACCAGTAAAGTTTTGCCGAGTCCGGGCACCCCTTCGAGCAAGACATGGCCGCCACCAATCAACGCGGTCAGCACGTCATCAATAACGGCGGCTTGTCCGATCACGGCTTTTTGCAGCTCTTTGCGCAACGCCTGGGCCAACTGGCTGGCGCGCTGCCGTTGCTGCGCCTGATTGCTGGCGGGCGGTGCGGGAGTGGCTACCGGGTCGATATTGAACTCGACGACAGGCTCGGTGCCGGGGGAGGTTTCGTTGGGTAGATCGCTCATAGGGCATTCCTGATGGTTTGCAGGTGGGCAACCTGACGGGTGAAGTCGGAACTGGACATGCGCTGTGCCGGACGTGGGCGCAATGCCTGGCTGATGACACTGGTTGGCTGGCGGGTCAGGCGTGCCAGGACCTGCCATTGGTCGGCGACCACCAGGGATTCGAAGCCTGGGTGACGAATGCGGGCGCGGCGCAGGATTTCTGCCTGCAGGGTCCGCAAGAGGGTTTGCTGGCCGCTGCGACGACGTAGAAATTCAGCACTGGCGCGCAGGTGCTCGGTCAATTGGCGACGCGCGCCGACAGCAGGTGCTCGCACAGGCCCCTGACGCATGCCCGCCCGCCAGAGTCCAGCGCCGATCAGTAGCGTCAGCATTAATAGCAGCAGCGGGAAATGACGCAGCAACAGGCTGAACAGGTTGTCGTGGTCGGTTCTGAAGACCATCGTGACTTTGCTGTCCTGGGTCAGGTACCACAGGAGCCACGCATTGTCGTAATGACCGATGGATCGGGTTTTCCACAAGTCGGCATCGGTGACCACGGTAATCAGGCCGTCACCATAGATCAGCTGCAGCATGTGCGTTGCGTCAGCGCTGTTGGCCCAGGACTGGGCGTGATCTTCAGGGTCTTCGAGGTGGAAGCTGGGGTCGAAGCTCATGTAGGCCGGAGCTTCTTCGTTTTCCAGATACAAGCGTGTCAATTCCGGCCAGGACACTTTGGGTGCCTTGGGTACAGGCGTGCGCAGCGGGATTACCGGGCTAACGGAGCTGGGGGGTGAGTAATCCTGCCCTTTGAGGTCTTTGGTGAGTAATTGATGAATCTGCAACCGGTCCAGCAACAGATCGCCGCTACGGCCTCTTTTTTCATCCCAGAGTTGCTCGGCGACAAACAGCAGATGCCCGCCGGACCGCGCCCACTGCAGCACCTGGTCCGCTTGGGCAGGGGTCATGTTGTCGCGATAGTCGAGCAACAGCAGGGTTTGGGATTCGAGCCTCGCATCGGGCAGTTTGTTGGTCGAGTCGGCTGTCTTTACGTCGATGGAGCGACTGCGTAGAAAACTTTCCGCTGCCAGCCATGGATTGGCGCGAGCTTCGGGGGAGGGGCCTTGATCGATCGTTTCTTCGTAGCGCTCCAGATTCTTCAGGAGGTAGGCCGCAACAACGCCCAGAACCAGCACAGCCAGAGCGAGCAGCAACCAGCGACGTCGGGTCATGACTGCACTTCCCGATCAAACAGGCGCCGCCAGCCATCACAAAGCTCCTGCTGTACCGGAGTTGCAGGTAGCTGGTGACCATAAGCGAGGTTTTGCCAGTGTCGGGTCAGGCTTTGGCTGAAGTTGTTGAGGGCCGGTTGATCAAGCGCTGCGATTCGTTGCAGAACCTCGCCTTCGGTGTCGGCGCTTTTCAGGGGCAGTTGATAGTCGACAAGCAGCCGGTTGAGTAGCGCCCGATACAGCAATCCCAGCGCTTCACGTGGCTGGGTTGACCACAGCTGCTCCGCACTGCCTGCAATGTCCGCAGGCAGGCTTTCGGCGCTGACTTGCAGGCCAAACAATTGTTCCGGTGGAGCGCGCTGCGGCTTCTCACGGGGAGCGCGAAGGTTGACGAACGCTGCCAGCCATTTCCGGTAGCGCCAGATCACCACACCGATCAAGGCGATAACAATTCCCCATAGCAAAACCTGGAAGACCTTTGCCAGGACGTTGCCAAATTGCAGCAGCCATTTCAGCCAGCCGAACAATTTGGTGTTCTGGTCCGCGCTTTTCTCCTGCGGAGTTATTGGGGCTTCAGGCAGCCGCCAACCTGAAACGGTTTTCGGATTCTTGAACGGCGGCTGTTGCAGCAGGTTTTTTATGTCCTGCTGCGACTCTGCGCTGGTCAGTTCCTGATTGACGAGGCGCGGGCTGTCGGGGCCAGCTTCGCCCTCTGGGGACAGCATGGGAATCGGACAGCTGAAATCCTGCTGCGCAGACCATGCGGGCGGCGCGGCGCTGATCAGCGTCAGGCCAAGGCCGATCATCAGTACATAGGCGCTACCCGTGAGCCTTTGGCGCAACCGACGCAGGACCAGTTCAATGTCCCAGGCTTCTAGAACCGTGCGCCGATTCAGGTACAAGGTGAAGCCGCAGGACACGTAAACCGGTCCCCATACGATCAGAATCAGTGCATAGAAAAGATTGCACAGGTGCTCCAGCCAGTTTAGTTCGTCGTTCAGTTCGAGCATGGCCAGCCAGGTCCAGTCGACCTCTACCTGCTGGGGAATCAGTGCATAAAACAACACGATCATCCCGATCCACAGGGACGACTCCAGCGTGCCGCCCACGGCAGTCAGGCAGCGAGCGGCGAACTGATCTTTCTGGCTGAGCACGCCAATGCGCTGGCTGAGTGCCTCGCCGGAGAGTTGTTCCAGTTGTTGCACGGGCAAAATGAAGCTACGGCTCAAGCTGAGTCGGCGCCAGGTCAGGCTGGAGAGCAGATTCGGGCGCAACGTTTTCAGCCAGCTTTTAAGTGCATCTTTCAGGCTGGGTGCAGGGGCGAACAATGCTTTGGAAAGAATAAGAAGTGGCAAGCGTTCATAGACGGGCTTGATCCACCAGAACAGCAGGATCGCGGTAGTCGGATGATTCCAGAGCAACAGGCTGAGCATCGCAAAAATCGGTAAGGTGACAATGGCCCAGCTTGCCATCAGCAGTCCGCGATGCTCCTGTGCCAGCAGCACGCCCAGGTCTATGGCTTCCCAAGGTGTTCGGGGATGAATCGCAACGCTGGCATCAGTCAGGCGCATGGTGTGTCCTGCCTGCAAAAACCAGATAAGCGATGACTAATAGCCAGAGCCCCGCGCCGACTGTGTACTTGATTGCCGGTTGCGGCCAGGTCATGGAAGACCAATAGGCTTCTATAAACGCTGCAATCAACAGGAAGAGGATGACGCCATAGATCAGCTGTACGCTGGTTTTTGCCGCAATCCGCAATGCTTCGCCGCGACGCAATGCTCCGGGTGCCAATAACGCCCAGCCGAGTTTGAGCCCGGCAGCACCCGCCAGCGCGATGGCGGTGAGTTCAAATGCGCCGTGGCCGATAACGAATGACCAGAATGTCTGACCGGAGCCGATACCGGTCAGGTGTCCGGCAACGGCTCCGATCGTCAGCCCGTTGAAAAACAGAAAGAACAGGCTGCCAAGCCCGAACAGCAAACCGCTGGCGTAAGTCTGAAAGGCAATCCCGATGTTGTTCATGATGTAGTAGCCAAACATCATCCAGTCAGCATCGGCGGCGCGCTCTACGGTCTGACCGATGCGGCTTGATTGTGGGTCGTACATGCCCTCCATCTGCGCCACCTGGTCAGGGGCGATGACGCTGTAGACCAGATCCGGGAAGCCATACACCAGCAAGCCCATGCCGATCAGGCTGCCGAAGAACAACAGGCTGGCGATGGCGACCAGACGCCATTCGGCGCGCACCAGTTGCGGGAACCCGGCCAGCACGAAGCCCAGCAGTTGCGCACCGAGGGGATGACGATGCCGGTACAGTTGCTGATGACCACGCATGGCCAGTTGTTGCAGCGGGTCAACCAGATGGCTGCTGTAGCCCCTTTCCTGGGCAACGGCCAGTTGGTTACAGATACGCCGGTATTCGCGACTGAAGGTCTCGTTCGAGGTGCCTGGCGCTTTGCCTTTTTCCAGGGCGTCCAGACGCTCTGCAAAGCGCCGCCACTCGGCCTGATGACGAAGTTCGAAGAGGCCTTGTTTCATGTTGGCCCCAGCAAGCCGCTGGCTACGCTGTTCAGCCGAGGTACTGCCAGTGCCGGGCTGACGTTCAGCGGCTCGGCGAGAATAGAAGCCAGCTCCTGGGTGCGTTCCGACGTCAGTTCGGCTTGTCGTTCCGCGAAGCTCAGAATGGCCCTTTGTTCTTCAAGGCTCAGCACAAAGGGAGCGATGATCGGCGTGGCGTGCGGCAAAACCGGACGCCGCGGTGGTTTGTCCTGATAGACCACCAGCGTACCGGCGGCCAGATCGCCGAGGCGTTTGAATTGGGGGTGTTGCAAGCAACTGATAGCGCCCAGGCTGTAGCCGAATGGCAGCATATCGACGAAACGCAGCAGGTTACGGATGAGCGAAGCGGTCCAGCCGACAGGCGTTCCGTCATCATGGATCACCCGCAAACCCATGATTTGCTTGCCGGGTGTGCGCCCTTGGTTCAGCACTTCGAACAGCACCATGTACCACCAGGTAACCAGGAACATGGCGATAGCACTGAGGCCTGCGCCAAAGGATTCGAACAGGCTGAAGATCAGCAAGAGCGCACCGATAACCACGGCACGAATGATGAAGTCGATAACAAAGGCCAGAGCGCGAGGCACCAGTCCTGCCGGACGCAGGAGCAGGTCGATACCTTCCGGGGTTTCCATTCGGCTGCGGGTGTCCAGCGGCGCGATTGGCGGTGCAGTCCTTGGCAAAGCGTGCGGGGAGGGCATTGTCGGAAGAGGTACGCCTGAAAACAAAACCTGATGCTAGGGACTGTTGAGTTGGTAAGCAACCGGACTGTTTCTACATGTGTTGTAAGAAAAGGTTTCTTTTAAGGCAAACATCGCCTTATTCGCCTTTTACCAGTCTCAAGCCCTACACTTTGCCGGTCTTTTGTTCAGGATCAGCCCGTGACTTCAACCATCTTCTGGTACGACTACGAAACCACCGGTATCAATCCGCGCAATGATCGCCCGTTGCAGATGGCGGGTATCCGTACGGATATCGAACTCAATGAGATTGAGTCGCCGGTTAATATTCACTGCCAGCCCAGCGACGATATTCTTCCGCATCCCGCCGCATGCATGATCACCGGTATCACGCCGTCAACGCTCGCCGAGAAGGGATTGTGCGAAGCTGATTTCATGACTCGTGTTCACGCCGAACTCGCTGCGCCCGGCACTTGCGGAGCGGGCTACAACACCTTGCGCTTCGATGATGAGATGACGCGCTACAGCCTGTACCGGAATTTCTTTGATCCTTATGCCCGTGAATGGCAAGGCGGGAACAGTCGCTGGGACTTGATTGATGTGGTGCGTGCCGCCTACGCACTTCGACCCGAAGGCATTGTCTGGCCCGAAGATGATGGTCGGGTCACGCTCAAGCTTGAGCGGCTGACGGCTGCCAATGGTATCGATCACGGACAGGCGCACGACGCGTTGTCTGATGTGCGGGCAACGATTGCTCTGGCGCGTCTGGTTCGTGAAAAACAACCCCGTCTCTACGTCTATCTTTTCGAGTTGCGCAGTAAGCAGAACGTCCAGCAACAGATACGGCTTATGGAACCACTGGTTCATATCTCCGGGCGCTTTTCGGCGGCACGTCATTATCTGGGGGTTGTGCTTCCGCTGGCCTGGCATCCGCAAAATCGAAATGCGCTGATCGTGTGCGATTTACATCAGGATCATTTGCCGTTACTGGAGCAGGATGCACAAATATTGCGACAACGGTTATATACCCGTCGCGAGGATTTAGCTGAGGGCGAGCTGCCGGTCCCCCTTAAACTTTTGCATATAAATCGTTGCCCGGTGATCGCGCCGCTCAAGGTGCTACGTGCTGAAGATCAACAACGCTTGAATCTCGATATGACTGTATTTAGCGAGCGTGTGCGTCACCTCAATGAGGGGCAGGCACTCTGGCAGGATAAGCTGAAGGCGATTTATGCCGCTGATGACTTTGTTGCCAGCGAAGATCCCGAGCAACAATTGTATGACGGGTTTATTGCTGACCGTGATCGCAGGCTTTGTGAGCAAGTACGCAATGCGGAGCCTGAGGAGTTAGCCCGTCAGCCATGGCCTTTTGATGATGCGCGTCTGCCAGAATTGTTATTTCGCTATCGAGCGAGAAATTTTGCTGAAACCTTGAGTACCGAAGAGCAACAGCGCTGGCTTGCTTTTTGTAGGACACGTCTGACAGTGCCTGAGTCTGGCGCACCTAATACGCTGCAAAGTTTTACTCAGGCACTTGTTGAACTATCGCTTAGTGCTACCCCCGGGCAGCTTGCGATATTGCGCGAATGGCAGGACTACGTGGAGGCGTTGCGCCAGAAACTCGGCCTTTGAAGTAACGGGCACGGGTGTTTTTCCAGGCAATAAAAAACGCCAGACTGGCTGGCGTTTTTTAGTGTAACGAGTGAAGCGGGGTCTGCTCCGGGTTTAGCCCAGCAGGGTTGCCCAGCCTTCAACTTCATCACCGCCCCACTTGGCTTTCCACTCTTTCAGAGTTTTGTGGTTGCCACCTTTGGTTTCGATGACTTCGCCGTTATGCGGGTTTTTGTACTGCTTGACCTTGCGCGCGCGCTTGGTGCCAGTAGGTTTAACCGCGCCGCCGCGTGCAGATTTGCCAACTTTAGCTTCTGGGTCGAGCAGAGCAATGATGTCGCGCAGCGACTTCTGATATTCGCCCATCAGAGTGCGCAGTTTGCCTTCGAATTCCAGCTCGGTTTGCAGTTTGTCGTCTTGGGACAGGTTCTTCAAACGCGCTTGCAGTTCTTTGATGGCTTCTTCTGTAGCGCGGTATTCGTTGATCAGAGACATGAGGCTTACCTTATGTTGAGAGGTGGGCAGGGATACAGTGAACCAATAATAGTCATGCGCCTTGATCAAGTAAACATTAAAGAAAAGTTTTATTTGAATTATTTAGAAATATACCGGGGCCTACAGGCGGTTGATAAACTAAATGGCGTAGCGCATCAGGTAAAGATAGTCGCTATTAAGGCGTTTAAATTGCGGTTTCTTAAGCGTTCGTTCAGGAACCAGCGGCCGGTGTGGCAGGGCGGCGATTCGGGACGCCAGGGTAGCCGCAGCCATCTCCAATCAGTTTTACAGGAATACTGCAGTTTTCCCGCGCAGTCGCTAGAATAGCCGCCTTTGCGAAGTTCTGGAGTTTCCCCCAATGCGCACTTTTCGTCTGGTGATTTCTTGCCCGGACCGCGTCGGCATCGTTGCCAAAGTCAGTAACTTTCTGGCGTCCTATAACGGCTGGATTACCGAAGCGAGCCATCACTCTGACAATCAGAGTGGCTGGTTCTTCATGCGTCATGAAATTCGTGCCGATACGCTGCCGTTTGATCTCGACGCGTTCCGCGAGGCGTTCACCCCTATCGCTGAAGAATTTGCGATGGACTGGCGCATCACTGACTCCGCGCAGAAGAAGCGCGTTGTATTGATGGCGAGTCGCGAGTCTCATTGTCTGGCGGACTTGTTGCACCGCTGGCACAGCGATGAACTGGACTGCGAAATTGCCTGCGTGATTTCCAATCACCAGGATTTGCGCAGCATGGTCGAGTGGCACGGCATTCCTTATTACTACGTGCCGGTAAACCCGGCGGACAAGGAGCCGGCGTTTGCCGAAGTTTCACGTCTGGTTGCTCATCATCAGGCCGACGTGGTGGTACTGGCGCGCTACATGCAAATCCTGCCGCCGCAACTCTGCCGTGAATATGCCCATCAGGTCATCAATATTCACCACAGCTTCCTGCCTTCATTTGTAGGTGCCAAGCCTTATCACCAGGCCTCTCTACGGGGCGTCAAACTGATCGGTGCGACCTGTCACTATGTCACTGAAGAGCTGGATGCAGGCCCTATCATCGAACAGGACGTGGTCCGCGTCAGCCACAGCGACAGCATCGAAAACATGGTGCGCTTCGGTCGCGACGTGGAAAAAATGGTCCTGGCCCGCGGCTTGCGCTATCACCTGGAAGATCGCGTGCTGGTGCATGACAACAAGACAGTAGTGTTCGACTAAGCTCCAGGCGAACATTGAATCTGCAGGAGCTGCCGAAGGCTGCGAATGGCGGAGTGTCAGGCAGGTTGCTTTCGCAGCCTTCGGCAGCTCCTGCAGAAGATGTATTTCCGACACTTCGATGAGGTGCTCTCCATGACCGATCCTCTCGACAAAGCCACTTCAACAGCTCCCCCAACCCTGGGTGAGGGTTGCCTCAGCCGTTATGATCCAGATGCGTTGACGCCAGAAGACGGCGCCGATTTCGACGGCGCCGCAGAGCTTTGGCGCGCCACTCAGTTGGAGAAGGATCTGCAGCCAGACGACAAGTCCGACACTTGATTCAGACTTGGTTGAAGCGCATCAGTTTGTTCAGCAATGGCCGACCGACCATCAGCAGGAAAATCGGCCCGCCTACCACCAGGTAGAAGTAGTAGGTCACTGTGCGCCAGATCAGAATTGCAGCCGCAGCCGTGGATTTACCGACCATCGGTGCCAACAGCGCAGCGGATGTCAGCTCGGCAGTACCCGCGCCTCCTGGCAGCAGGCTGAACTGTCCGGCCGTTAACGAGAGCATCTGAATCAGAAACGTCCACGCCCACTGCACATTCACACCCAGACCTAGCAGCGCAAGGTACAGGATGCTGTAGCGCAGCCCCCAATGCAGGCAGGTCAGCACAAACACCGCGATCAGTTTCTGACGTGGCATTTTCCAGGTTTCAGCCAGCGCATCGCGAAAATGCAAAAGTTTACGCGCCCAACGATGCCGGGTAGTGCTTTTGGTGTTGAAACGCTTGAGCAGCCTGCCATTGAACTTGATGACCTGGCGATGGAAGCGGGCAAACCCCAGAAACAGACACAGGCTGCCCACGACGAGCACCGCGCTGAAGCCCAGCAGCCACTCCATACGCTCGCTGAGCGTATGGAAGAGCGCATAGAACATGATTCCTGTCAGCGCCACGAGGAAGAACACCAGATCGCTGAGCTGGTCTGTGGCGAAGACCGCGCTGGCTTTTGCTGGCCTGACGCCATTTCGGGCGAGCACTGCCATCAACGTGAGTGGCCCACCGCTGCCGCCGGGCGTTGCGCAATAGGCGAACTCGCTGGCCATGATCAGGCCGAGGCTTTTGTTTACTGTCAGCTGTCGCGCGCTGTCCCCCAGCAGGATCCGCATGCGCAGGGTATTCAGGCCCCAACAGAGGATGATCATGCCGAACATCGCCATCAACAGCGGGAAGGGGAAGCTGCGTAACCGCTGAAAGATATCGCCGCCGCCCAGCAGCAAAGGGATCAGCACGGCTGCCAGCAAGCCAATGCCCAGCCACGCAATGCGCTTCATTCTTGACGCCCTGAAGGTTGCCGCTGGTGAGTCAGCACGATATATGCAGTCATGGGGTGTTGGGCCCTGCGCTGGATGATCACGGAAAAAGTCTAACGTTGACCACTTATTACGACAGATGTTCGTCAGGTGGCGTCGACAGTCTGGTTTTCTGGCGCGCTCGCAGCCAAAGCCGCTTCTGCGAACTGCGATACCCGGTAGGAGCGAACTTGTTCACGAAGCGTCGGACCAAACGAAAGATGAGCATCGCCAGCCAAACCGCCTCGCGAACAAGTTCGCTCCTACCAGGGTTTATCCTTCCTTCCCGGCTACAGCATCAAGTTTCGCACTGTTTCCCTGCGCGTGGGCCACACTGATAAAACGATCAAGACAGGTGATGACATGTCAGACGTTCAGAACATTGTAATGGGTGCCGGTCCGGACGGGTTGCCGGTGAGTCAGGCATTGCGCCTGGGGAATCGTCATGGGCTGGTGGCCGGAGCGACCGGGACCGGCAAGACGGTGACGCTGCAACGTCTGGCCGAAGCCTTCAGTGATGCAGGCGTCGCGGTGTTCGCCGCGGATATCAAAGGCGACTTGTGCGGGCTGGGCGCACCGGGAGAGCCGCAAGGCAAGATTGCCGAACGTATTGCTGGTATGCCTTGGCTCAATCACACACCGAAAGCCTACCCGGTCACCTTGTGGGACATACTCGGGAAATCCGGTCATCCACTTCGCACGACGCTGAGCGAAATGGGGCCGCTGTTGCTGGGCAGCTTGCTGGAGCTGACGGACAGCCAGCAAGCTGCGCTATACGCGGCCTTCAAAGTGGCTGATCGCGAGGGCTTGTTGCTGCTTGACATCAAGGATCTGAAAGCGTTGCTCAATCATCTGCGGGACAATCCGCAGTTGCTGGGTGAAGACAGCTCACTGATGACTACGGGTTCGAGTCAGGCCCTGCAGCGTCGGTTGGCGGTGCTTGAACAGCAGGGCGCTGAGGCGTTGTTCGGTGAGCCAGCTTTGCAGCTGGAAGATATTCTGCAGCCTGCAAGCGATGGGCGAGGGCGTATCCATTTGCTGGACGCCAGCCGACTCGTTCATGAAGCGCCCAAGGTCTACGCGACGTTCCTGTTGTGGCTTCTGGCCGAGCTGTTCGAACAGTTGCCGGAACGTGGTGACGCAGACAAACCGATATTGGCGCTGTTTTTTGATGAAGCGCATTTGCTGTTTGCCGACACGCCCAAGGCTTTGCAGGACAGGCTTGAGCAAGTGGTGCGGCTGATTCGCTCCAAAGGGGTAGGCGTGTATTTCGTCACCCAGTCGCCGGGTGACTTGCCTGATCAGATACTGGCGCAGTTGGGTTTACGCATCCAGCACGGCTTGCGCGCATTTACTGCAAGGGAGCAGAAATCGCTGCGCGCCGTGGCGGACGGGTTCAGGCCCAATCCGGATATCGACACATTGACCGTGCTTACCCAACTCGGTATTGGCGAAGCGCTGGTCGGTACCTTGCAGGAAAAGGGCACGCCAGCGATGGTTCAGCGAGTGCTGATCGCGCCGCCGCAATCGCGGATCGGGCCGTTGACCGATGCCGAGCGAGCCAGTTTGATTGCCCGGTCGCCACTGTCAGGTCGCTATGACAAGCCTGTTGATCGTGAGTCAGCCTATGAAATGCTTATTGCGCGAAAAGTCGCAGCACCTGAGACGGAGGATGTACCAGCGAAGAGCGCCAAGGAGCAGGAGAGCTTCAGCGACATGGCAGGCGAGTTTCTGGGCGGTGTGGCGGGGCAGGCAATGAAAAGCGCCGTGCGCCAGGCGGCCAATCAGTTGGGGCGTCAATTGGTACGAGGGTTGTTAGGGTCTTTACTGGGCGGGGGGAAGAAGCGGCGGTAGTTCAGGGATGTTTGTAAACTGCTCTATGTCTCTTGGTTCACAGTGTTTGCTTCGCGACAGCGCTGTGTCAGAGGCCACGGGAGACGCCTACAGCAAAGCGCCATCGCGGGATGTTCCCGCGATGGCGTTTTTAATTAAGCCAGCGCTTTGGACGCCAGCCAGAACAGGGCGGCCGACAGTGCCACGGTTGCTGGCAGGGTCAGCACCCAGGCCAGAAGGATGGTGCGCACCGTGCCGCCTTGCAGGCCGCTCTTGTTGGCGACCATGGTGCCCGCGACGCCGGACGACAGAATGTGTGTCGTGGAAACCGGCAGGCTGAAGACGTTGGCTGCAGCAATGGCACACGCTGTGGTGATCTGCGCCGACATGCCTTGTGCGTAAGTCATGCCTTGTTTGCCAATCTTCTCGCCAATGGTCAGCACGACGCGTTTCCAGCCGACCATGGTGCCGATACCCAGCGCCAGCGCGACCGCCAGAATCACCCAGAACGGGGCGTACTCAGTGGTCGCGGTCAGGTCTTTGCGGAGTTTATCCAGATCCGACTTTTCACGGGCGCCCAGGTTGGGCAACTTGGCGACTTTGCGTGCGGTGTCATCCAGGCACAGCAAGTAGCGACGTACTTCGATGCGTCGCTCAGGACTCAACGAATGGTAATCGGCTACGCCTGTGAGGTTGTCGAGCAGTGCGGCAATAGTCGGTTCGGTCTGTTCCGGGTTGCAGCTGGAGCTTTCCGGCAGATCGCCTTTTTCCGCTTTACCCAGCGCCAGATACTCGCCCAGGGTGCTGTTGTTGCGCTGATAGAACTGACTGAGGTGCAGGGTTGCATCCCGGGTACGTTCAATCTGGTAGGTGGTGCTGTTCAGGTCCAGTACGAACTGGCTCGGCACGATACCGATCAGCACCAGCATGATCAGGCCGATACCTTTCTGACCATCGTTGGAACCGTGTACGAAGCTCACCGCCATGGCGGAAATCACCAGAACCAGTCGGTTCCAGAAGGGCGGGTGCTTCTTGTCGTCGAGCTTGCGACGCTGTTCAGGCGTCTTGTGCATTTTCGACAGCGGTCGCCACCATTTGAGTCCGATGAGGACCAGCGCCGCAACGAGGAAGCCTGCCAGTGGCGAGAAAACCAGCGAAGCGCCGATGTCGATCGCTTTTTGCCAGTTAACGCCGTCGGCCAATGGAATATCGTTGATCAGTGCGTTTGCCAGACCAACGCCGAGGATCGAGCCGATCAGCGTGTGGGAGCTCGATGCCGGGATACCGAAATACCAGGTGCCCAGGTTCCAGGTGATCGCCGCGGCGAGCAGCGAGAACACCATGGCCAGGCCGTGTCCGGTGTTGACGTTGATCAGCAGTTCAACCGGGAGCAGGTGAACGATGGCATAGGCAACGCCGACACCGCCCAGCAGCACACCCAGGAAATTGAAAATCCCGGAGAAGAATACAGCCAGATGCGGCGGCATCGCTTTGGTGTAAATGACTGTCGCCACCGCGTTTGCGGTGTCATGAAAGCCGTTGATGAACTCGAAGGTGAGGACGAAAGCCAGGGCGAGCAGCAGGCTCACAAGTACCCAGGCATCTAGTCCGCTGAATAAATCGATCATGAAGGTTTTCTGACCCGGTCTGAAGGGGGCGGGATTATGACAGAAAAAATACAGATCGATGTGTCGACTGCCGATTGGTATCGCCAATTATCGAAATTTTATGCTCGGCGAAGCGTCTCCTTTGATAAATCAAGAAGATGGTGGAGCCGTTTGGCAGTCGTTCAGGAACAGTTGGCCGCTCTGAAAAAAATCCGGCCGGGCCATCGGAGGTAGCCCGGTTCGCAGCGCTGAAGGTTATCCCTCTTCGCTCAGATCTTTTTCCATCTTTTGCAATTCTTGCTTGAAGGCCTGATCGAGAATACTGGCCTTCTTGCGCCAAGGTTTGCGTTCCGGCTCTGGTTGAGCGGCGTAGGTGGTGATTTCGCCACCGTAAACATCCTTGTAGCGTTGTTCCTGGCGCTCAAGTTCCGCGCGCAGTTCATCTTTGGTCACTTTGTTACCTGATCAAGTCAAATTTAATCTGGCGTTATCGCAGAGCGGCTTAATAGTCCACACAGGGTCCTGTCCAGAGACTGCTGAAAGGCTTCCGCCATACAACCCCTTGATCAGGCCATGATCTGAACATCTAGCGGCTCGCGGCTACGGACACCAGAAAACATAATTGTCGTAGCGACAGTCGTTTGAGTTGCGAATGCGATTGCTACTTTGGCTGGAAATTCATTCGCGAGGATAATGCTTTGGCCGCATTGCTGCGGTGCCTCGATCCTGTGGTTTGCCCCGAGCATGGCGCCCGGTACTGCGACCATTGCGAATCGTTATTGCAAGCCAAGTGGCAGGTACTATCTCCAAGAACTTCGGATCAGTCAACTATATGTGCAGTTCATTATCAAAAGACTTCCGTAATGGACTTTTTCTTGTACGACAGTTCCGAAGTTTCAGTGAGTGACATACGACGTAACTTTTATGTCCTGAATATTGACGACAACAGACAGAATTCTGACGACATAGTTCGTGGCGAAATGAGAGGTATGTGCAGGACGGACGATATTTGTGACAAGGGCACGCATCAAGGGATCACGATCCGTCGATTTGTGGCTTTTCGATATCACTTGCGAGTAGCAGGGGAGGTGCGCGGGAATAAAAACGGCCTCGCTTCATGGGCAAGGCCGTACCTTGGACTTCTCGTGGGTACCTGACCAGTATTTCCAAGAAGCCACTTAAGGCGATCTAAAGGTATAAGTATCTTTGCGACGGGTCAATTGCGATTATCGGCCACTTGTTCGATAATCGCACAAGGTGGGTCGGATGTTTGCCGCGAAAAAAGCGTGGAAGCTGCGATTTATATGGCCTGACAGGGTTTACCGAGGTAGTGGCAATGAATGATGAACTGCGCAATTCTTTTGCTTCGTTGGCACCGCCTATCGTGGCATCGCCTGCCAAACGGATTCAGGCATTGACCGGCGACCCGGACTTCATGACGTCGCTGGCGAGAGGGCTGGCGGTGATTCACGCTTTTCAGGAACGCAAACGGCATCTGACCATCGCCCAAATCAGCCACCGCACGGAAATTCCGCGCGCGGCGGTACGGCGTTGTCTGCTGACGTTGATCAAGCTGGGGTATGCCACGACGGATGGTCGAACCTATTCGCTGCTGCCGAAAGTGCTGACGCTGGGCCACGCTTATCTCTCGTCGACACCGCTGGCGGTGTCTTCTCAGCCTTATCTTGACCGGATGAGCGATCAACTGCATGAAGCCTGCAACATGGCGACCCTGGAAGGTGAAGACATTCTGTACATCGCCCGGTCGGCAACCACACAGCGCCTTATTTCAGTGGACCTTTCGGTCGGCGGCCGACTGCCTGCCTATTGCACGTCCATGGGCCGCATCCTGCTCTCGGCGCTGGACGATGTGACATTGAGGGAATATCTGGATCATGTGGATCTGCAGCCCAAGACCAGCCGTACGATCCGCACGCCTGAAGCGCTGCTTGAATGT
Source organism: Pseudomonas folii (assembly GCF_014357575.1). Taxonomy (GTDB): domain Bacteria; phylum Pseudomonadota; class Gammaproteobacteria; order Pseudomonadales; family Pseudomonadaceae; genus Aquipseudomonas; species Aquipseudomonas folii. The sequence continues at coordinate 13,984 of NZ_JACONW010000035.1, read as the reverse complement.
CTTCAGCAAGTCCGTCAGCAGGGTTGGTGCATTGTCGATCAGGAACTGGAGCAAGGATTGCGTTCTATTGCGGTGCCGGTCTATGACGCGTCCGGTCAGGTCCTGGCAGCGCTGAACGTGAGCACCAGTGCAGGCCGCGTGGCCAGAAGCGAGCTGGAGCAGCGTTTCCTGCCCATCATGCTGGATGCAAGCAGGGATTTAAGTACTCAGTTGTTCACCTGAGCCTCAATTGAATTTGTGCGATTAACGAACGAATAATCGATTATCGGATTGTTTGGCCTCAGGCCCCGGCATAACCTCAAGTCCATTCCAGCGTAGTCCATCTACGCTGTTCATTGGATGCAATTTGAGTTCGGGAGCACCTCATGGCTGAAATTCTTTCTCTACGCGACGCCGTGAAGCAATTGGTCAACGATGGCGACACCGTTGCGCTGGAAGGCTTCACCCATTTGATCCCCACGGCCGCAGGCCACGAAATCATTCGTCAGGGTAAAAAAGATCTGACGCTGGTGCGCATGACGCCGGACCTCATCTATGACCAGTTAATAGGCGCAGGTTGTGTGAAGCGTCTGATTTTCTCGTGGGGCGGTAATCCTGGGGTCGGCTCCCTGCATCGTTTGCGTGACGCTGTTGAAAAACAATGGCCGCACCCGATGGAAATCGAAGAGCACAGCCATGCCGACCTGGCTAACGCCTATGTCGCTGGCGCGTCCGGTCTGCCGTTCGCTGTATTGCGTGCTTACGCGGGCTCCGATCTGCCCAAGGTCAATCCACTGATCAAGACGGTAACTTGCCCCTTCACCGGCGAGGTGCTCGCAGCAGTGCCTGCGGTGCGCCCGGATGTGACGGTCATTCACGCGCAGAAAGCAGACCGTAAAGGCAACGTGCTGCTGTGGGGCATCCTCGGCGTGCAGAAAGAAGCCGCACTGGCAGCCAAGCGCTGCATCGTTACCGTGGAAGAGATCGTTGATGACCTGAATGCGCCGATGAACGCCTGCGTATTGCCAACCTGGGCTTTGAGCGCGGTGTGCCTTGTACCCGGTGGTGCTCATCCGTCCTACGCCCATGGTTACTACGAGCGCGACAACCGTTTCTATCAGGCGTGGGACCCGATTGCCCGTGACCGCGAGAGCTTCAGTGCGTGGATCAAGGAATACATTCATGGCACCGCGGATTTCAGCGAATTCCAGAGCAAGTTGGCCAGCGCTTCGGAGGCACAATAATGACTTACACCACCAGTGAAATGATGACAGTGGCAGCGGCTCGTCGTCTGCGTAACGGGGCGGTCTGCTTTGTCGGTATCGGTTTGCCTTCCAAGGCGGCGAACCTGGCGCGCCTGACGTCCTCGCCTGACGTCGTGCTGATTTACGAATCCGGGCCGATTGGCGCCAAGCCGACTGTGCTGCCGCTGTCCATCGGCGATGGCGAGCTGGCGGAAACCGCTGACACGGTGGTGTCCACCAGTGAGATCTTCCGTTACTGGTTGCAAGGTGGACGAGTGGATGTGGGGTTCCTCGGGGCTGCGCAAGTTGACCGCTTCGGCAATATCAACACGACGGTGGTCGGGGATTACAACAATCCAAAAGTGCGTCTGCCTGGCGCAGGCGGCGCGCCGGAAATTGCCGGGTCTGCCAAGCAGGTCTTGATCATCCTCAAGCAGTCCGCGCGGGCTTTCGTCAACAAGCTGGATTTTATGACCTCGGTTGGTCATGGCGAAGGCGGTGACTCTCGCAAACGCCTTGGATTGCCTGGCGCCGGGCCGGTCGGGATTATTACTGACCTGTGCATCATGGAACCGGAAGAAGGCACCAACGAGTTTGTGGTGACTACCTTGCACCCCGGCGTAACCCGTGAGCAGGTTATCGCGGCCACGGGATGGGAGCTGCGTTTCGCCGAAAACGTCGAGTACTCCGCCGAGCCAACCGAAACCGAGCTGACCGCCTTGCGTGACCTGGAAGCCCGAACTGCTAAAGCCCACGGTCAAGCGCCGGGAGAAGCATGATGCGCGAAGTGTTTATCTGCGATGCGATTCGTACCCCCATTGGCCGTTTTGGCGGTGGATTGGCCAGCGTTCGCGCTGATGATCTGGCCGCTGTGCCTATCAAGGCGCTGATGGAGCGCAACCCTTCAGTCAACTGGAATGAAGTGGACGAGGTGTTTTTCGGCTGCGCCAATCAGGCCGGTGAAGACAACCGCAACGTAGCGCGCATGGCGGCGTTGTTGGCGGGCCTGCCGGAAACGATCCCCGGAGTGACCCTTAACCGTTTGTGCGCCTCGGGCATGGACGCTATCGGGACGGCATTTCGAGCGATTGCGGCAGGTGAGATGGAGCTGGCGATCGCCGGTGGCGTTGAGTCGATGTCGCGCGCGCCCTTTGTCATGGGTAAAGCTGACGCTGCGTATTCACGCAACATGAAGCTGGAAGACACCACCATTGGCTGGCGTTTCATCAACCCGTTGATGAAAGAGCAATATGGCGTCGATTCCATGCCACAAACCGGCGACAACGTCGCCGATGACTTCAGGATTTCTCGAGCCGATCAGGACGCTTTCGCCCTGCGCAGCCAACAGCGCACTGCCGCTGCTCAGGCTGCGGGCTTTTTTAAAGAAGAAATCACCCCAGTGCGCGTTGCCCATAAAAAGGGTGAAACGGTGGTGGAGCAAGACGAGCACCCGCGCGCCGATACCAGCCTGGAAACCCTGGCCAAACTGAAACCGGTCAATGGTGCGGACAAGACCGTCACCGCCGGTAATGCTTCCGGGGTCAACGACGGTGCTGCCGCGCTGATCCTGGCGTCGGCTGAAGCGGTCAAAAAGCATGGCCTGACGCCCCGGGCTCGAATTCTCGGCATGGCCAGTGCCGGCGTCGCGCCGCGGGTCATGGGTATCGGCCCGGTGCCAGCGGTACGTAAGCTGGTGGAGCGCCTTGGCCTGGCGGTCAGCGATTTTGATGTGATCGAACTCAATGAAGCCTTCGCCAGTCAGGGCCTGGCGGTGCTGCGTGAACTGGGACTGGCCGATGATGCGCCGCAAGTGAACCCCAACGGTGGCGCCATCGCTCTGGGTCACCCCTTGGGCATGAGCGGCGCACGACTGGTATTGACTGCGCTGCATCAACTGGAGAAAAGCGGCGGTCGCCGAGGCCTGGCGACCATGTGTGTAGGGGTAGGGCAGGGCCTTGCGTTGGCGATTGAGCGCTGACGGGGTGGGCGCTTTTCTGAATTGAAGCGGGGTCCTGTGGCAGCGGTGCTTGCCCGCGATAAGGCTTGACGCGATCTAAAGTGAACCGCGTCCAGCCTTATCGCGGGCAAGCACCGCTCCCACGGGAGACTGCGTTCCAACTTTTGAATTCGCGCCATCCTCAATGGCGCCCGCCACCCCACAATGGAATTCCATAAAGCTGCTTGTTGTCCCAAAACATGTTACAGGTTATGTCCTGGATGACTGTTCAGCTTTAATGGGGAAAAATAATGACAACCACGCATTACACGGGTGAAGAACGCAGCAAAAGGATCTTTGCGATTGTGGGCGCCTCCTCAGGCAATCTGGTCGAATGGTTCGATTTCTACGTCTACGCTTTCTGCGCCATCTACTTCGCTCCGGCGTTCTTTCCTTCCGATGATCCCACCGTTCAGTTGCTCAATACCGCGGGCGTGTTTGCTGCCGGTTTCTTGATGCGGCCTATCGGCGGCTGGCTGTTTGGCCGGGTTGCCGACAAGCATGGTCGCAAGAACTCAATGATGATCGCCGTACTGATGATGTGCGGCGGCTCGTTGATGATTGCGTGTTTACCGACTTACGCAACGATTGGCGTCTGGGCCCCGGCATTGCTGTTGCTGGCGCGTCTGATTCAGGGCTTGTCGGTAGGCGGCGAGTACGGCACCACTGCGACGTATATGAGCGAAGTGGCGTTGCGCGGCCAGCGGGGTTTTTTCGCCTCCTTCCAGTACGTGACGTTGATCGGCGGGCAACTGCTGGCGGTGCTGACCGTAGTGATCATGCAGCAGTTTCTCAGCACTGAAGAGCTACGCGCCTATGGCTGGCGCATTCCGTTCGTGATCGGTGCAGTCGCAGCGGTGATCTCGCTGCTGTTACGTCGCTCGCTTGAGGAAACCACCACCGCTGAAATGCGTCAGGACAAGGACGCCGGAAGCATCAGTGCGCTATTCCGTGATCACAAGGCGGCGTTTATTACCGTGTTGGGTTACACCGCAGGCGGCTCGCTGATTTTCTACACCTTTACCACTTACATGCAGAAGTACCTGGTGAACACGGGGGGTATGGACCCCAAGACCGCCAGTTACATCATGACCGGCGCGCTGTTCCTGTACATGTGCATGCAGCCGTTGTTCGGCATGCTGGCGGACAAGATCGGTCGTCGTAACTCAATGCTGTGGTTCGGCGCACTGGGTACGCTTTGCACGGTGCCGATTTTGATGACCTTGAAAACCACGACCAGCCCGTTCCTGGCTTTCCTGCTCATCACCTTTGCGCTGGCAATCGTGAGCTTTTACACCTCGATCAGCGGTTTGGTAAAAGCCGAAATGTTCCCTCCGCAAGTTCGCGCACTGGGTGTAGGTCTGGCTTATGCAGTGGCTAACGCGGTGTTTGGTGGTTCTGCAGAGTTTGTTGCGTTGAGCCTCAAGAACCAGGGCATGGAGAACAATTTCTATTGGTACGTGACGATCATGATGGCCGTCGCCTTCCTGTTCAGTCTGCGCCTGCCCAAGCAACCGGCGTATCTGCATCACGATCACTGATAAAGCGCTTTCTCTGAAGCAATAAAAAACCCACCGATGAGGTGGGTTTTTTATGTGAGTCGCTTATCAGAGCAGGTGTCAGAACAACTGAACTGTCGGCTTCTCTTTATCTACCGGTTTGGCCTGCCCGGTTTGCTCATACCAACCACCGCCGAGGGCCTTGTACAGGTTGACCTCGCTGGTGAGCTGGGAGAGACGGTCGGTGATCAGCGATTGTTGCGCGCTGAACAGCGAGCGTTGGGCATCGAGGAAGGTCAGGTTGCTGTCGATCCCGATGCGGTAGCGACGCTCGGCCAGACGGTAGTAGTCCTGGTTGGCGTTCACGAAATCACGCTGGGCTTGCAACTGTTCGTTGTAAGTCTTGCGCGAAGCCAGGCCGTCAGAGACTTCCTGGAAGGCGGTCTGAATCGCTTTTTCGTAGTTGGCGACGCTGATCTCTTTCTGGATTTTCGAGTAATCCAGGCTGGCGCGCAGGCTGCCGGCGTTGAAGATCGGGATGTTGATGCTTGGCTGGAACAGCCAGGTACCCGAACCGCCTTTGAACAGACCGGAAAGATCCGGGCTGATCGTACCGGCGTTGGCTGTCAGGCTGATGCTCGGGAAAAATGCCGCACGGGCTGCACCGATGTTTGCGTTGGCAGCCTGCAACGAGTGCTCGGCCTGCAGAATGTCTGGACGACGCTGCAGCAGATCCGAAGGCAGGCCTGCTGGCAGAGCGCTCAACAGGTCGGCACTCAAAGGCTGAGCGGGCGGCAGATTATCCGGCAGGTTAGTGCCCAGCAGCAGGGTCAGGTTGTTCTGATCCTGAGCGACCTGACGCTGGTAGCGCGCCAGAGCAACCTTGGCGCTTTCCACCGAGGTCCGTGCCTGGCTCAGATCCAGCGCCGACGAAACGCCCACTTCATTACTACGGGAAGTCAGACGCAGACTTTCTTCGTAGGTCTTGAGTGTTTCTTCCGTCAGCTTGAGCAGCTCTTTGTCGGCCTGCCAGGTCATGTAGGCATTGGCGACGTTGGCCACCAGGCTGATCTGTGTGCTACGACGGGCTTCTTCACTGGAGAAGTAAGTCTGCAAGGCTTGCTCGCTCAGGCTGCGAACCCGACCGAACAGATCCAGTTCATAGGCACTGACACCCAGCGTTGCTGAATACTGGCTGGTAATGCCTGATTCGCGAGTGGTGGACATATCGGCCGGAACCCGTTGACGGCTGCCGCTGCCATCAGCAGAAACCGCCGGGAACAGATCGGCACGCTGAATGCGGTACTGAGCACGGTAGGCGTCGATGTTCAGCGCCGCGACACGCAGGTCGCGGTTGTTGACCAGCGCAGTCTGGATCAGCTGCTGCAGGGCCGGGTCATGGAAAAACTGACGCCAGCCCTGTTCGGCTGCCGCGACGTTCGCCGCTTCAGTCGGCGAGTAGGCCGGACCTTGCGGGTACTGCGCCGCGACCGGAGCCGCAGGCTGTTTGTATTCAGGGATCAACGAGCAACCACTGAGGATGACCGCAGTGACTGCCAGGGAGATCAGGGACTTGCTCATTGGCCAGCCTCATCATGTGATGTTTGTTTCTCGTGTTCCTTGTCGTACTTGCTCTTGAACATCGACGACACGGCAACGTAGAACATTGGGACCCAGAAAATTGCCAGGACGGTGGCGGTGATCATACCGCCGATTACGCCTGTACCAATTGCGTGCTGGCTACCCGAACCGGCACCGGTGGAGATCGCCAGCGGTACCACGCCGAGGATAAACGCCATGGAGGTCATGATGATCGGGCGCAGACGCATGCGGCAGGCTTCCATCGCCGCATCCACCAGACTCTTGCCCTGTTCATGCAGCTCTTTGGCGAACTCGACAATCAGGATCGCATTCTTCGCCGCCAGCCCGATCGTCGTCAACAAGCCGACCTGGAAGAACACGTCGTTGGACAGGCCCCTCAGGCTGGTTGCCATAAGTGCACCGATGATACCCAGCGGTACAACGAGCATGACCGCAATCGGAATCGACCAGCTTTCATACAGCGCTGCCAGACAGAGGAACACGACCAGCATCGACAGGGCGTACAGCGCAGGCGCCTGAGAGCCGGACAAACGTTCTTCGAAGGACAGACCGGTGAAGGCGTAACCGATACCTGCTGGCAGTTTCTTGGCGATGGATTCGACCTCCGCCATGGCTTGCCCCGAGCTGTAACCCGGAGCCGGTGTGCCGAGAATTTCCATTGCCGCTACGCCGTTATAACGCGACAGCTTCGGCGAACCGTAAATCCACTCGCCTTTGGCGATGGCAGACAGCGGCACCATGGTCCCGGCATCGTTACGCACGAACCACTTGCCCAGATCTTCAGGGGTCATGCGGCTCGCCGCTTCACCCTGCACGTACACTTTCTTCACCCGACCACGGTCGATGAAGTCGTTGACGTAGCTACCACCCAGTGCGATGGACAAGGTCTGGTTGATGTTTGCCAACGTAATGCCCAGAGCGCTGGCCTTCTCGTCATCGACAGTGAGCTGATACTGCGGCTCGTCACCCAGGCCGTTAGGACGTACGCCTGCAAGTATCTTGCTTTGCGACGCCATGCCGAGGAACTGGTTACGTGCCTCAAGCAGCTTGTCGTGGCCTACACCGCCCTGGTCCTGCAGGTAAACGTCGAAACCGGTTGCGTTACCCAGTTCCAGTACCGAAGGTGGAACCACGGCGTACACCATCGCATCCCGGAAGGAGAAGAAGTGTGCCTGTGCTCGTTCGGCAATCTTGAACACGGTGTTTTCCGAGTCACGTTCGCCCCACGGTTTGAGCATTACAAACGCAAGGCCCGAACTCTGGCCACGACCGGCGAAGTTGAAGCCGTTGACGCTGAACACCGAGTTCACGCCGTTACCTTCACCGTTCTCCTTGTCGAGCAGGAAGGTACGCATATCGTCGATGACTTTCTGCGTACGCTCGGCGGACGAGCCCGCTGGGGTCTGAACCTGAGCGAAAATCACGCCTTGGTCTTCTTCCGGCAGGAACGCACTCGGGATGCGAGTGAACAGGAAGATCATGCCCGCAACGATGAGCAGGTATACGCCGAACGCTGGCAGCTTGTGAGTCACCATGCGTTTCACGCCGCGCTCGTAGCTGTTTACGCCACGATCAAACGTGCGGTTGAACCAGCCGAAGAAACCTTTTTTCGGTTGGCCGTGTTTTTCCGGGTCGATGGGCTTGAGCATGGTGGCGCAGAGCGCCGGGGTGAAGATCAATGCAACCAGAACCGACAGGGCCATCGCCGAAACAATGGTGATCGAGAACTGTTTGTAAATAACCCCTGTAGACCCCCCGAAGAACGCCATTGGCAGCAGTACCGCCGAGAGCACCATGGCGATACCCACCAGTGCACCCTGGATCTGCCCCATGGATTTCTTGGTCGCCTCTTTCGGCGATAAGTGCTCTTCGGCCATTACCCGCTCGACGTTCTCCACCACCACAATGGCGTCGTCCACCAAGAGCCCGATGGCCAGGATCATCCCGAACATGGTCAGGGTGTTAATAGTGAAACCGAACGCGGCAAGGATGCCGAATGTACCGAGCAATACGACCGGCACGGTCATCGTAGTGATCACGGTGGCGCGGAAGTTTTGCAGGAACAGGTACATCACCAGGAACACCAGCACGATCGCTTCGATCAGGGTGTCAACAACGCCCGAAATCGATTCGGTCACGGTTGGCGTGGTGTCGTACGGGTAAACCACCTTCATGCCAGGCGGAAAGAACGGCTCCAGGTTGGCGACGGTGGCGCGAATCGCCTTGGCGGTGTCCAGTGCGTTGGCACCGGAAGCCAGTTTGATTGCCATACCGGAAGCCGGTTTGCCGTTGAACTGCGCATCAATGCTGTAGTTCTGGCCGCCCAGCTCAATACGGGCGACGTCACGAAGACGTACTTGCGAACCGTCGGTATTGACCTTGAGCAGAATGTTGCCGAACTGCTCAGGGGTCTGCAGACGCGTCTTGCCGATGATCGTGGCGTTCAGTTGAGTGCCGGGTACGGCAGGCAGACCGCCCAGTTGGCCGGTAGCGATCTGGACGTTCTGTGCAGAAATTGCCGTGCTCACATCAACCGGTGTCATCTGGTAGTTGTTGAGCTTGGCCGGGTCCAGCCAGATACGCATGGCGTACTGCGAACCGAACACCTGGAAGTCGCCCACACCGGAAGTCCGGGAGATCGGGTCCTGGATGTTGGAAACGATGTAGTTGGACAAGTCTTCCCGGGTCAGGCTGCCGTCCTCGGCGACCAGACCAATTACCAGCAGGAAGTTTTTCACCGACTTGGTTACGCGCAGACCCTGTTGCTGTACTTCTTGCGGCAGCAGCGGGGTGGCAAGGTTGAGCTTGTTCTGGACCTGAACCTGGGCGGTATCCGGGTTGGTACCCTGGTTGAAGGTCACAGTGATGGTCATGCTGCCGTCGGAGTTACTGTCCGAGGAAACATAACGCAGGTTATCGATACCGTTGAGCTGTTGCTCAATGATCTGCACCACGGTGTCTTGCACCGTCTGCGCCGAAGCACCTGGGTAGGTAACCTGGATATCAATGGCTGTAGGTGCAATGGCCGGGTACTGGTTGATCGGTAGCTTCAGGATCGAAAGCGTACCCACCAGCATGATCACCAGGGCTAATACCCAGGCGAAAATGGGGCGGTCAATAAAGAATTTAGACATCGGTTACTCACCTTTGCCAGTGGCGGCAGGGGCGGACTGGGCTGGCGTGAGGTTGGTCGCTTCCTTGACCGTCACTTGCGCGCCTGGCTTGACGAATTGCAGACCTTCAGTGATTACGCGATCACCCGGTTCCAGACCTTTTTCGATCAACCAGTAAGCACCGGAAGTGCGATTGGCGATGAGTTCGCGCTGCTCAACCTTGTTGTCTTTGTTAACCACCAGGGCGGATGGATTGCCGCGCATGTCACGGGTCACGCCTTGCTGCGGAGCAAGGATGGCTTCGCTTTTCACGCCAGCCTGCAGCTGGGCGTGAACGAACATGCCAGGCAACAGGGTGTGGTCAGGGTTAGGGAACACTGCGCGCAGGGTCACGGAGCCAGTTGCCTGGTCTACCGACACTTCAGAGAATTCCAGTTTGCCCGGTTTGCTGTATTCGCTGCCGTCTTCAAGGGTCAGCTTGACCGATGCGGCGTTGTCACCGGCTTTTTGCAGTTTGCCGGACTCCAGGTCCCGACGCAGTTTGAGCATCTCGGTGGAAGACTGGGTCACGTCAACGTAGATCGGGTCCAGTTGCTGGATCGTCGCCATGGCGTTGGTCTGACCGCTGGTAACCAGTGCACCTTCAGTCACATCGGAACGCCCGATACGGCCGGAAATAGGGGCCATTACCTTGGTGTAACGCAGGTTGATCTGAGCGGTTTGCAACGTGGCCTGCGCTTCCAGGCTTGAGGACAGCGCGGTGTCGTATTCCTGACGGCTTACGGCTTGCTCGTTGACCAGTTGCTTGTAGCGATCAGCGAGAGACTTGGCCGACTGCAATGTCGCCTTGGCGCTGTTGGCCGTGGCTTCGTAAAGCGCTGGATCAATTTGATACAGCTGTTGGCCGGCTTTCACATCAGCGCCTTCTGTAAACATGCGCTTGAGAATGATGCCGTTGACCTGAGGCCGGACTTCAGCGATGCGATAGGCCGTGGTACGGCCTGGCAGTTCCGATGTCAGGGTGTAGGGCTGAGCTTTGATGGTAACGACGCCGACCTGAGGAGGTGCAGCTGCAGGAGCTGCGGCTTCTTCCTTTTTACTGCATCCACTGAGCAGTGTTGCCAGGGCGACGGCAGTGACCAGTACGGTAACAGCTGGCTTGAATTGCATGAAGATCCTCGGGTCAGGAGCCTGGGTGCTCAAGAAAAGTGAAAGGGTGTGAAAAATTCTGGCTGGATAAGTAGTAGGCTAATGAATATACTTACATTCACGGTTGTTTGTAAATACCCAGTACTGCGTCGCTAAGCCGCGCCTACTGGGGATTGCAGGTTCGGGACAAGGCAATACAAATGCCGCCCGGTTTTGCTTCAGAGCCACATGATTCGTGGCGTGCAGCATTTTCAATGAGGTTTTACTGCCATGGTCCGTCGTACCAAAGAGGAAGCTCAGGTTACCCGTAGCCAAATTCTCGAGGCCGCTGAGAAAGCGTTCTATGAGAGAGGCGTTGCGCGTACGACTCTGGCGGATATCGCATCCCTGGCGGGAGTGACCCGTGGCGCGATCTACTGGCACTTCAGCAATAAGGCCGATCTGGTGCAGGCGATGCTCGACAGCATCCAGGAACCCTTGGAAGAGATGGCGCTGGCGAGCGAAAGCGAGGACGAGGTCGACCCGCTGGGCTGCATGAAGAAATTGCTGATTCATTTGTTTCATGAAATTACAGTGGACCCGAAAACGCGGCGCATTAATGAGATTCTGTTTCATAAATGCGAATTCACCGATGAAATGTGCGACTTTCGCCAGCAGCGTCAGGTCAATGCGCTGGAGTGCAACGACCGGATCGGCCTGGCGTTGAGCAACGCTGTCCGCAAAGGTCAATTACCTGCAGATCTGGACACCGTTCGTGCGTCCATCGCCCTTCATGCCTATATAGACGGCATGCTCGGCCAATGGCTGCTGGTCCCCGACAGCTACTCCCTCATCGACAGGGCCGAGAAATGGGTAGATGCCGGTCTGGATATGCTGCGCCTAAGCCCCGCCCTACGCACCTGAAACTTCTGTCAGATTCCCCGCCCAGTGCCTGTATCTTCAATGAAGCAGGCCATGACTGCCCAGTCATTTTACCCAACGCTTACAAAATTGGCGCAATGCCATTATGACTATTGGTGATTAAAAGTGCCCGGCAGAGGCTAAATTTGTAGGATTTGAGTAGGACGCTTCTTGAAGTGTGTAGCTGATTTCCCAAATTGATTTCTCCGTATTGTCCCTCCTTGCAACTCCCTTCACTCTTGCGTCGCATTCTTGTTTATGGAAGACCGGGAGAATAAAAACGTGTTGCAAACCGTATCTGAAGCACCAGGGATTCTCGGAAGGCTCAAGTACCAGGCGGATCAGTTTCTGACCGACGCTGCACAATGTAGACCCGCCGCCCGATTAGGGCTCATGACCACGTTGTATTTCAAGCAAGGGCATACGCCGAAGACCCGGCAACGAATCGAAGAATGCTTCACGCATTTTTACGATACGTTTCGGTCGGCGCTCGATTGGCAGTCTTATCAGCGGCTTCGAAAACTGTCGCCCAGCAGTTTCTCCATTTGTCGGAAGCAAGTGCTTGATAGCGCACCGGACGAACCGCTGCTGTGGTCGATTTCCAGCGCCAGACCCGTGGAGGCTGCCACTTATTGCATGTCCGTCATGGCGCCGCCTGAAAGTCAGGCGGCGACCGATCACTCTTGCCTGAAAATGCTGCTGCCGTGGTCCTTTTTGATGGACCGAGACGGTGCCAAAGTGTACGAGGGCTGGGTCAAGTATCTCTGCAACCAGATCCAGGCCGAGCATGGTTACGGCGGGCTGGTGTGTGTTCTGCCAGGTGATGGCCTCAGGTATCTGCCCTTGGAATACCGGTTGGCACAGGACTACATCGGTTTGATGGTCGATGCCGGACCGCACATGGAAAGTCTGCGATTGCTGGACAGGATCAAGGGCGTCAGTTGGTACAGCATTCTGGGGAACCGGTTTGTTCATCAGTTGGGTGGTAGCGACCGGTTGCGCAAGGTGCTCAGTCCTCATAGTGACGTCGTTTTCCAAACCTATGAAAACGGCCTGATGATTCGCGCAGGTGTTTTACCGGCACTGGGTGGCAGAGGCGAAGGGCCTTCGAATGCTTACATGGCGGTCAATAAGGTGCTCAAGCCAATCCGGGTGCAGGACACTGGCTGCCTTCATCCATGCCCGGGGCGCGGCATCGGTTTTACCGAGCAATCGACTGCTCAGTGGTATGCCCGCTTCGACGAAAAACCCATGGCCTCGGTGCGTGCCGGTCAGCCTTGTCCGCAGACCGGGCACTGGTTCAGTAGCGCCATGGCGCGCTCCCGGCGTTTCTTCAACAAGGGTGAAGTCATGCCAGCTTTCGAACACCTTAAAGCCGAGCGAACACAGTGGTTCTGGACTGATTTCAGCGGTTAGCCAAGCGGCGCTGGCGACCCCTTTTTCATGAATGATTCTGCATCATCCAGCGTTTGTCTAAGCTCTGGGCAGACTTATAAAAAGAAGGGGCCAGTCATGCAGTTTTCGCCACGCGGTATCGGTGTTGTCCTGGGGGTTCTATGTTCTGCCTGGCTTGGCCAGGCAGTGGCTGGCGTCGAAAGCCCTGAGCAGGGGCCTGCCGCCAAAGCCTTGCTGGAGAAGGCTGTGACCCGCTATCAGGAAGCAGGTGACAAGGCGTTTGCCGAGTTCAGCCGTCAGGGCGAGTTTGTCGATGGCGAGCGCTATGTGTTCGTCGTCGACACCCACGGCACCATGCTGGCCAGCGGTGGACCTTCAGTGGTTCTGATTGGCCGCGACGTCTCTCAGGTGCTTGAGCCGGACCTGCAAAAAGCGTTCAAGGAAGTTTTGCAGACCCCGGAAAGCAAAGGTGTCCAACAAGCCGAGTATCGCTGGCAGAACTGGGCTGACGGCAAGGTCGAGCGCAAGCGGGTGTACTTTCAGCGGCTTGGCGAGCGGATTCTCGCGGTGGGTTATTACGTGCCTCGAGCATCACCTGAACAAGCCAGAGCGTTGCTGGATAAGGCGGTTAGCGAAATGGGTCGTGACCAGAAGGGCACTCTCACCGCTATCAACAGCCTGCGAGGCGGATTTCTGCAGGATGACCTTTATGTGTTTGTCGTCGATCTGAACAGCAAGCGTTATGTGGCGCATGGCACCAACCTACGATTGATCAATACCGACTTTCGCAAAGTTAAAGACCCTGAGGGCAAACCTGTCGGCGAACCAATGCTCGCGCTGATTGAAAAACAGGACGCCGCTGAATACGAATACCGTTGGCGTAACCCCGTAACCGGCAAGGTGGAGAACAAGCATGCGTATGAGCGCAAGGTTGGGGATTACCTGGTGGCGGTGGGGTATTACAGCCAATAAGCAGTAGGTTGTTCAACTCGTGGGGTACCGAGTCCGCGCGTTATAGCTGTAGACGGGGTACCTGAGGGAGATTCTTTACCCGCAAGCTGATATGTGCCGTGGGACCGGCTTCAGCCGGGAAGGCGGTATTTCAGA
>NZ_JACONW010000034.1 GCF_014357575.1 Pseudomonas folii | reverse complement strand
GCAAGCCTGAACACCGCGTCGCAACGGTAGGAGCGAACTTGTTCGCGAGACATCTCGCCTGACACACCGTCTCGCCAACAAGTTGCCTCCTACCTTGAAAGCGGCAAGCCTGAACACCGCGTGCAACGGTAGGAGCGAACTTGTTCGCGAGACATCGCCTGACACACCGCCTCACGAGCAGACTCGGCTCCCAGTGGATCTACGCAGTTTGTGCTGCGCCGCAAGCGCGTTTGCTCTGCCTCAGTACCAAAAATCCCCATAAAGACGCATAAACACGAGGCCCGCCCAAGGCTGGAGCGCTCCGCAAAGTGTGCTGAGGGTGCCCCCTAAAACGGCGTTTTCTATCAACTAGCCGACGCTTTTAACGTCATCTGCTGATTTCACAGTGTTGTAATGAAGGTGTGGTGCTGCGTTGCATCACGCGCTTCAAACCTGAAGCACAGGCAGACCTCGCCTCGACTTAACGAACCTCAGGACCGCACTCAATGAGCTTTCTTCGACCAAAATTCATTACGTTCGATTGCTACGGCACGTTGACCAACTTCCACATGGGCACCATGACTCGCGAGCTGTTCGCTGACCGTGTTCCCGCCGAACGGATGGATGAGTTCGTCAAGGATTTCTCCGCCTATCGCCTGGACCAGGTCATGGGCGACTGGGTGCCTTACGACGAGATCATCAAGACTGCACTGGAGCGCACTTGCAAACGCTGGGGTATCGAATACCGCCAGGAAGGCCAAATCTACTACGACGCCGTTCCAACCTGGGGTCCGCACGCTGATGTACCCGCAGGCCTGGCGAAAATCGCCGACAAGATCCCCCTGGTAATTTTCTCCAACGCCAGCGACAGCCAGATCATGTCCAACGTCAACATGCTCGGCGCGCCGTTCCACAAAGTATTCACCGCTGAACAGGCCCAGGCCTACAAGCCTCGCCTTCGTGCGTTCGAGTTCATGCTCGACAACCTCGGTTGCGGTCCGCAAGACGTGCTGCACGTCTCGTCCAGCTTCCGTTACGACCTGTTCCCGGCCCATGACATGAAGATCAAGAACCGCGCGTTCGTTGCCCGAGGCCATGATGTGCCTGCCAACGAGTCCTACGGCTACCACACCCTCAAGGACATCGGCGGTTTGCCTGCGCTGGTCGGTCTGTAATCTTCATCACCCACGGTTTCCGGCAACGCCACAGGTAAGGACAGCGACATGCGAAGTGAATCCTACTGGCTTGATACCGCACCGGCTTTTACCGGGGCACAGACCGGCGCGGTGCAAGGCCAGGTGGACGTCGCCATTGTCGGGGGCGGTTTCACCGGTCTGTCGGCGGCGCGCGCCCTGGCGATGAAGGGTGCCAGTGTGGTGGTGCTGGAGGCTGACCGAGTGATCGGCGAAGCGTCCGGCCGCAACGGCGGACAGTGCAATACCGGCGTAGCGCAGGATTACTCGGCGCTGACAGCAAGCCTTGGCGCCGACCAGGCTCGCGCGTATTACCTGGCGTATGAAAGCGCGGTGAAGAGTGTCGTCACCTTGGTCGAGCAGGAGCAGATTGCCTGTGACATGACGCGTAACGGCAAGCTGAAGCTGGCTGCCAAACCCATGCATTTCGACAGTATGGCCCGCACCTGCGAGCTGATTCGTCGCGAAGTGGACGCGGATGTCGAACTGCTGTCTGCCCAAGAGACACGCGCCGAGGTGGACTCTGCCGAATTCCACGGCGGTCTGCTGCAGCGCAACGGTGTGCAGATGCATGTCGGGCGATTTGGCGTCGGGCTGGCCGAGGCTGCCGTGCGTCACGGCGCGCAGGTTTTTCAGGGTGCCGCGGTCAAAAACTGGAAAGCCAACGCTTCAGGCTATCTGCTTAATACCACCAAAGGTTCTATTCAGGCCAGGCAGATCCTGCTGGCGACCGGTGCTTGCCAGCATGGCGGCCCAGGCTGGTATCGGCGGCGCATCGTGCCGGTGGGGAGTTTCGTGATTGCCACCGAGGTGCTGCCTCAGGCTTTGATCGATCAATTGCTGCCACAGCATCGCGCCTACGTAACCAGCCGCATGATCGGCAATTACTTCCGCCTGACGCCGGATAACCGCTTGCTGTTCGGCGGCCGGGCCCGCTTCGCCATGTCCAATGCCACCTCTGACGCGAAAAGCGGCAAGGTGCTGCAAGCCGCCATGGTGCAGATGTTCCCGCAACTGGCAAACGTCAAAGTGGATTACTGCTGGGGCGGTCTGGTGGACATGACCTCCGACCGTTTGCCGCGCGCGGGTGAACATGAAGGCGTTTTTTACTCCATGGGCTACAGCGGCCACGGCGTGCAGATGTCCGTACACATGGGCCAGGTCATGGCCGACGTCATGGATGGCAATCCGCAAGCCAACCCGTGGCGCGAGCTGGACTGGCCAGCCGTCCCCGGGCATTTCGGCACCCCGTGGTTTCTGCCGTTGGTGGGCGCGTGGTACCGCTTTCAGGATGCCCGGCATTAGATTTTTTGCTTAACCGTCGTTGTGTGCGTTTCAAGGACGCTCCGGTCAACCGTGGGCAACTCATGCATTCCCTTAATCGACAGGTAGAACTGATATGGCTGACAACAAAGACGATTTCCCATTGATCTCAGGCCAGGACAGCCTGCGCGTATTCGAAGGGCTCAATCGCGGTCTTTCACGTCGTGATGCATTACGTATGCTGGGCGTTGCCGGCGTCGTCGCCAGCGGTGCGACGAGTCTGTTCGGTGCCGCGGGCAAAGTCTTCGCCGACGAAGCGGCAGCGCCAGGCAAGGGCAAACCCGGCGGGCGTATTCGTGTAGCAGGCATGTCCAGTTCTACCGCTGACACCCTCGATCCCGCCAAAGGCGCACTGTCCACTGACTATGTTCGCCACTTCATGTTCTACAACGGCCTGACTCGCTTCGACTCACATCTGGTACCGCAGATGGAACTGGCCGAGCGCATCGAAAGCAGCGACGCCACCCTGTGGACCGTCACCCTGCGCAAAGACGTGACGTTCCACAACGGCAAACCCCTGACCCCGGCTGACGTGGTGTTCTCATTGAACCGCCACAAAGACCCGCTGACCGGTTCCAAAGTCATGCCGTTGATGGCTCAGGTCAGCGAAGTCAAAGCCACTGGCGCAAACGAAGTACAGATCCGCCTCAGCGCCGCCAACGCCGAACTGCCGTCGATTCTGGCGGTGTCGCACCTGTTGATCGTTCCGGAAGGCACCACCGACTTCAATCAGGGCATCGGCACCGGACCGTTCAAGGTCAAGGAATTCAAGCCGGGCGTGCGTTCGATCAGCGTGCGTAACCCGAACTACTGGAAGCCGGGCCTGCCGTATCTGGACGAAATCGAATTCATCGCCATTGGCGACGAGCCTTCGCGGGTCAACGCGCTACTGTCCGGCGACGTCCATCTGATCAACGAGGTCAACCCACGCTCCACCGCACGTATTGCCGCGAGCGCCAAGCACAGCGTGTTCGATGCACCGTCGGGCAACTACACCGACCTGATCATTCGTCAGGACCAGATGCCGGGACAAAACCCGGACTTCACTCTGGCCATGAAGTACCTGCTGGATCGAGAACAGGTCAAATCGGCGGTGTTCCGGGGTTACGCCCGCGTGGGTAACGACACACCGATCTCCCCAGGCTCACGCTACTTCAATGCTGATTTGCCGCAGCGTATGTATGACCCGGAAAAAGCCCGTTTCCACCTGAAAAAAGCCGGTATGGAAAAAATTACGATGGCCGTGGCCGCCTCCCCTGCTGCCACTGGCTCTGTGGACATTGCAGTGCTGCTGCAACAATCCGCCAAGGAAGCAGG
Source organism: Pseudomonas folii (assembly GCF_014357575.1). GTDB lineage: Bacteria > Pseudomonadota > Gammaproteobacteria > Pseudomonadales > Pseudomonadaceae > Aquipseudomonas > Aquipseudomonas folii. The sequence goes on along the minus strand of NZ_JACONW010000034.1, from coordinate 40,103 downwards.
CCTGACCCTCAACGTCAACCGCTTGCCCAGCGATGGCTACTGGTCCAACCACTGGATGAAGCACCCGCTGAGCTTCGGCAACATCAACCCGCGGCCGAACGCTGACGTGATCTTCTCGCAGTTCTTCCAGTCCTCGGCTCCATGGAACGAATCGGCCTGGAAGAACGACCAGTTCGATCAGTTGCTGATGCTGGCACGCGGCGAAACCGATGAAGCCAAGCGCACCAAGATGTATGGCGACATGCAAACCTTGGTTCACGACCATTGTGGGATCGGCATACCGGTGTTCATCAGCAACATCGACGGTGTCGACAAGCGCATCAAAGGCTATGGCAGCAACCCGCTCGGCGGCTTCATGGGCTACATGTTCAGCGAGCAGATCTGGCTGGACGCTTGATTGCGGGTAGCTTTTCTTTTGCCGGAGCAATGCCATGAATAGCAACACACTTTGGTTGATCGGCAGACGCTTCGGCGCTGCGATCCTGACCCTGCTGATCGTTTCCATGGTGGTCTTCGCCATTACGGCGGTGCTACCCGGTGACGCGGCTCAAGCAGCCCTCGGGCAATTCGCGACGCCTGAACAGGTCGCGGCATTGCGGATAAAAATGGGCCTGGATCAGCCGGGTGTGGTGCGCTACCTGAGCTGGTTGATGAACCTGCTCAGTGGCAATTTTGGTGAGTCAGCGTCCAACGCCATGTCGGTTGCCGAACTGGTCGGCGGGCGCTTCCCCAATACCTTGATGCTGGCCGGGGCCACGGCGCTGGTGTCCGTGCCGGTCGCGCTGGTGCTGGGTATCGGTTCGGCCATGGGCCGTGGCGGGCGTCTGGACAGCGCGCTGAGTTTCATCACCCTGGCGCTGGTTGCCGTTCCGGAGTTCCTGGTGGCAACCCTCGCGGTGCTGATCTTCGCGGTTAACCTGGGCTGGCTGTCGGCCTTGTCCTATGCCAGTGATACCCACTCCCCTCTGGAATTCATCCGCACTTATGCGCTGCCGGTGATGACCCTGTGCTGCGTGATCGTCGCGCAAATGGCACGCATGACCCGCGCGGCCGTCATCGATCAACTGGACAGCCCTTACGTGGAGATGGCCCGCCTGAAAGGCGTCAGCCCCGTCCGCGTCGTGTTGCGCCATGCTTTGCCCAATGCCATCGGCCCCATCGCCAACGCCATCGCGTTGAGCCTGTCGTATTTGCTCGGTGGTGTGGTCATTGTCGAGACGATCTTCAACTATCCGGGTGTCGCCAGTTTGATGGTCGACGCTGTGACTAACCGGGACATGGCCCTGGTGCAAGCCTGCACCATGTTGTTCTGCTCGGCGTATCTGGGCCTGGTGCTGATAGCCGACCTGTGCGCAATCCTCTCCAACCCGAGGCTGAGAACCCAATGAATAACCTCATTGTAAAATCGACGCCATCCTCTCCTGATCTGTCAGTAGGCAAGGTCGCTCACAGCACATCCTGGCTGGGGCTGGCAGGTGCATTCGTGTGCATCTTCTGGTTGCTGGTGGCGCTGTTCGGGGTATGGCTGGCCCCCCATCCAGTCGGTGAAGTGGTGTCCAGCAACGTCTTCGACAGCATCAGTGGCACCTACCCCTTCGGCACCGACTATCTGGGCCGCGACATGCTCAGCCGGGTGCTGGCCGGGTCGCGTTTCACTGTCGGCCTGGCGCTGATTTCCGCAGTGCTGGCGAGCGGTCTGGGCACCAGCCTGGCGCTGCTCGCGGTGGTGGTGCCGAAATGGCTGGATGAAGTGATCAGCCGCTTGATGGACGCCTTCATTTCGATTCCCAGCAAGATGCTGGCGCTGATCATGGTCTCTGCGTTTGGTTCATCGGTCACGTTGCTGATCACCACGGCGGTGCTGAGCTTTGCGCCCGGCGCATTCCGTATCGCCCGCAGTCTGGCGGTCAACATCGAGGCGCTGGAGTACGTGCAGGTCGCTCGCACCCGCGGCGAGCGCCGCTTGTACATCGCCTGCGTGGAGATCCTGCCGAACATGCTCAACCCGGTCCTGACCGATCTGGGCCTGCGCTTCGGCTTCATTGTATTGCTGCTCAGCGGCATGAGTTTTCTCGGCCTTGGCGTTCAACCGCCCGACGCCGACCTCGGCTCGCTGGTCCGGGAAAACATCGGCGGCCTAAATCAAGGCGCGCCCGCCATCGTGATTCCGGCGCTGGCCATCGGCACGCTGACAATCGGTGTGAATCTGTTCATCGACAGGCTCTCGTCGCGGCGCAGCCGACGTTCCGGAGGGCATTGATATGAGCCAATTGATCAAGGTCCAGGACCTGCGGGTGGTCGCCAGCGCAGACAGCGGCGACATCGAGATTGTCAAAGGCGTGAGCTTCGCCCTGGAAAAAGGTGAAGTGCTGGCGCTGATCGGCGAGTCCGGATCAGGCAAAACCACGATCGCGCTGGCCTTGCTCGGCTATGCCCGACGCGGCTGCCGCCTGGCCAGTGGCACGGTGCAGATCGCCGAGCACAACATGCTCGAATTGCCCGAAAGCACCCTGCAAGGACTGCGCGGCAATCGGGTTTCCTACATTGCACAAAGCGCAGCTGCAGCGTTCAATCCGGCGAAAAGACTGATCGACCAAGTGATCGAAGGCGCGTTGATTCATGGTCTGGGCCAGCGCGCAGAACTGGAAGCCAAGGCCATCGGGCTGTTTCGAGACCTGTCTTTGCCCAACCCTGAACACATTGGTCAGCGCTTCCCGCACCAGGTCTCCGGCGGCCAATTGCAACGGGTCATGGCAGCCATGGCGCTGATCAGCGATCCATTGCTGGTAATTCTCGACGAGCCTACTACAGCGCTGGACGTGACGACGCAGATCGACGTGCTGCGTGCATTCAAACGCGTCGTGCGCGAGCGCGGTGCCACGGCGGTCTACGTGTCTCATGACTTGGCCGTGGTGGCACAAATGGCCGATCAGATTGTGGTGCTCAAGGGCGGCCAGATTGTTGAGCAAAGCGACACGACAGCCTTGCTCAAAAGCCCGGAGCATCCGTACACCCGAAGCTTGCTTGCGGCAGCCCGACCTGACGCGACACTGCGCCCGGCCAGCGAGGTCGCGCAGAATGTACCATTGCTGACAATCACCGAAATGTCGGCCGGTTACGGCAACAAAGACCTGCACGGCATGCCGATGATTCGCGTGCTGGAAGACATTGATCTGACCATTCATCGGGGTCAGGCGATTGGCGTAATCGGTGAGTCAGGCTCGGGTAAGTCTACCCTGGCTCGGGTCGTGGCCGGGCTGCTTGATCCAGCGCGCGGCAATTTGAGATTCGACGGGCAGCCGCTCTCAGGCGATCTGGCCGGGCGTACCGACGATCAGTTCCGGCGCATTCAAATGGTGTTCCAGAATGCCGACACCGCGCTCAATCCGATGCACAGCATCAGCACTATTCTCGGTCGGCCGTTGAAGATGTACTTCAACCTGAAAGGTGCAGCCTTGCGCCAGCGCGTCGATGAATTGCTTGACCTGGTGCGCCTGCCCCGTGACATGGCTGAACGACGTCCCAGTGAACTGTCCGGCGGACAAAAGCAGCGGGTCAATCTGGCCCGGGCACTGGCCGCCAAACCGGACCTGATCCTCTGCGATGAGGTGACGTCGGCACTGGACACTGTGGTCGGTGCAGCGATTCTCGAATTGCTGGGCGACTTACGCCGAGAGCTGGGTGTTTCCTACCTGTTCATCAGCCATGACATCTCCACAGTACGTGCCTTGTGCGACGACATCGTAGTGATGTACAGCGGTCACAAGGTCGAAGAAGGCAGCCGCGAATCCTTCAGCCAGACACCGTTTCATCCCTACACCGACTTGCTGGTGCATTCGGTGCCCGAGCTGCGTCAGGGCTGGCTGGAAACCTGTGGCACGACCACCTGCGGTACGTTGCCGCCCATCAGTGCGCCGACCAACACGCGAGAACTGTGTACCTTTTTGAACCGCTGCCCGCAACGCGTCGAAGGCTTGTGCAACCGTACCGCACCTGGCCGCCGCGAGATCACGGGTGGCAGCCAGGTGCTCTGCCATCTGGACAGCAGCGAGCTGCGGCAACATCAACAGGAACTGGAAAACATGACCGTGGGAGCCTACGCATGAACGGGCGTTTTGTAAGGCTGGGCGAGCGCGACCGAACCACCGTAAACCTGGTGGTGGACGGCGCACCGATTGAAGCGTTGCAGGGCGACACCTTGATGGTCGCGCTGCTGACCCAGGGCGTCTCGCTGCGCCAGTCGGAGTTCGATCCGGGCCGTCGCGCGGGGTTCTGTCTGATGGGTGCGTGTCAGGACTGTTGGGTCTGGACCCGTTCCGGCGAGCGTTTGCGCGCCTGCTCCAGCGAAGCCCGTGAAGGCCTGGATATTGTCACCACACAACCGGAGGCGACATGGCCACTCCACGGGTAGTCATAGTAGGGGCCGGGCCAGCCGGTACGCGTTGCGCCCAAACGCTGCTCGCCGCCGGGATCAAGCCGATCCTGATCGATGAAAATCGCCGCGATGGCGGGCAGATCTATCGTCGTCAGCCTGAAGGTTTCAAGCGCGATTACGCGGCACTGTATGGCACCGAGGCGGACAAGGCGCGTGATCTGCACCAGAGTTTTGATCGCCTGCGCGAACACATCGATTACCGTCCCGATACGCTGGTCTGGAACCTCAGCCAGGGTCAACTGTGCTGCGTCCATCAGGGCCAGCATTCAGTGCTCAACTACGACGCGCTGATTCTCTGCACCGGTGCCACTGACCGGCTGATGCCCATCAACGGCTGGCAACTGGCCGGGACTTACAGCCTCGGCGGCGCGCAGATTGCCCTCAAGGCGCAATCCGTCTCCATCGGCCACAAAGTCGTGTTCATGGGCAGCGGTCCCTTGCTGTATTTGGTCGCCAGCCAGTACGTGAAGGCCGGAGCAGACGTCGCTGCGGTGTTGGACACCTCGCCGCTGAGCAAGCGGATCATGGCCACGCCCAAATTGCTGGCGCGCCCCGGCGTGCTGCTCGAAGGCATGAAACTGATCGCACGCTTGCGCAGCGCCAAGGTGCCGGTGCACCTGGGTATCGAGCCCTTACAGGTACTGGGCGATGCTCAAACCGGTGTCAGTGGCGTGCGTTTCAAAGACGGCAAAGGCAACCCGCAACAGCTGGATTGCGATGCCGTGGCGCTGGGTTATCACCTGCGACCGGAAACTCAACTGGCCGACCTGGCCGGGTGTCGCCTGCGCTTCGACGAGGTTTCCAGCCAGTGGCTGCTGGACGTCGATGAAGCAGGCCGCACCTCGGTCAGCGGTGTTTATGCTGCAGGCGACGGGGCAAAAATTCGTGGCGCGGACGCTGCCGAACAAGCCGGACGTCTGGCTGCACTGGCTGTACTGCAGGACCTGAAACTGCCGGTAGATGTCGCCGTGATGCAAACGCAAACGCGCCAGCTGGCCGTCATGGATCGCTTCCGGGTCGGGCTCGCCGAAGCCTTTCCGTGGCCGTCGGCACAAGCCAGGGCGCTGCCTGACGAAGCGATTGTCTGCCGCTGCGAAATGATCAGCGCAGGCGAACTACGTGGCGTAGTCCGTGAAAAAGGTGCCTGTGAAGTCAACCGCGCCAAAGCCTTCAGTCGGGTCGGCATGGGCCGCTGCCAGGGGCGTTATTGCTCCCAGGCCGGGGCAGAAGTAATCGCCGCCGAAGCGGGTGTTGCCGTGGAGCTGGTCGGCCGCCAGCGCGGTCAGGCACCGATCAAGCCGTTGTCGATGCTTACTGATGAGGTCGTGTCATGAAACAGCAAAAATCCGATGTACTGATTGTCGGCGGCGGCTTCATGGGCTCGGCCACGGCGTTCTTCCTGCGCCAGCGTGGCCAGTCGGTGACTCTGCTGGAGCGCGACATGATTGGCCAGTACGCCAGCGGCGTTAACTTCGGCAACGTGCGGCGTCAGGGCCGCTTCCTCGGTCAACTGGAATTGGCTAATCGCTCCCGTGCGCTGTGGGGCCGCCTGCCGGAGCTGATTGGTGAAGACCTGGAGTTCTTGCCCAGCGGCCACATGCGCGTCTGCTATCGCGAGGATGAAATCGCTGAGCTGGAGGCCTATGCCGCAGCACCCGAGGCCCGTGAGCTGGATCTGCGTATCTACAGTGGCCGCGAACTGCATCAGCGCTTTCCGTTTCTCGGGCCTGTGGTCAAAGGGGGGTCTTACGCCCCGCACGATGGTCACGCCAATCCACGTCTGGCTGCGCCCGCTTTTGCCCGCGCAGCGATCCGGGCCGGTGCGCGCATTGAAGAACGTACCGAAGTCACCGAGGTGCAGAAAGTCGGCAACCAGTTTGAGGTCACCACCGGCGACGGTCGCGTGTTCAGCGCCGATCAGTTGCTGATCACCGCAGGCGCCTGGGGACAAAAGCTGTCCACTCAGTTCGGCGAGCCGGTGCCGCTGGATACCTTCGGCCCGCAAATGGCGGTGACCGAACCGGTGCCCTACGCCCTGCCGACAGTCATCGGCGTTTACACCAAAATCGCCGAAGAGGTGATCTACTTCCGGCAGATCCCACGCGGCAACATCATCATTGGCGGCGGCTTTCGCAGCAAACCGGACATGATCAACAAACGGGCCGTGGTCGAACCACGCAGCACCATCAATCAATTGCAGCAGATGCGGCGCTTACTGCCCGGTGTCGCCAACCTGAATATCATTCGGGTGTGGAGCGGCATCGAAGGCTATCTGCCGGACTCACTGCCCGTCATGGGCCAAAGCGGCACTGTCGACGGCCTGTTTTACGCGTTCGGCTTCTGCGGCCACGGCTTTCAGCTCGGCCCCGGTGTGGGCGATGTGATGGCCGAATTGCTCAGCACCGGCAGCACCAGCACCTCGATTGCGCCTTTCGATATCCGCCGCTTCGCCAGTGCCACCAACCAACAGAGCAAAGCCTCATGAAACCGCGTGTACGGGAAATACTTAACCGTCTCCTGGCGTTCGATACCGTATCGTCCGAATCGAACATGGCGCTCATTGAATACGTGCGGGATTTACTGGCGACCAAGGGCGTCGAGGCGCTGATCGTCAAGGATGAAACAGGCCACAAGGCCAATCTGTTCGCCAGCACCGGACCCAACGATCAGCCGGGCATTCTGCTTTCAGGTCATACCGACGTGGTGCCGGTTGCGGGCCAGGCCTGGACTTTACCGCCGTTCCAGGCCACCGAGCGGGACGGTCGGATTTACGGGCGTGGCAGTTGCGACATGAAGGGCTTTATCGCTCTGGCCATTGATTGCATGCTCGATGCCGCCGACCTGAACCTGACCCGTCCGCTACAACTGGCGTTGTCCCACGACGAAGAAATCGGCTGCGTGGGTGTACGACGCCTGCTGGACGTGTTGCATCTGGCGCCACAGCGGCCGTTTCTGTGCATCGTCGGCGAACCGACCAACATGCAGTTCGCGCTAGGCCACAAAGGTAAAAGCTCATTCCGGACCTTCTGTCGCGGTCAGGAAGCGCACTCGTCTCTAGCACCGCTGGCGGTCAACGCGATTCATCTGGCCAGCGATTTCATTGCCTCGTTGCGCCTCAGCCAAAAGCAGCTGCAACAACATGGCGCACAGGATGCTGAGTACGACATTCCCTACAGCACGGTGCATGTCGGCCGCATCGACGGCGGCAAGGCGCTGAACATCGTGCCGAATCTTTGCACGCTGGATTTCGAACTGCGCAATCTCAATGCGGATGATCCAGGACTGTTTCTGGATCAGTTACGCGAACAGGCTGAAGCCATCGTTCGTGAAGCACGCAAGGTCTCGGCAGTGGCGGCCATCGAGATCGAAACCTTGAACGAATACCCCGGCCTGGATACCCATCCCAGCGTCGAAGCTGTGCGGATGCTGCAAGCGTTCGCGCCGGCTGGCACCTCCCACGTCAAGGTGTCCTACGGCACTGAAGGCGGTCTGTTCGCTCAGCGTCTGAATGTTCCGGTTGTGGTCTGCGGCCCTGGTTCCATCGAGCAAGCGCACAAGCCGGACGAGTTTATCGAGGTCAGTCAAATGATTGCCGGGGAGAAATTTTTAGGCGGCTTGTTGGGGTCGCTGGTGCGCTGAGACAAGGCATTCGTAGGAGCGGCTTTAGCCGCGAGCAGATTGCACACCCGAAATATGTGATGCAGCAAATGACGCCCTCCCGGCTGAAGCCGGTCCTACGGATTAGGTCGGGCTTCTCAATACCCCTGCCCGCGATCCACCTGGCCCAGCATCGGCTCGCCTCGCTCGAAGCGGCGGATGTTTTCCAGCAGGCCGGGGAAGGCGCTGTCTGGCTGGGTCATGGCGGCGATGTGCGGCGTGAGCAGTATCTGCGGGTGACTCCAGAATGGATGCGCCGGGTCAGCAGGTTCCTGTTGCAACACATCCAGCACTGCCGCGCTGATCTGTCCGCTGTCCAGAGCGTGCAACAAGTCCTGCTCAATCAGATGTCCGCCCCGCCCCATGTTCACCAGCGCAGCCCCTTTGGGTAATTGCTCGAACAACTCACGATTCAGGATGCCAGTGGTCTGTTCAGTCAACGGCAGTGCGCACACCAGAATGTCACACTGCCCCAGAAATGCGGGCAACTGTGCGCTGCCCGCATAACACGTAACGCCGTCGACCTGATGCTCGCTGCGCGCCCAACCGGATAACTCGAAGCCGAAATTCTGCAGACTGGCGAGAATCTGCTGCGCTTGTAACCCCAGGCCCATAACACCGACCCGACGTTTGTTGGCGGGCACAAGACGATGCGCCTGCCAGTGGCTTTCAACCTGTTGCTGTCGATAACGCACCATGTCCCGATGCAGGCTCAACACCGCGAAGCACGCGTATTCGCACATCCCCCGACCAATCCCCGGGTCCAGCAAACGTACCACCGGCAACGTCTCGGGAAGGCGGCTCAGATCCAGTTGATCGACCCCCGCCGACAAGGCAAACACCACCTGCAAGTTCGGCAGCAGGGTTTGCAGGTCATCCGGGGCCAGCCAGGCGGCCAGGTAAGTGATGTCCTGCGGATCGCCAATGTCCGGCCAGGCTCGCCACTCGATATCCGGGGCATGTTCGGCAAACAGTGCTTTCCACTGTTCGCCCCGTGCGGGATCAGCTTTGTAGAGCAGCGCCATGAATGAGTCCTGAACATGAAGGGGCCATTCATGATGCCTGAGATGCAAAGCAGCATTGGCTGAAAGCACGATGGCAACGGCTTAGCGTGCTGTTTACGGGAAGTGATGCGACAGATTCAATGTGCCCGCTTCCGCACTGGTCTATCGCGCTGTTTGTTGGAGCGAGGCTTGCCCGCGAAGCAGTCGATGAGGTTCATCAGATGCACCGCTTCATCGTTTTTCGCGGGCAAGCCTCGCTCCAACAGACAAAATCATTCCTGCTCAATCCTGCCGCTGAAGCTTGACTCCCAACGACTGCAACGCATCCCAGTAACCGGGATAGGTCTTGCCGACGCAATCCGGGTCCTGAATTCTGATGCCGGCGATTTTCAGTCCGGCGAGGGCAAAGCACATGGCGATGCGGTGATCCGCGTGGGTGTCGATCAATGCATCCACAGTGCGACCTGCCAATTGAGGATCGGCATGGACGATCAGGTCGTCACCCTCTTCCACCGCCAGCCCCGGCGCAATGGCACACAGGCCCTGGGACAACGCGGAAATACGGTCACATTCCTTGACCCGCAGGTTCGCGATGCCAACAAAGCGAACCGGCTGATTATTGAAAGCGGCGAGTACCGCCAGTGTCGGAATTGCGTCCTGCATTTGCGAACCATCGATGACTGAAGGCATGTCAGGGAAACGCTCGATCAACTGGCTGGCCAACGCATCAGGCTGAGTGAAGTCTTCGGTGGCCACGCCGAGATCAATAGCGCCGCCGGTAATTGCCTGCGCCGCCCACAAGTAAGTCGCTGCCGAAGCATCCGGCTCGATATGAAAATCTGTTGCCTTGTAGCCAGTAGCCAGGACTTTCCAAGCGGTGTCGCTGATCGCTTCGACCTCAGCACCAAAGGCTTTCATCGCGGCCAGTGTCAGATCGACATAACCGCGCGCGCCGATATCACTGCCGGTCAGCGCCACTTCAATCGGACCTTTGCCACACGCGCCCGCCATCAACAGTGCCGAGACGTATTGGCTCGAGAGGTTGCCGTCGATTTCGATACGCCCCGCCGCCAGCCCGCCCTGCCCTTTGATGGCCACCGGTGGGCAGCCCGTCGGCGAGCTGACCTCGACGCCCATGCGCTGCAAGGCATCAACGAGCGGACCGATGGGACGCTTGCGCATGTATTCGTCGCCATCAACGACAAATTCACCGTCAAAGTTAGCCAGCGCCGCGGTCAGAAAACGCGTCGCTGTGCCTGCATTGCCCAGAAACAGCGCTTGCCCGGGCGCATGCCAATGGCCGCTGCTGGTGACCACAAAGGTGCTGTCGTCCGGCTCATCCACCTGCACGCCCATGAGGCGCAAGGCTTCTGACATCACTCGCGTGTCATCACTCTTGAGCGCACCGCTCAAGCGACTGGTGCCTTTGGCCAGGCCAGCCAGCAAGAGCGCGCGATTGGTGATGGATTTCGAGCCCGGCGGGCTCACGCGCCCGATCAATGGCTGGTCTACAGGGGTTACGGTGAGTGTGGATTGTGGTCGCATGATGTCCGTGATCGTCGCCGGAAAAACATCGATGCTACCAGCAATCGGCGCCTTATTCGTCCACCGAAGCCTGATTGCGACCGTTTTTCTTCGCCTGATGAAGTGCCTGGTCGGCCCATGTAATGACAGTGCTGTACTCAGTGGTCGGCCTGGAGAGGTCGGCAACACCCAGGCTGATCGTGCACTTGATTGCGTGCCCTTCGTAATTCACGGTCTCAGCCTCGACCGCCAGACGCAGCCGCTCACAGAACACTGCCGCACCGGCCTTGTTGGTATCCGGCATCAGCACAGCGAACTCTTCGCCGCCATAACGCCCGGCGATATCCGCATTACGTATATGGCTGCGCAAGACCTCGGCAACACGCTGAATCACTTTATCGCCGGCCTGGTGGCCATGCGTGTCATTGATCCGCTTGAGATGGTCGATATCACAAATCACCAGCGAGGACACCGCGCCGTATCGGCTATGGCGGGCGTATTCGAGCTTGAGCAGCTCTTCCCAGTGACCACGGTTGTAGAGGCCGGTGAGGCGGTCGGTGCTGGAAAGTTTCTGCAGTTCGCTGTTGGCCGTCTGCAACAGATGCCGGTTACTGGCGACGTCTGTCACGTCGTAGATCACCAGGCAGATATGGGTAATCTCACTGGTGGTCGAGCGCAGCGGGAACATCGTGGTGTTCTGGTACATGAAGTCTTCCCGGCCAGTGATTGGCTGGTAGTTCTTGAACCGCACCAGATAAGGCCGCTGCTCCCAGATGGTGAACGCAGGCGTGCCCAGGGTAATCACGTTGTCGACTTTTTTGCTGAACCACATCGGGTTAAGTTCAGGGAACAACTTGAAGATCGACTGCCCGGCCGCGTCATATGGCACCACGCCGGAGCGGTTTTCCATGAACGTATTCCAGACCTGGACGCGGTAGTCGCGGTCGAGCACTACGATCCCCACGTCGATGTTCTGGGTGACCGTCAGTAACCAATGAAGCTCTTTGATATCGATCTGATTACTCATGGGTCAGCTCATCAAGTACGCAAGTTTTTTCGTCAGGCGATCTACCGAATCCTCGGTAAACAGCATGAGCAAATCGAAGTTGATGCTATGCCCTTCTACGCTGTAGCTGATCTCCACGGCCAGGGTCTTCTGCCAGCGGGTCTGGTTGATCCGGATCAGATCGTCAATCCCGCCCTGAGAACCGAGCATTTGCGGGTGCCCTTGGGAGAACTCCACGTCGATCTGCTCGGCAATACCGCTCAGGCAGGCACCGATGAGGATCGTGGACAGATCGAGGAGCATTTCCTCGTCGGTGTAATCCGCCGAGTCGCGATGCATCAGCGAGCCCATGTCGGCGATGTCCGAGTCATGGAAGATCAACAACGCTTCGCCAGCGATGCCGCCACCGATGTACCCCTGACAGATAGCGGTCAGTCGTTCACTGGTGTGTGCGTCAGCCAATGCCATGTGCAGCTCACCCACCTCGAACATGTTGACGGTGGGAACCGGCAACTGCACGAACACGCCCAGCACCTTGGCCAGCAATGCTGCGGCCCGGCCCATGGCAACGTTGATGGTTTCGCGGAAGGCGTCCTGAAAGCTGATGACCGCGCCGGTCATGGCGGGCGCAATAGTCGGCACGGGGGCAGGCTCGCCCAGCAAGCCCAATCGGGCCAGGGTATTTTTCAGTTCATCCGGATCAGCCGGCTTTTTGATAAATGCCAGCGCACCCAATTCCATGACGCGGCGCACCGCCTCGTCCTGCACGTCACCGGAAACGACGATGATTTTGGCATCGAGATTCTCTTTGCGAATCGCCGCCAAGGTCTCATAGCCATCCATGACCGGCATGGTCAAATCCAGCAGCATGACCTGGCCCAGTCCACGGCGCACCGCTTCAAGGCCTTCGAGCCCATTGGTCGCCTGCGTGACCGACACGCCCCACTCGGCAGGTAAAGCCCTGAGCAATTGCTTGCGGGCCATGTTCGAGTCGTCGCAAATCACCAAGGGAATCATCGGCATTGCATTGTTTCTCACTGCAAAAGAGTTCTGGCGCAAGTATCAGCGGGCTTCATTTCACTCGCGAGAAAAGTGAACCTTATTGAACACTTCCTTGTGAAACAATCACTTGGATCATTTAATCGGCGCCCAATAATACGTTCACTCGCTCACGCAACATTACAGACACTGTGTTATCCGTGCTCATGTATTCATACATCGGCAGTGGATGATAAATCTGCAATTAACCGGCCATAGAAACAGCCCCTTGAAAGTTTGACGACTTGAGCGCCCGCGGGGCCTGCAACGCCGCATGACTGCCCGCCAAAGCACAAGCAAAAGCACAAGCGTTCCAAAAATAACCATTCTGACTATAGGTTGAAACAACCGCGCCGCTTAAAATTCGTCTCACACCGGCACGCGGTCCTGATTATTTTTACCGCTGCGCCCATTCAAGGATCAGAGCTGTCCAGTGCGGTTGTCGGCCAGCATTCAAGGGCATGAAGCGTCCATATGAATACACCCGCTACGTTGTCTGCCGGGCACGGTGCGCCTCTCGACACCCGCGCCTCATCTTTGCTGCTTCGCCTGGGCGCTGTCGCCATTACCACTGCGGTGTTCATCGTCGATACGGTGACTTCGCTGGACGTTGCGGTGGCAGTGCTCTATGTCACGGTCATTCTGTTGTCGGTGAACATCTTCAGTCGCCATGGTTTGACCATCGTCGCCTTGAGCTGCCTGTTTCTGACGATCATTTCCTTTTTGCTGACCCACGGCCAAGACGCCGAGTTACCCGCCGTGGCCCGTTGCCTGGTGAGCATCGCTGCGATCGGGATTACCACCGTGCTGGCGCGCAGCAACAAAGCGGTCAATGACCGGTTGCAGGAGCAGATTTGCCTGCTCGCCGAGGCGCACCAGGCACTGCGTCGCAACGAAGCCTTTCTGATCGATGCCCAACGCCTGAGCCAGACCGGCAGCGTCGGCTTTCGGGTGCCAGATCTGGAGATGCACTGGTCGGAAGAAACCCAAAGGATCTTCGAGTACGAAACGGGTGCTCATGCATCCATGGACCGGGTCCTGCAAAGAACCCACCCCGATGACCTGGTGATCGTGCTGGATTCCATTGCTCAGGCACGAAAACTGACCCCAGACCTGAGCGTCGAGCATCGTCTGCTGATGCCTGACGGACGTATCAAGCATCTGCACATGCTCGCGCACCTGACCTACGATCAGGATGGCAGCTGCGAATACGTCGGGGCCTTGATGGACGTGACCGCGTCCAGGCAGGCCGAAGAAGCGCTGCATCGCTCGCAGGCCGAGCTGGCCCATGTCACCCGCGTCACCACCCTCGGCGAACTGGCCGCATCGATCGCCCATGAGGTAAATCAACCTCTGGCGGCGGTCATGACCAACGCCGAAGCGTCGCTGCGCTGGCTCAATCGCAGAGAACCGGACATCACCGAAGCCGCGCAGGCACTGGAGCGCATTCTCAGTGAAACCTTCAGGGCCAGTGAAGTGATCCGGCGGATTCGTGCTTTGTCGCGCAAAGCCGACCCGCAACGCGCCCCCGTGGATCTGCAGGAAATCATCGAGGACTCAGTGAGTCTGGTCGCTCGGGAAATTCAACGGGCACGGGTCGAAGTGATCCTGGACATCGACCGGGATGCACCCAGGGTCATGGGGGACCGCATTCAGTTGCAGCAAGTCCTGATCAATCTGTTGATCAACGGCATACAGGCCATGGGCGGCAATCAGGGCTCCCTGCGCAAGATGAACGTGCGCTTGCACCATGAGCCGCAAAACGAACTGGTGGTGGAGGTACGCGATAGCGGACCGGGTATTCAGCCGGACGACATGGGACGCCTGTTCAATGCGTTTTTCACTACAAAACCTGAAGGCATGGGAATGGGATTGTCTATCTGCCGCTCGATCATCGAAGCGCACGGTGGCCGGATCTGGGCCCAGAGCCAGCCAGGCGAAGGAGCCGCGCTGCTTTTTGCCCTCCCCCGAGAAACAGAGGCAATTCATGAACGATGATCATCCGATGAACCTCAGCGCTGCCAAAATCAGCCACGATCCGATCGTGTTCATCGTTGATGACGACGCAGCCCTGCGCGATGCGTTGAGCAGCCTGCTGCGCTCCATCGGCCTGCGGGTCGAGACCTTCCCTTCCGTGGCCGACTTCACGCGGTTTCAGCGGCCCGATGTACCCAGCTGCCTGATACTTGACGTTCGCCTGCAAGGCACCAGCGGCCTGGATTTCCAGAACGAATTGGTGCGCGCCAACGTCAATCTGCCCATTGTGTTCATGACCGGCCACGGCGACATCGCCATGACGGTCCGCGCCATGAAAGCCGGTGCAGTGGACTTCCTTGCCAAGCCGTTCCGTGAGCAGGACTTGCTGGACGCGGTGATAGCGGCGCTGGAAAAAGACAAAAGCGGTCGGCAGGCCAACAAGAACGCCCATGAAATACGCACCCGCTTCGAAAGCCTGACCCCACGCGAGAAAGAAATCATGGCCCTGGCGGCTTCTGGCCTGATGAACAAGCAGATTGCCGGTGAAATCGGCCTGAGCGAAATAACCGTCAAAATCCACCGTGGGCATGCCATGAAGAAAATGAATGCCAAGTCATTTGCGGAGCTGGTGCGCATGGCAGAGACGCTGGAATTGGGGAAGTGATCTGCAGATGGGTGCCCATCAAACAAAGCATGCCCCGCTGGATCGACACGCACATCCTGAGGAAGTCACCCCAGTGTCGCTGACACCACGCTGTCGCGAAGCAAACACAAGACCTGTAGGAGCGAGCTTGCTCGCGAATTCGGTTTTTTAATCGACGAACTGGTTGCCTGAACTGACGCTATCGCGAGCAAGCTCACTACAGAGTCCACTGTTTGCTGGGCGACAGCGTGTCATTTATCGGGAATCAAGCCGCAGGAAACGTCGACTCGATACAGTCGATCAGCACCCGGGCGTTGAAGGGTTTGCTTAAAAAGCCCACTGCGCTGCCAGTCATGGCGCGTTGGCGTACGGACTCTTCGGGAAAGGCGGTGATGAAGATAGTAGGGATCTGCAGACCCTGACCCGTCAGGTGCTCGTGCAACTCAACGCCGCTCATGCCGGGCATTTGCACGTCGGTGATGAGGCAATCAGCCGTTTTCAGAACGGGCGAGATCAGGAACTCCTCCGCCGAAGCAAACAGGCATGCGACGAACCCCAGAGAGCGAACAAGACTGTCGATGCCAGTGCGGACTGCCGCGTCGTCGTCGACGACTGCAATCACCGGGGATTTTGCCAAAACCAGTTACCTTCAATACCCATGAGTAGAAGTGCCGATGATCTGCGCACTCATGGCCTGCACGGTAACCAGCGCGGCACGTTTCTGAAATCATACCCATGTATAAAGCATGGTTTGAAGCGACCGACGGGCGAAATACTGACCGTCTGGACAGCTATCTCGCCCGCCGACTTGTCAGCGCATATCCGCGTAAGGTGTTACGGCTTCGATAGGCATCGGCAGATTTCCCTGCCATACATCGAAGGTATAACGCAGATAAAGCATGGCGCGGCTCGGTGCGTAACCTTCGCTGTGTTGCAGCGCGACACCGGAGCCAAGCACCAGGTGATCACTCAAACGTCGCTCAAGCGATGCCTGCAAGCGAACACTTGCACCGGAGCTACTGCTCGCGGCCTTGGTCAGCGTGGTACTGCCATCAATATCCAGTCCGGCGTCCGAGGCCTGATTGAAGAACTTGCCGGCCGGGCCATCCAGCGGGTACAGATCGCTGCTGTCAGTTTTCGAAAATGACCAGCCCACTGAGCTGTCCAGCTGGACGGACCAATTGGCGTTACGCCAGGCATAACTGAACGGCACACCGATCGAGTAGTACTGCTGAGGGCTGTAGTAACCACCCTGCCCCAGTGTGTACTCACTCAAATCCTTGTCGTAGCCCCAGTACATCAAGGTCAGGCCGGTACGCATACGCTCGTCGGCACGGTCCATCAAGCGGTAGTAATAACCGGTCATTGCCGAAAGCCGCTGATTGTCGACCACATTGGTGCCACGCAACCAATGGCTGCCAAAGCTGGCCCATACGCCATCAACGCCACCTTCATCATGGCTCAGGCTCAGTGTCAGGCCATTGCTGGTCACACCGCCCCAGCGGGTCCCGGTCACAGGATCGACAGCACCTGCATAGGACACGACGGAGTTGCTCACCGGACGGCGCGAGGCAGTCAGGGTCCAGCCGATGGATTGCCAATCGCTGCTGTAGGCGACGCCACCCAGCCAATTGCCCACTTCGAAGCCTTGCGGCGTATGACCCAGATCAATGGCCCACTGAGCGTTTTTCCAGCCCACCGCCAGGCTCGGCCCGGAGGTGCTTTGTGAGGTGCTGCGACAGCCGTTGGCGGCCAGCGCCCCGGTGGTTCGGTCACGAAACTGAACCGCACAGGTGCCGAATGACTCCCGATGCAGGCCATCGGCATCGGTGTCGAAAGCAGTGGCCTGCAGATCGACCTGCTCAGCCTGCACAAAACCCTGCCCCGCAGCAAAGGGAGAGTCAATGCGCAAAATAGTGGTCTGGGTAGTCAGGTCGGAAATCCCCGGCGCGGTATTGTCGGTGCGCCAGGCGAAGTCGCGGTACACATTGACCGTTGGATTCTGCTGCTTATATAGCTCATCGACTTCACTGCGCAGACTGCGTGGCAACCAGTCATCGGCGTCCTTGGCACGACTGGCCTCGGTCATCGCCAGGTTATCCCGCGGACTGCCTTGCGCAGGTGAAATCAAACCAGCCGAGGCCATGCTCAGGGCGTAATTATCCAGTGCCTGTTGGGGATGATCCCTGGCCATCAGGCGGGCGGCATCGCGGTACAGCAAAGGATCGGTCTGCGGGGTTTTCAGCAGTTGGGCGAAGATCGCATTGGCCTTGTCCTTTTCGCCCACGGCAGCCCACGCATTGGCCAGACGGCGTTGCCAGCTCACCGGAGCGGCCGGGGTCATGACGATGCCGTTCAGCGCTGCGTGTGCCTGGGGTATGCGCGCCGTTGCGATCTGCACTTCGATCAGCCCCAACTGTGCTTCTGCATTCTGTGGATCACCTTTAAGCACTTTGCGGTAATTGCTTTCAGCCTCGGAATAGTCCCCACGCTGCATGGCCCAATCGGCCAGCGTGGCGAAATCGTCCTGGGTCGGATTGGCCCGCAGCAAGGCAATGGCCTGCGGTTCGCGCCCGGCATCACGCAACTGCTGCGCTTGGGCCAGCAATTGCCTGCGTTTGATCCGCGCGGCAAGTTCGCGCATGTTGTCCGTCCAGGCCTTCGCGGGAATCTGCCCGAGGCTGCTCAACACGTCACTGTCGCGATTCAGGTTGGCCAGATACAGACCGTGTGCGTAACGCGCTTCAGGATTGCTGCCTTGGCGTGCCAACAGTTGGCGAAACGCGTCATCCGCTTCAACCGGTTTATCCAAGGCGATTTCGGCGGCTGCAAGGCGATAGGTCAGCCACGGATTATCCGGGTCCAATTGACGGATTTTTTTCAGCACCGGCACCAACTGCTCCCAATCGGAACGTTCACTCAGCACGTCAGCCTGCAGATTCAAACGCTCGATTTCGAAGCTCTGACGCAAAGCGGCGAACTCGGACTGGTTACTGGCGGGCAAGCTATCAATAAATGCTTCGGCTTTGGCGCTGGACTGCCCGCGGTACAAGCGCACCAGAGCACGCAGCACGCTGGTGTTGTCCGGTTCAGCCTTGCGCGCTTGCAGTAACAGCGCTTCGGCACCGATATCATCGGCTTCGCCGAGGGCCACGGCTGCCAGCCCCATCAAGGGTGCAGCGGCCTTGGGGTTGAGGATTCGCGCCTGCTGATACGCCTTGCGCGCCTTCTCGTAATCCTTGCGCTGCAAGGCTTCGTCGCCTTGCTGAAGGATCATCCAGTTGCGGGTCAGCAACTGCAGGTCCTGCCACTTGCTGATGTAATAGGTGTCTTGCTCTTTGGTCAGCGCAGTGGAAAACGCCTCAAGCGCTGCCGGGTATTTATCCTGGCGCATCAAGGCTGTGCCCAAGGCACCATGGAAACTCGAATCTTGCGGGTAAGCTTTAACGGCGCGCCGCAACAGGACTTCGGCCTGAGCGCTGTCGTTACCCTTGTCTCGTTCCAGCAGACGCTTGGCCTGGGCTCCCGCCTGCCATGCAGGATCGGCAAGCAATCGTTGCTGTTCGGCCAGCCGCTGGGTAGCGTCCTTCCGGAATGGCGAATAAGGATAGGAATCGAGAAAGACCTGCCAGCTTCGGGCCGTTTCAGGGCTCACCGGCAACGTATTCAGGTAGATGAGCTCCCGCTCCGCTGCATTGTTGCTCGCTTGAGGATCCGCTGCCAATTGATGCAGCACCGCCAGCGCCTGATCATTACGGCCTTCGGCAAATAACAGACCGACCAGCATCTGCCGTACGCTGGCATTGCCCGGATAGTCACGATCAAGCTCTTTTAAATGCTCGATGACGGCCGCCCGCTGACCGCTGATGCGACTGCGGGCACTCCAGTATTCCAGCGCCGAAGGCAAGTCCGGCGGCTCTTTGCCGAACAGTTGCTCAAACGCCTCACTCGCTTGATCGAAACGTCCGGCAGCAGCAAACAACCGCGCTTGCTGCAACTGCCCCGCCCCTTCCTGGCTGTTAAGCCGGATCAGCGCACTTGCCTGACGCAGCGCCGCCGAGTCGGGCCCCTGCTGACGCAAACGGGCCATGAGTTGCTCAATCCAGGCGGTGTTCTGCGGCGCACTTTTATCAGCCAGGGCCTGGCGAATCTTACCCACCAGAACCTGCGGATGATTGGGATCAATCAGCTCCAGCCTCGCCAGGGCATCACGCACCAGATCGTCGCGATACAAGGCTTCGCCAATGCGCGCCTGTTGCAGCAGCCACTGCTGTTGATCCTGAGGAGCAAACGCTGCGGTGGCGCTGAGCGCCGTGCCATACCAGCAGGACAAGGACAATGCGCCGCACATCAACAAGGCTTTGAGTGTGCCTTTGTGCAGCAGCCGGTAGCCGGAAACGGGTGGTGGATTCACTGTTTGCATGAAGACGTCCAGCCCGGCTGCAAACGCCCATCCTTATCGAATCGATACCGCTGTTCGTCCCAGCCTTGTCCGAACATCAGCAGCGATTGATTGTAATAAGCGTCAGCCAACGGCGGCGCTGTACGTAGCCGCTCACGCTGGGCACTCAACGCCGCACTGTCGCCGGTCAGCAACGGCAGGAGGGCCGCCGAAAAACCGACAGGCCCCGTGCCGGTGGACTCGCCAGTTGCGACGGCGACCTGCTCAGGCACAAAACCCGATTGCTTCGTGGCATCGATCATGGGTTTGAAGTGCGCAAGCAACGAAGCACGCTCCGGCGCATCGGGCGCCAGCATCCCCAACCAGAGATAGACGCGAATGGCGTCGTAACTGCCTTTTGCGCCTTGCTCTTGGGCCACTGCGCCTTGCCCCGCTTGCCACACCAACCAATCTGGCGCGAAGCCTTTTGGCGAGCCCTCGATCCACAGACGCCGGGCGTTTTTCGCCACTTCCTCCCAGACGGGTGCGATCAGCGCAAAGCGAGCCAAGAGCTGCGGCGGCGTATAGCTGGGGTTCAGACGCCAGCCCTGGGGCGACTCGAACCCTTTATCTCCCGGCAGCAGCATTAGCCCCAGGCCCGGCAGTGTGCGCAAAGTCTGCGCGGCGCTGCGCCAAAGCAGGTGATTGCCCAGCTGCACATAATCCGGCCTGCGCCAGAGCCGTCCCGCTTCCAGCAGGCTGTATGCGATCCACAAATCAGCGTCACTGGCATTGTTGCTGTCGAGCACCTGCCACTTACCGTCTGCCTTGAGGCCCCACTGCCAGGCGGGCAGACGAGCGTCGAGATCACCACCTGCGAGATTGCCGTGCGTCCAGTTCAGCAAACGCTCGAAGCTTTCCCGGTCGTTGGCCACAAGAGCGAAAAACAGTCCGTAGCTCTGCCCTTCCGACGTGGTGATCTGTTGCGCAGAGGAGCGGTCGATGACCCGGCCATCGGCGCTGATCATGTGTTGCTTGTAACTCTCCCAGGCGGGCCATGTGCACGCGGGCGCACCTTCGGCCTCCTGAGTCAGGAATGACAACGCAACAGTGGCCAACAAAAACCCGACGCCGTTCACTGACTTATTCCTCATAAGCCAGACGGCGACGAGCCGCCCACTGCAGCATGCGCCAGATCAGGAAAGCACTGAGCAGAACGCCGCCAACGGCCATGAAGGCCAACAGCACGGGATGCTCGGAAAGCTTGAACCAGAGCATCAGCCACCACGGCAGCTCGCCGACGAAATAACGATCGCCGACCACCTGGCTGTTGACGCCACTGCTGCGGATCAAGGCGACAGAACCAGCCACGGCGTCCATCTTGCCGCTGTCATTAAGCGTCTCGCGCAGCAGGCTGAAATCAGCATCAGTGGTGGCCAGCAACGCGACGATGCTGCGCTGGTCATGGTAAGGCGACTGCAAGCCGACGATTGCAGCAATCGGTCCCTCAGCCGACACGTCGACACGACTGGCAACCGGGCTGCTCTCACCTTTTATGGCTGACGCATAACCTGGCCCTTGCTGGTTAGCCTTGAGCAACCAGTTACGCGAGCGCTCAAGCAGTAGATTCATGTCGCGGTTGTCGCGCATATCGGGTGCGAACGAGCCGAGCACCAGCAGGTCCGCGTCGTATTTAGACGCCTCCTCCCAGTTATCGCTGAGCTTGAGGTTCATGGCGGGCAACCCCGAACGTGCCGAAATCCCTGCGACCGCTTCCAGGTAGGTACTCAGTTGTACAGCACTCGGCCGGGACGGCAGCAGCACCATGGTTTCGGACAGATCCGCCATGCGGCTGTACGGGAAACCACTGCGCGCGAAAGCCGCCAGATCAGGCATCGCCATGTAATGGTGGTAACCCGACAGGTCGATGGTCGACTGGTCATCGATGACGGCCTGGGTGTCCACCGGCAACGATGTCTGGCAGCGGTCACGCTGGGAGCCGCTATTGGTCGTCGCAAAACTGAAATTAAACTTCAGGGTATTGCGGTCACCGATCTTCAGGGCCGGTACCGAGAGGTTTTCATTGACGTTGGCTGACTCGCTGGACATCACCGCAAGGCGCAACTCTTCAAGCCGGTCATTACTGTTGACCTGCAACGGCAGGCTGGTGATGAACTGGTTGTTGAGGCTGATGTTGAGACGCGAACCATCGTTATACGCGGGCGGCGTGTAGCGGTATTTGGTTTGCAGCGGGATGCCCTGATTGCGCCAGACGAACAGGTCAGGCGGCAGGTTGATGTCCAGGCTGATCGGCAAAGGCTGCAGGCCGCTGGCACGCAACTGTTCGGGGTACTTGATCAACTCGGCGAAACGTACCGGGCGATCAGTGCGCATCCAGTTTGGCGCGTCATAGGGCACACGCGGTTTGATCTGTTGCAACTTGTCGATAACCACGCGCTCGCCACGAAACAGATCGCCGCCCAATGCCAGCGCCTGAGCAGCGGTGACCAGGTCTGCGTCGTCACGCCCCAGCACCAGCAAAACCTTGCTGAAGCGATCTCCAGGGTTATCGATTACCTGCACCACGGGCGCATCCACCGCCGGGAATTTCTGCAGGTCTGCCAGAAACGCCGGACGATGGGTGTTGGTGGCGAAGACAACGGATGATGTCACTTGATCAGCGCTGGCGGCAGGCAACTGATCTGACAATACCGGGAAAGACATGGGACGCCATGAAGACAGGCTGCCGAAATACGAGGCCAGAATCCCGGCGGCGCGCTGCTCGCCAAGCGTAGGCTCGGCAGCGAACACCATGTTCAACACCGGTTTTTCATACCCGCGGGCATCGAAGAAAGGCATCGGGAAGTAGGACAGATCGTTTTTTACGATCAACGCCTGCTCTCTCAGCGCGATCTGGCTGGTGCGTCCGATATTGACCCACAGTGCGCTGTTGGACGGTTCTTCACAGATATCGGTGTAGTGCCCTACAAACTCCAGCCGGACCCGATTGAAGTCGGTGATCAACCGGGGATCAAGCTGAACCGGGCGAACCACTTTCTTGCCCAGTTGGTCCTTTTCAATGGGGATCACGCTCATCAACACGTCATTGAGGTAAACCCTCAAGTGCGACAGCGTCGGCAGTAGCGCCGGTGACGGGGTGTATTCCAGTTGCAGCCTGGCATCGCTGGCGATGCGGTCGCGGCGCATGGTGAACTCGAACTGATCGGTAGTGTGCGTGCCCAGCAAAAGACTGTCCGCAGGGCGGCCCAGTTGCAAAAAGCTGCGCGTGACATCCCAGCCTGGCGTGGCGCCAGCCGTCGTGAGGTCCGGAGTGGAAACCACCGCAGCCCCGGCTTGGGCACAGGTCATGGCCACCCACAGCAGACTCGCCAGGGTTAGATTAAAAGAGCGAATCATGGGGCACTTACCGATCGGGAGGATGAGGAATAAGGTTCGGATCTGGCAAAACGCGGCACATAGCTGAGCAGCCACGCACACGCACTTACAAAGGGCCGCGCAATCGTACGGAGCCAGGCAGGCAGGTACTGATAAAGGCGGTAATAGCCGCGAGCACCCAGGCTCAGCACATCAATGAAACTGTGCAGCGGGCGATCCGGGGCGAAGTCTTCGCTCCAGTTCAACCAGGCATCAGCGCGGGCAAAGGTGCATTGCACATAATCGATTTTCTGTTGCGCAGACAGTTCGTTAAGCGAGATACCGATGAAGTTCTTGTGGCTGCGACTGACAATTCCGGAGAACAGAAACTCGCGCTCGCCACGCTGCATCAGCAAGCTGACACGCTCGCCCATTGGCAGACTCAGTTGTGCGTCCAGTTCGATGCCTGCGCCGCCGTCGGAGTAGTCCACCAGCATGCCAGGGTAAAAACGTCCGTTCGGCAAACGCACGGCGGCAGGCAGTTGGGCCTGGACGCGATGGGTTTCACGCACCTGACGCACCTCGGCAGCAATCGCCACTGCAGCGCCGACAATCAGCAGGTTGTAGAGCACCCACAGACTGCTGACCAGAATCGTGCCGATCTCATTCGACGGGCCGGTAAACAAGCGCCATACCGCAAAACCCAGGCCAAGAATATTGAGCGCCGCCAGCACCAGATAAGGCCTCGCGATCCCCCAGTCGAACTGGTTCTCGCTGATCAACCCACCTTTGGCGGTGACGTTGAACGTGCCTTTCTTCGGGTTGAACAACGCCACAGTCGTAGGCCGGGCGATGTACCAGGCGAGCACGGTTTCATAGACTTCGCCCCAGAAGGTCAGGCGATGTTCGCCCTGCATTCTGGAGTTGGTCAGGCTGGCGTGAACCATGTGCGGGATCACATACAGAACGATCATCAGAGCCGGGGCATAGATGATGTAGGCGTGCAGCAGGAGGAACGCCAAGGGGGCGGTGAGAAATATCAGCCGCGGCAGTCCCGCCAGAAAGTGCAGCATGGCGTTGGCGTAACAGATCCGCTGAAAGATCGTCAGGCCCTTGCCCAGCAACGGATTGTCCGTGCGGAAGATCTGCGCCATGCCCCGCGCCCAGCGAATCCGCTGACCGATATGCGCTGACAGACTTTCTGTTGCCAGCCCCGCTGCCTGAGGAATTCGCACATAGGCCGAGTTCCAGCCCTGGCGATGCAGCCGCAAGGCAGTGTGCGCATCTTCGGTAACGGTTTCCACGGCAAAACCGCCGATGTCATCAAGGGCAGAACGACGCAGTACGGCGCATGAGCCGCAAAAGAATGCGGCGTTCCACATGTCGTTGCCGTCCTGCACAAGGCCGTAAAACAGCTCGCCTTCATTGGGACGCTGCCGGAAAGTGTCGAGGTTGCGCTCGAAAGGGTCAGGCGAAAGAAAGTGATGCGGCGTCTGTACCAACGCCAGCTTCGGGTCGCGCAGAAACCAGCCCACGGTCAGTTGCAGGAAGGAGCGAACCGGCACGTGATCGCAATCGAATATCGCCACCAGCTCGCCATCAAGCTGCTGCAACGCATGATTGAGGTTGCCAGCCTTGGCGTGTTTGTTGTCGGAACGGGTGATGTAGTTCACGCCCGCCTGCTCGGCAAACAGCCGAAACGCATCA
Organism: Pseudomonas folii; assembly: GCF_014357575.1. Taxonomy (GTDB): domain Bacteria; phylum Pseudomonadota; class Gammaproteobacteria; order Pseudomonadales; family Pseudomonadaceae; genus Aquipseudomonas; species Aquipseudomonas folii. Next base: position 15,356 of record NZ_JACONW010000034.1, on the reverse strand, counting down.
CGCTTGCCGTCATCGAGAATCGATATACGCAGCTTGTCATGCGGCCAGTCGATACCCAGTGCGGCGTATACCGTGCCCCGCACAATGGACAGATCTTCGTTGTAGGTCGGGATCAGCAGATCCACGGTCGGCCATAAACGCGTGTCTCGCGGCAGCTGCGCGGGTGGCCGCCGCAAAGGCCAGCAGGTCTGGACGTACCCAAGCAACAGCACCAGCCAGGAATAGGTTTCGGCGATGAGCAGCATGACGCCGCAGGCAAGATCCAGTGGGCTGTCCCAGTTCAGGGTTGCGGTGTAACGCCACCAGAGATAACGGCACGAAACAATGACCGACAGCATGATCAGCAGCAGTGTCGGAAAACGACCTGGCACACGACGGATCAGCATCGCTACCGCCCACAGCAGAATCACGAACAACAGTTGCGAGAAATAGCTGAAGGGTTCAGTGATGCAAACTGCCACAAGCAGCAAGGCCACGGCCGCGCAGAGATAGCCCAAGCAACGCTGCTGGCGAGCGCTCAGGGTTTGCCACCACTTGGCACTGCCGTTCACCGGCTGGCTCTGAGTCACTTGCATTGGCAAGCCATCCAGCAAAATCCCGAGGCGCCTCCAGACGCGCTGATTAACCTGTCTGGTCGTGTGCAGCCACTGCGGTATTCCCCGGTGGCGATAGCTTGGCCAAGGCCGGAACACCAGCAACCAGAGGCTTTGCAGGGCGATACGTAACGGATCCCCGGCACTCGGCTGTTTGCCCGCCAGATGCGGATACCAGCGTTGACGTTGTTCCAGAAGACGTTGCCAGACCGGAGATTCCAGTCGCAAAAACAGCCAGCTCAAGCTGATCAAAGACGCCAGCAAGAATGCCGTCGGTGGATAACAATCGTACTGGCGACGCAGCTGCACGTAAGGGAAGTAACGCGCAATCATGCCAGTTCACCACGGCGCGTCAGGCACCAGGTCGCCAGGCTTAACGCGTCCTGGGCAGCCAGACTGTCAGGTGCGTATTGGCCGACCGGTTGCTTGAACGCCAACGACTCACTCAACGCCTCATCAGCATGCACTGTGAGCGGCAAAAGACGCGACGCGTGATTCTTGCGCCAGATCAGCAGCAAGTCGCGCTGTAACTGGCTACCCGGATCAAAGCGATTGACCAGCACCGGTATCGGGTGAGCCGACGGCTGGAGCAACAGCACATGGCAGGCCGCATCCGCCTGCACGACCTGGATCGGGAACTGACACGGACCGATCATCGCGTGGCCTGTCAGGCGTTGCGGCAGGTCGAACAGAATCCAGTCGTAGTGGGCGGCCAGATTCGCCTGACGTCGACTCCAGATGAACGGATCATCGATCAGTTGCCCCTCGACCCGCATGCTCTCTTCATGGGTCAACTGCCCATAGGGCAAGAGCTGCAATGTCGGTGACAAACTCCAGGCCTGACCATACCAGTCCTCACCGTCCAGCATGGCCCGGGCCCACCCGCCACTCTCCGCGACGGGCAGATTGAAATGCAGGCGCAGCATGTTTTCCGGGCACATATCGATCATCAATACCCGCTCGCCCAGGCTTTCAAGGGCATACCCCACTGCCGCCAGCAACGAGCTGGTGCCGACGCCGCCGCGAATGCCGCGCAAGCTCAGGGTTGTCACGATTGCGCCCCGAACCTGTTTTTGCGGATCGGTTGATGAGCAGGCAAATCTTGCGTCGGCTCGCCAGAAGTCGTCAGATCAACCAGCAACGGCCAACGCTGCAAGGCACGGCTCAGTTCCATCTGCGCAGAGATATCGATGTACTCAAGACTCGGCAGACTCAGTTCGACTTTGAGCCGGGCAATGTCATCGGCTCGCTCATTGCGCGAAACCGCCTGCTTTTTCACTTGAACCTTTGCGGGTAAGGCAGCCATGCGCCCTTCTCCTTGATCCGAACGTAAGGCTTGCCGGCGTAGTCGAGCACTACGGTTCCGGAGTTTTCCGAGACCATCGGGGTCTCTGGCAGATTGGCTAACAGGACTTTCCAGTCAGGTATCAGCCCGTCCCCTTGAGGCGGTGCGGCATACAAGCGCGAGATGATTTCCGAGACCGCCAGGTAGCTGCTCGGGCCGGAGATGTGCAACGGTTCCGTGCGAGGATTCTTGCCCATGCCAATCAGCTTGATGCCGACCGGCACATGGGTAATCGACGGGCTTGGGATTTCACGCATGCCGTCGATCTGCATCCGGTCGCCGTGCAACGCCGCGCCGTGCTCAGGGACGATCACCACCGCGACTCTGCGGCCACTCTTTTCCAGTTCCTTGAGGAACGCGGCAAGGTCGTCGATCAGGGTCTGAGCACGGGGTTTGTACTCGGCACTTTTCGTCCCGCCATCAGCGGTTAGCGCACGGTTGCCGTCATGCAAGGTCGTGGTGTTGTAGAACAGCGCCACTCGGGAGTCAGCCTGACCCTCACGGTGCTTCCACCATTTATCCAGCACGTCCCGGTCACGCCATACCGGCGAGCCGTCAAAGCCCACTAACGTGCGCGGAAGATCCGAAGTGCTGACCGCCGGGCCAGGCATTGATCCCTGGGCACGAACCTCGTCCATAAAACCTTCGAACTGCCCGGTGTGATTGAGCATGACTTCACTGTCGAAGCCCAGCTTGCGCAGATCATCCATCAACAGGCATTGCTCGGGGGCCACGCCGTACAGCTTGTTGTGGGGTTGCTGACCGCAACTGGCACGCAACAGTCGGATGGCAGCGGGACCGCTGTAGGAAGTGGCCGAGTTGAAGTTGTCGAATACCACGTCCATCTGCTGCAGCAACTTGTTGTCCCGCATGCCTACGGCGTCCAGATCATCCCAGGCCATTGAGCAGATGTTGATCAACAGCAGATCGAACGGCTGGGCGGCCGATGCCGAAGGGACAAACGCCACCTGCCGCCCTGCCTCAGTGCTGTAGAACTTCTGCAGATAGGTATCGAGCGTCGGGCTGTCCGGTTCCACCGCGCTGATGGTGGCTGCTGGTCCGGCCACTTGATTGACCGGCTGCGGAGCGGGCGCATGCATCGCCAACAAGCCTGAACCACCCAGCCAGGCAAAACCGGCCAGGGTCAGGGTGGTCAGACGCAGCCAATGACGGACGAAGAAATACCCCACCATCAGCAGCAATAATGCGCCGCACAGGTTCCAGTCGATAAAGCGACCCGCCAGCTCAAGCAGGTAGTCACCGGTGAAGTTCAAGACGCCAGGTTGATCCAGCAGACGACTGAATGGCGGTAGCCAGGTGTCCTGATACAACAACGCTACGCCTACCGGTATCGCAATCACCGTGCGCAACAACCTCAGATAGCGATTGCTCAGCGGCACCAGCAATACGGCGGCGAAAACCAGGTTCGGCAGGATTTGCAGATTCAGATAGCCAGCCCAGAGCAGCGCAAGCTTGATAATGAAATACAGGTTCCACAGCCCCAGACCCTGCCAGGTCCAGACAGTATTCATACGCGCAGGGGCAGCGCTGACGCTCTCAGGATGGATCATGAGCGTCACTCACCGTTGGCGCAGCGGATACGCGTCGGCGCACACCACGGGGTTTCAGATAACGCGGCGGCAAGTAACGCTGGAACCACAGTTTGAGGCTCAAGTGAAAACGGCCCAATACCAACATCAAGGCCACAGTCATCAGACACGTCGCCGCGATCACCTGCAACAGCTCGGCATAATTCATGAGCAGTGCTCCGACAACGTCAAGGTGATCCGCTGCGGTGCATAGCCCACCTGGATAATGGCCTGAGTCAGATCTGCAGTGACCTGCTCCGTGGCAAGGCGGGAAGTTTCGAGAAGCTGCGAGGCGTCGAGGAAGTCCTGACGCGGCAGCATGTCTACCGCAGAAAGCGACTTGCACTCAGTAAACAGGTCTCGCCAGGGCAAACGGCAAATATTGCCCAGCGCCGGTTCCAGGCCATCGCCACGACAGGCGAACAGGAACAGGTAAAACACGCCGTTGACCACACAGGCCACGTCGCCAAAACGCCGAAGGCTGATCTGGTTCAGGTACTGATCAATGTTCAGATCACCCCGTGGCCGAAGGCTCAGCAGCTGGTGAACCAGTTCGCCCGAGGCACCGCTATAGACTTGATCCAGCAACGCGATGAATTCTTGCGGCGGCAAAAGGCCGCGCTGGGCGGGCGGGCGCAGTCGTTCGAACAGCGACTGGAAGTCGGGCGTCTGACGATAATGCCAAGTCTGGCCCTGTGCGCTATCGACCATGCTGAGGAAGTTCGCCAGTTGAGTATTGGCCGGCACAATCAGGTTGGCCCCGCACGCCAGCAACAGGCGCTCATCCCGGTAGCGCAGGCAAGGCTCCATCTCGCGCACAACGATTTTGAGGGCCACGCCGCAGTGGTCACGCAAATGGTGCAACTGCCGGGCAAGCGGCTCCACTTCGCTGTTGCTCTCCAGCGCCACGATGACGCTGGCGGCCCGAGCGTGTGCCGCCTGTTCCAGCAAGTCACTGCGTGTTTCAAACAGACGCCACTGCTCCGACAACGGTGCAGTGCCCTCAAGTACCGCGCGTTGCGTTAGGTAAATGCGTTGGTCGTCAGTGCGCACCTGCACAGGGCTGGACAATGGCGACTTGCTAAGGGCAAACGCACCGTCTGTCACGTTCAGATCGAAAGCCTGCGCGGCGCAGACTCCCAGACCGCTGTGCCAGAAGTTGAGCTGATAACGCACGCCTCCGTCCTGGCGATATAACTGCGCCAGACCGGAAATCTGCTCGTTGAGATCAAGCAGTTTTTCATGCAACTGCGGAGCCTGATCGCTGCACAGCACCAGCAGTGTGCAATTACGTTTGACCAGCCACTGGCGAGTACTTTCGCACCAGCGTTGCAACTCCAGCCCGGTGAAGTTCTCCAGGCTGTCAGCCGACAACATCAGGACCAGATAGCTATCACGTGCCAGATTGATTCGGTGCAGATCTGCAGTCAGCGACCTGAGAAATGTGCGTGCACGGGCAGCTCCGGGAACGGCAAACAGGCGCACCGCCGAGGGGCCACAATCTGCGCCCATGGATTCGACGACTGTTTGAGGATCAATCTCGGTGCTCACCAGGGTTGCAAGATGCTCTTCGGTGAGCGCGGACAAGAACTGTCGGGCCAGAATGTCAGCATCCGATGCCAGATCCAGAGCGATCCAATACAGACCTCCCTGGCGCAGCAACATGTTCTCATCCTGCATACGCCGGATGGCTAATGTGACATGACCCAAACGCGCTACCCCATCAATTCGAATGCATAGGCAACCCTCAGACCGAAATGGCTGAACGTTGGCAGAACTACCAGAACTTTGAACAACAAAAAAACGAGGCAAGCGCTCGTCAAGGCGGCGCGTTTGATACGCGTCGAGCCTCAATATTCAGAGCGTGTAAATGAGTGCGATCATCCCCACCGCGCGATCTGATTCCTTCAACAAACCAGCCATGGCAGTGAACATTCATTCCGTGTGGCGCGAATAATGTGCCATCAAAGTGACACTGTCAATAATTTGAAAAGGTTGTTACAGCCACCGGACGAACGGTAGTGATATGCCGTTTTTTTGGCGATACAAAACCGTTGCAAACTGTTGCAAAACCCCAGGAAAAGCTCAAATCCGTGACTCGGAGCGACTTCAGGCAATAAAAAGGGCGCCTATGGCGCCCTTGGTTTTTGTGACTTTATTCTTGAGGCGGTGCCATACCTTTCGGCCAGAGCAACCAGATATTGCCCTTCTGTTTCATGTCGCCCGCCAGGTGACCCGCTTCATCGCCCGTGCCCCAGAACAAATCGGCACGAACCTCACCGGCAATCGCGCCCCCGGTGTCCTGTGCAGCAACCGGACGTACCAGAGCCGTGCCATCAGGCCGGGTAGTCGATAGCCAAAGCAGGCTGCCCAATGGGATGACTTTGCGGTCGATCGCCACGCTGTAGCCCGATGTCAGCGGCACATTCAACGAGCCCCGTGGCCCTTCGTTGCTATCAGGATTGCGGGTGAAGAACACATAACTGGGGTTGCTCGCCAACAGCTCGGGGATTCGCGTGGGATTGGCTTTGGCCCATGCAGCGATGCTGCCCATGGTGATGTCTTCCTTCGGTATCGCGCCTTGCTCTACCAACCAGCGACCGATGGCCCGGTAAGGTCTGCCGTTCTGATCGGCGTAAGCGATACGCAGCTGTTTGCCATCCTCAAGGCGAACCCGGCCAGAGCCCTGAATCTGCAGAAACTGCAGGTCCATCGGATCGGTCAACCAGGCAATCACGGGAGCGTTCAGGCCCTGCGCACCAATTGTTGCGGCGTCATCGTAAGGCTTGAGCACGCGCCCTTCGAGACGTCCGCGCAGGCGTTTGCCTTTGAGCTCGGGGTAGATGCTTTCCAGATTGACGATGATCAGATCATCGGGTACGCCGTAGATCGGCACCGAGGCTTTGGCAGTTTTGGTCAGGCTGCCGGGGTAGACCGGCTCGTAATAGCCGGTGATCAAACCGTCCGCGCTGCCGGTGGCCGAGCGCAAGCTGTAGACCTGAAGGTTGGTCTGCAGGAAGCTGCGGATCTGTGCAGCGTCGGCATCCACCGGCACTGTAGCGGCAGCAGCACAGGTCGCGCCCCAGACCGCATCGGCCTTGAGTCGCACACAGGCGCTGCGCCAAGAAGCGAAACCGGCTTGCAAGTCTGCATCGGACACCGCAGGCAGGGCATCCCAGCTCGCCTGGGTGTAAGTGGTATGCGGCGGTGGCGGTGGTTCGGGTGGCGGGGCGGGCTGTTTGTCTCCGCCATCGCAACCGACGAGCAGAACGGCCAACGGCACGGCCCAGACCAGGCCTTTTCGCCATTGCTTGAAAGATAGGTTCATGAGCACTGCGGCTCCCCTGGAGCGGTGTGGGCCGCAAGGGTACTCAATGCCCGCACGCGTGTCCAAAGGGCAAGGTGTCAGCTCAGGAATTACGGGTGATGACTGAAGAAATACAGTGTCATGTGTGACACAAATCCTGTGGGAGATTCTATGTTTGCCTGCAAGCGAGTTCTTGATCTTGTAGGACCGGCTTTAGCCGGGAGAGCGGCATGTCGCCAAAGAAAATTTAGCGAACATTCGGACTTCCTCCCGGCTAAAGCCGGTCCTACGCAATAGCGCGGTCTATGTGGGAGCGAGGCTTGCCCGCGTTAGGGCTGGACACCATCTAAAGTGAACCGCGTCCAGCCTTGTCGCGGGCAAGCACCGCTCCCACAGGACCCTATTCCAATTCAAGAAACTGCGCTTAACCTCACTTCAACTGATTGGCAAACCGGCTCACAGCGCCCACCACCTGTCGAGCGCCCTCCTGGATTTCGACGATCACTGAGCCTGCATCGTTTGCCAGCCCCAACCCCTGCTCGGCCTGACCCCGGCTGTTGGCCATTCCGCGAACGGCGGCATCCACCAGATTCTGGTTTTGTTGCACCACGCTGACGATTTCCTCGGTGGCGGTGCTGGTGCGCCCTGCCAGTTGCCGGACCTCATCGGCTACCACCGCAAAGCCTCGGCCCTGTTCACCGGCCCGGGCAGCTTCAATCGCTGCGTTAAGCGCCAGCAGGTTGGTTTGCTGCGCGATGCCGCCGATGGTCTGAACGATGGAGCTGATCAGCAGCGACTGCTTGCCCAGTGCTTCGATACCTTCTGACGCCGACTGCATTTCGTCCGATATCTTGCGCATGGTGTCCACAGTGTCCTGAACCACCGTCGCGCCGCGCTGGGCGCTCAAGTCCGTACGCTGGGAAATCTCGAAAGCAATGCCGGCCGCTTCACTGACTTCCACCTCGCGCTCGACCTGATCCGTTACCACGGTGGCAAACTTCACAACCTTATAAAGTTTGCCCTGAGCGTCATGCACCGGGTTGTACGTTGCTTCCAGCCATACCACACGACCACTGGCGTCAACCCGCTTGAACCGGCTGGCAACAAACTCGCCACGATTCAAGGTCGCCCAGAACTCTTTGTACTTGGATGAAGAGGTTTCTTCAGGCTCGCAAAACATACTGTGATGCTTGCCCTTGATCTGCGAAAGGCTGTAACCCATGCCGCGCAAGAACTGATCGTTGGCCGTGATCACATGCCCACTGAGATCGAACTCGATGACCGCAGTCGAGCGCAGCAGCGCCTGTATGAAACCGGCGTTTTCCGTGGCCAGCTCGATCGTTTCGGTGATGTCGCTACCGAAGCAACGGACCTCGGACAACTTGCCATCCGCGCCCATGATCGGATACCAGATCGCCCGCACCCAGGCCAGACCGCCGTCCGCCTTGATGAAACGGTAGTTGTCGATGACGGATACGCCATTGTCGACCGCCGCAATGAGGTTGCGGTAGCACTCCAGTTGTCTGACATAGGCCGGAACGAGATCATCCAGCGGTCGGCCCAGAACGCGTTCGGAACCATAGCCCAGTATTTTCAGAAAATTGTCGTTGATTCGGGTAATGCGATAGTTGGAATCAAGGGTGATGGAAAGCATCTGCGCATTCATGCCGACTTCCATCTGCCTGTAGATTGCCAACTCGGCTTGTTGCGCCTGTAATTCCTTTTTCAAGCGAGTGTTGAACATTTCGCCACCGGTCGATGTGTTGAGTATTTTCGGTTATCGGCAAAGGGTGAAAAGGGCTTATGACCCTTGGTCAGATTTCACGCAACGCGCTACACGCCGCCAAATGCGTGAGGTCGAGCCCGTTTCCACTCACTACTTACCCGCACATGAGTAAATAAAGCAGACTTTCCAATCGTGCGCGTGTTTTTTGCAAGATGTTGCGAGCCGGCTTTACTTGGCCGATGTGTCGTCTAGCATGTGAAGGGTCTCGCGTAGCATCTCCCCCGCAGTATCAAGGATGGTCAGCCATAGCGTTGTGGTCATGAAGATCCCGACAGGCGACCGCTCTATCCTCATGAACGGAGTTGAAAGCCACCGTATGAAAGCAATCGTCACCGGCATCACAGGACAGGATGGCGCTTACCTGAGCGAGTTATTGCTCGAAAAGGGCTACACGGTTTATGGCACCTACCGACGCACCAGTTCGGTGAACTTCTGGCGCATAAACGAGCTGGGTATACAGAATCATCCCAACCTGCACTTGATCGAATACGACCTGACGGATCTGTCAGCCAGCATTCGGCTGCTGCAGAAAACCGAAGCCACGGAAATCTATAACCTGGCAGCGCAAAGCTTCGTGGGGGTGTCCTTCGACCAACCGCTGACCACCGCCGAAATTACCGGCGTGGGCGTGGTCAATCTGCTCGAAGCCATACGCATCGTTAACCCGAAAATCCGCTTTTATCAGGCATCCACGTCGGAGATGTTCGGCAAGGTGCAAGCCATCCCGCAAATTGAAAGCACGCCGTTTTACCCGCGCAGCCCTTATGGCGTTGCCAAACTTTACGCGCACTGGATGACCATCAATTACCGGGAGTCGTACGGGATCTTTGGAACCAGCGGCATCTTGTTCAACCACGAGTCGCCCCTGCGCGGGCTGGAATTCGTGACCCGCAAGATCACCGACTCAGTGGCCAAGATCAAATTGGGTCAGCTGGACGCGTTTTCTCTGGGCAACATGGACGCCAAGCGTGACTGGGGGTATTCCAAGGAGTACGTCGAGGGCATGTGGCGAATGCTTCAGGCTGACGAGCCGGACACCTTTATCCTCGCCACCAACCGCGTGGAAACCGTGCGCGACTTCGTCACCATGACGTTCAAAGCCGTCGGCATGGACATCGAATGGAAAGGCACAGGTGAAGATGAGCACGCGCTGGATGCTGCATCGGGCAAAGTGCTGGTGACGGTCAACCCGAAATTTTACCGACCGAACGAGGTCGAACTGCTCGTCGGGGACCCGGCCAAGGCGAAGAAAATCCTTGGCTGGGAATCCAGAACCACGCTAGAGGAGTTGTGCCGCATGATGGTTGAAGCAGATTTGCTGCGTAATGAAAGAGGCATTAGCTTCTGATGACTATTGCTGGCAAGCGCGCGTTGATTACCGGCATCCACGGTTTCACCGGCCGCTACATGGCCGCGGAACTCCAGGCCCAGGGCTGCGAAGTCATCGGCATTGGTCGTCAACCTTCTGCAGAGGCGGGCTATTACCAGGTCGATCTGGCGGACACTGCAGCGCTGCAAAAGCTGTTGGCCGAAATCCAGCCCGACATTGTGGTGCATCTTGCCGCAGTGGCCTTTGTCGGGCATGGCGTGGCGGATGCGTTTTATCAGGTCAACCTGATCGGCACTCGCAACCTGCTGGAGGCCATCGATGCATGCGGCAAAACCCCGGAATGTGTGCTGATCGCCAGCAGCGCGAACGTCTACGGAAATGCCTCCGAAGGTTCGCTGGATGAAACAACGCCAGCCTCCCCTGCCAATGATTACGCGGTCAGCAAATTAGCCATGGAACACATGGCTAATCTCTGGCAGGCCCGCTTACCTCTCATCATTGCCCGCCCGTTCAATTACACCGGCGTGGGGCAGGACGAAAACTTTCTGCTGCCCAAAATCGTCGCGCACTTTTTGCGCAAGGCGGACAGGATCGAGTTGGGTAACCTTGATGTCTGGCGCGACTTCAGCGACGTCCGGGCGGTTGTCAGTGCGTATCGGGGGTTGCTGGAGGTTCAGCCTGTCGGGCAGACCATCAATGTCAGCTCAGGCGTCACTCATTCGCTGCGCGAAGTGATCGACATGTGCAGCGAAATCACCGGCCATGAAATCATCACCGAAGTGAATCCGGCGTTCGTCCGGGAGAACGAAGTGAAGACGTTGTGCGGGGATAACTCACGCCTGCGCGGGCTGGTACCAGAGTGGCAGACACCGCCGTTGAAAGAGACGTTGCGGTGGATGTTGGAAGGCTGATGCACGTATCAGCGGCCTTCAACACCGTAGGACCGGCTTTAGCCGGGAGAGCGGTATTGCTGGCGAAGAGTATTTGGTGAATGTCCCGACGCCCTCCCGGCTAAAGCCGGTCCTACGGGATAGCGCAGATTCCTGTGGGAGCGGTGCTTGGCCTGGGCGGCATTCCGACGATAGGGCTGGACGCGGTTCGCTTTAGATCGCATCGTTTCTATCGCGGGCAAGCACCGCTCCCACAAGGGGAGAGCATTTCAATTCCAATGATCAATGATCAGTGCAACGAAGCCTCTCTCGATTTCGCGACATCCTCTGCCTTCACTTCCCCATTGCTCTGTCCAAAACGGCGCAGTACAAATGTGCTGACTGCTGCCAGCTCGGTGTCGTTATAGGCGCGGGCGAAGTCCGGCATGCGTTGGTCGGCGCGGAGCATGCCCTGGGTGTGACCTTCCAGCAACGTCGCCATCAGGTTGGTGCCTGCGGGGTCGTTGACGGTTTTCAAACCAATCAAGGTCGCGATTGCCGACTGATTACCCGTGCCGTCCAGACGGTGGCAGCCCACGCAGGAATCGGTAAACACCTTGCTGCCCAGGCCTTTCTCAGCCTTGTCGTTGACCGCAACAGACGGTCGCGGCACACCCTGGCTGCGTGCAGGCGTTGACTTGAGGTAAACGGCAATTGCGTTCACGTCTTCCGGCGTCAGGTAGCGCAGGCTGTGCTCGACTGCATCCGCCATCGGCCCGCCAGCACCGCCATAACCCGGCGCGTAACCTTTGGACAGGTAGCTCACCAGCGCCTCTTGCGGCCAGGCACCGATCCCGTGTTTCGGGTCAGAGCTGATGTTGTAAGCACGCCAGTTGCCAATTTCACCACCGGCCAGGGATTTACCGCTGCTCATGGCCTGGAAGATATTGCGCGGGGTGTGACATTCGCCACAGTGACCCGGCCCCTGCACCAGATACGCGCCACGGTTCCATTCGGCAGACTGTTTGCTGTCCGGCACGAAGCGTTCGTTATCGGCGAAGATCGCGTTCCAGAAGAACATGCCCCAACGCTGGTTGAACGGGAAAGCCAGGTCATTTTCTTTGGGCTTCTGACTGATCGGCTCAAGGCTGAACAGATACGCTTTGATCGCCAGAATGTCCTCGCGCGGCATTAGCGTGTACGAGGTATACGGGAAGGCCGGATAGTAATGCTTGCCGTCCTTGCCGACGCCCTTTTGCAACGCGCTGACGAATTCATCGTCGGTCCAGTTGCCAATCCCGGTTTCCTTATCGGGGGTGATGTTCGGCGAATACAGCGTGCCAAACGGCAGCTTGAATTCCAGCCCGCCCGCATAGGGCTTGCCGCCAGGTGCCACGTGACATGCCACGCAATCAGCCGCACGAGTCAGGTACTCGCCTTTGCTGATGAGGCTTTGATCAGCAGCCTGAGCCGTCAGCCCAAAGCTTGCACCCAGCACGGCGAGCGCATAATTCAACGTTTTCATGACAGCGCTCCTCAAAGAGTGAAATAGCCGAAACGGCTCAGTGGCAGACGACGCTCGCGTACTTTCGACGCGGCGAACACGGCGTTGACCAGGGCTGCAGCAGCAGGCACTGCGCCGGTCTCACCGACACCACCGGGGCTTTCTTCACTCTTGATCACATGCACCTCCACAGGCGGTGCATCACTCATGCGGATCTGCCGATAGGCGTGAAAGTTGGTCTGCACGACCTGGCCTTTCTCGATGAGGATTTCATTGAACAGCGCAGCCGACAGGCCGAACAGCGTGCCGCCTTCCATCTGCGATTCGACAGACCGTGGGTTGGTGGCAAAGCCGCAATCCACCACCGTGATCAGACGCTTGATCCGCATCCCTTTGTTAGCCTGCACTTCCAGCTCGACGATGGTCGCCACGAAGCTGCCAAACACGGCGCTGACCGCGACGCCACGACCGTGGCCAGCGGGCAGAGGGGTTTTCCAGTCGGCGATCTCTGCAGCCTTCTTCAAGACTGCCTGAGCGCGGGGTTGCTCCTGCATCAGGCTCAGGCGGTATTCAACCGGATCAATTTTGGCGTTGTGCGCCAGCTCGTCGATGAAGCTTTCGACGGCGTAAGTGCTGCGCAACGGGCCCACGCCACGCCACCAGGAAACCGGAATCACGTCCGGGTCCTGGCGGATATAGCGCACTTGGAGGCTGCCGAGTTTGTAAACCGGGTCGATGGCCACTTCGACGGCGTCAGCATCCACACCGCTTTCCGGCAGCTTGCCGACGTACGCAGCCATCACTGAAGCGCCCGCGATTCGGTGTTCCCAGCCAATCGGTTTGCCATCCTTACCCAGCGCCGCATTCATGCGGTCCACATAATGCGGACGGTACTTGTCGTGGGTCATGTCTTCTTCGCGGCTCCAGATCAACTTGATCGGGTAGCTGAGCTGGCGGGCGATGTCCACGGCCTGGAAGATGAAGTCCGACTCCAGGCGACGACCGAAGCCGCCGCCGATGAGCTGGTTGTGGATAACGACTTTATCCACAGGCAGACCGGCGACCTTGGCCGCGCCCATTTGCGCGAAGCCCGGTGCCTGGCAACCCACCCACAGCTCGCACATATCAGGGCGAACATGGGCAACACAGGTCATGGGTTCCAGCGGCGAGTGAGACAGGAACGGCTGCTGGTATACGGCTTCGAACTGACTTGAAGCGTTCTTCAGCGCCGCGCCGATGTCACCGGTCTGCTTGGCGAAAACGCCGTCCTTGGAACTGGCGTCCAGCAGCTCTTTGTCCAGCTGTGCGGAGTCAATCGACGCATGAGGACCGAAGTCCCATTCAATTTCCAGCGCCTTCAGCGCTTGCTGGCAAGACCAGAAATTGGTTGCAGTGACGGCGACGGCATTCTCCAGACGGATCACGTCGCGAACACCGGGGACTTTGCGCGCGGCTTCGTCTTTCACACTGCGCAGCTTGCCGCCGTGGACCGGGCAGGTCAGCGACGACGCGATCAGCATGTCGGGGATTTTCACGTCGATGGTGAACTGCGCCGAACCGTTGACCTTGTGCGGCGTGTCCAGACGTTGTGCGGAAGTGCCCAGCAATTTGAAGTCGGCAATAGCCTTGAGCGGCACGTCCTTGGGAACCGGGAGCGCAGCAGCGGCTTCTACCAGTTCGCCATAGGACAAGGTCTTGCCGTTTGGCCCGACCACCTGACCGTTTTCGGCACGGCACAGGCTTGGCGCCACGTTCCAGCGAACGGCGGCGGCTTGGATCAGCAGAACGCGCGCGGTTGCGCCGGCTTTGCGCAATGGCTCCCAGGTGTAGCGGGTCGATGAAGAACCGCCGGTGGCCTGGAATTGCAGAATGTTGTCGGTGTACAGCGCCGCGTCGGGCGGCGACTCTTCGATCCTGACCGAGCTGAGCGGGACTTCCAGCTCTTCGGCGACCATCATTGCGATCCCTGTCTGAACGCCCTGACCCATTTCGATTTTCGGCGAGATCAAGGTGACTTGCCCGTCGAGGGCTACGCGCACAAAGGCACCAAAACCCGGCGAGGCTTTGTCACCCAGACGGGCAGCGCTGACCGCTTCGGCCGCCATGCTGCGTGTGGCCATCGGCGGCAGCCAGGTGCTGATCACCAGCCCTCCCAGCGAAAGCGCTCCACCCTTGAGCAGTCCGCGACGTGACACCGTCGCAGCAGATCCTTTTACTTCTGACATGGTGTCTTCCTTCAGGCCTGACTGACGCTTTTGATGGCGGCACGAATCCGCGTATAGGTCGCGCAACGGCACAGATTCCCGGCCATGGCCTCGGTGATCTGTTCATCGTTGGCGTCCGGATGCGCCTGCAGCAGCGCCACGGCAGACATGATCTGCCCCGGCTGGCAGTAACCGCATTGCACGACTTCATGGGCGAGCCAGGCTTTTTGCACTTCCTGACCGACCGGCAATTCGCCGACGGCTTCAATGGTAGTGACTTTGCGTCCGCCGACAGCACTGACCGGCAACACGCAAGAGCGTACGGCCTGACCGTCCAGATGCACCGTGCACACGCCGCACTGGGCGATGCCGCAGCCATATTTGGTACCCGTCAGGCCCAGCACATCGCGCAGGACCCAGAGCAATGGCATGTCTTCAGCGACATCCAGCTCATGCTCCTGACCATTGATCAGTAGTGTTTGCATCGTAAAACCTCTGGCATTCATCACGGTTAACCGCTGATGCGTCGGGTTGGCGACGCTGGTCCACAGCGGTTTCGGTTCGGTTCGGTATAGTTTTGTGATCACCCGGATCGTTGCCGGGTAATTTAAAAGTAGCGCGCCTATGAAAACGCCGGAGGATTTAATCCGGCAGGCAGAAACAAAAAAGAAAGACAGCAGGTATGGCAGCCGCTCTTTGGCGTGACTTGCGCAATACCTTGACGAGGATCGTCAGCAATACGGTCGTGCGCGGATAGTACGCGTGTGCTGCCACGGGACGACATGCCTAGAACTCCGGGGTTCGTGCCTGATTCCATGCTATTCCTGAT
>NZ_JACONW010000033.1 GCF_014357575.1 Pseudomonas folii | reverse complement strand
AAGTTCTGGCCCCCTCGCGAACAAGTTCGCTCCTACCAGGATTGTGTTCTGCCTTAGAAATTATCCGGCACCTTGGCTTTTTCCTTCGCCGCATCGCGGGTGATGAGACCTTTGGCCACCAGGTCTTTGAGGCACATATCCAGCGTCTGCATGCCTAGCGAGCCACCGGTCTGGATCGCTGAATACATCTGCGCGACCTTGTCTTCCCGGATCAGGTTACGAATCGCAGGTGTGCCCATCATGATTTCGTGAGCAGCCACTCGACCGCCGCCGACCTTCTTCAGCAACGCCTGAGACACCACCGCGTGCAGCGACTCGGACAGCATCGAGCGGATCATGGATTTCTCCTGAGCCGGGAAGACATCAACGATCCGGTCAATGGTTTTCGCCGCAGACGTGGTGTGCAGGGTGCCGAACACCAGGTGACCGGTTTCCGCAGCGGTCAGCGCCAGGCGGATGGTTTCCAGGTCACGCATTTCCCCGACCAGAATCACATCAGGGTCTTCCCGCAGTGCCGAACGCAGGGCTTCTGAAAAGCCCAATGTGTCGCGGTGGACTTCACGCTGGTTGACCAGGCACTTCTTGGACTCGTGAACGAATTCAATGGGGTCTTCGATGGTCAGGATATGGTGATGACGATTGACGTTCAGGTAATCGATCATCGCCGCCAGCGTCGTGGACTTGCCCGAACCGGTGGGGCCGGTGATCAGCACCAGCCCGCGAGACACGTCGGTAATTTTGCGAAACACTTCTCCCATGCCCAGCTCTTCGAGGGTCAGGATTTTCGCTGGAATCGTCCGGAATACAGCACCCGCGCCACGGTTCTGGTTGAACACGTTGACCCGGAAGCGCGCTATGCCTGGCACCTCGAAAGAAAAATCCGTCTCCAGATACTCTTCAAAGTCCTGACGCTGCTTGTCGTTCATGATGTCGTAGATCAGCGCCTGCACGTCCCTGGCATCCAGTGCTGGCAGGTTGATCCGGCGCACATCACCGTCCACACGAATCATCGGCGGCAGGCCAGCCGAGAGGTGCAAGTCCGATGCGCCTTGCTTGGCGCTGAATGCCAGCAGCTCGGTAATATCCATACAGCTCCTCAATCACATAGAATGCCGCAGACTTTAGCCCTGCTGGCGCAAATCAATGTCCATGATAGCAGCGAACATTTCAACGCTCCGCGAGCGAATTAGCGCCGCCGCTCAAGCCGCGCAGCGTGACCCGGCGTCCATCGGCCTGCTCGCAGTGAGTAAAACCAAACCGGCCGAGGCCCTGCGCGAAGCGTATGCGGCAGGTTTGCGGGACTTTGGCGAAAACTATTTGCAGGAAGCGCTGGGCAAACAGCTCGAATTGGCCGACCTGCCCTTGTGCTGGCACTTCATTGGCCCCATTCAGTCGAACAAGACTCGCGCAATCGCCGAGAACTTCGCCTGGGTACATTCAGTGGATCGCCTGAAAATCGCGCAACGCCTGTCCGAGCAACGTCCTGAAGACCTGCCACCGCTGAACATCTGCATTCAGGTCAATGTCAGTGGCGAAGCCAGCAAGTCCGGCTGTACACCCGCCGACCTGCCCGCACTGGCTGAAGCGATCAGCGCCTTGCCTCGCTTGAAACTGCGTGGCTTGATGGCGATTCCGGAACCCACTGACGACAGCGCCGAGCAAAACGCTGCATTTGCCGCTGTCAGTACGCTGCAAGCGCAACTGAACCTGCCGCTGGACACCCTTTCCATGGGCATGAGCCACGACCTGGAGGCCGCCATCGCACAAGGCGCCACCTGGGTGCGGATTGGCACAGCCCTTTTTGGCGCCCGAGACTACGGCCAGCCATGACCTCTGACCCAAGGAATCCGACATGAGCAAGACACGCATCGCCTTTATCGGCGCTGGCAACATGGCCGCCAGCCTGATCGGCGGGCTGCGCGCCCAAGGCGTGGAAGCCGACTCGATCCGCGCCAGCGATCCCGGTGCTGAAACACGGGGCAAGATCGCCGCCGAGCACGGCATCACGGTATTCGCTGACAATGCCGAAGCCGCAGATGGCGCAGACGTGGTGCTGATCGCCGTCAAACCGCAAGCCATGAAAGCCGTTTGCGAAGCATTGCGTCCGAGCCTCAAGCCAAATCAACTGGTGGTGTCCATCGCCGCCGGTATCACCTGCGCCAGCATGCAAAACTGGCTGGGCGAGCAACCCATCGTGCGCTGCATGCCCAACACCCCGGCGCTGTTGCGTCAGGGGGTCAGCGGCTTATACGCCACCGAGCAAGTCAACGACGCCCAACGCGCCCAGGCCGAGCAATTGCTGTCGGCTGTCGGTATCGCGCTGTGGCTGGAAGAAGAGCAGCAACTGGACGCCGTGACCGCCGTGTCCGGCAGCGGTCCGGCGTATTTCTTTCTGTTGATCGAAGCCATGACCGCAGCAGGGGTGAAGCTAGGCCTGCCACAGGACGTCGCTGCGCAACTGACCATGCAAACCGCGCTGGGCGCTGCGCTGATGGCCACCGGCAGCGATGTGGATGCTGCCGAGCTGCGCCGCCGCGTGACCTCGCCATCGGGCACCACGGAAGCCGCAATCAAATCATTCCAGGCTGGAGGCTTCGAAGCGTTGGTAGACACCGCGCTGACTGCCGCCGCACATCGTTCGGCAGAAATGGCCGAACAGCTGGGCAAGTAATCTTTTTAGGCCATTGAGGAGCAGACCGATGATCGGACTGAACACCGCTGCAATCTACGTGCTGCAAACCATCGGCAGTATGTATCTGTTGATCATCCTGTTGCGCTTCGTGCTGCAACTGGTCCGCGCGGACTTCTACAACCCGCTGAGCCAATTCGCGGTCAAAGCCACCCAGCCACTGCTCAAACCGCTGCGCCGGATCATTCCGAGCCTGTTCGGCCTGGACATGTCTTCGCTGATTCTGGCGATCATTGTGCAAATGATCCTGATGGCACTGACCCTGCTGCTGGCCTACGGCACGACGGGCGATCCGCTGCACCTGCTGCTCTGGGCAATCATCGGCGTGACCGGTCTGTTCCTGAATATCTTCTTCTATGCCCTGATCATCAGCGTGATCCTGTCGTGGGTGGCCCCTGCCAGCCACAACCCTGGCGCACAGCTGGTCAACCAGATTACCGAACCGCTGCTGGCCCCGCTGCGTAGGATCCTGCCAAACCTCGGCGGCCTGGATATCTCGCCGATCCTGGCGTTCATGATCCTCAAGCTGCTGGACATGCTGGTCATCAACAACCTGGCCACCATGACCCAAATGCCGAGCGTACTGCGTTTGCTGATGTAATCAGCCTGAGGGTGGGGCCACCCCTCGCTCCAACAGAGATCGCATTTACTCTGTGGGAGCGAGGCTTGCCCGCGATAGGGTCAACAAGGTCTCAGGCAATTAGCAGATTCCGGAACCATCGCGGCATTCGCCCCCTTCCTCTTAAAACTCCTCACTCCTGACATTCGAAAACTGCGAATTCCGATTCTGCAGCTTGCGCAGCGTCAGCTTGTAAACACTCGACTTGATCCGATCCCCCACCAGCGTCTCCTCCAGCCGAATCCGGCTCGACGCATAAGCACACCCGGTATCGAGCATCTTGTACTTGAGCTGGTAATACCCCACGTCCATACGCCCAAACGTAAAGCGACTGCGCGCCGGAATATACGCGTGCCGAAAATCCCGCTTGCCCGTCGCATCGGTAATCTTCGCGTACACCGCCTGCTCGCCCGCGGTGTTATCCACCGTGATCTCAGACCAGCCACCGTCGCGCGTCATCGGCATACCCGCGATGTAGCCTGCCGCAGACGGCCAAGGCGCACCCATAGGATCAACCAGCGGCGGCACACAGTCCGGCTGCCCAGGCTCGACGATCTTTACGGGAGCGTTAACAGGCACCGCTGCAGCAACCCTGGCCGCTTCAGCAACAGCCTCCGCCTTGGCCTGCGCTTCAGCCAGGATCGCCATATCGTCCACCACCGGCGGTGACGGCGGGATAAACGCCTTGCCCGCGTCCCGGTCATACCCCATCCAGGCACCCGCACCACAAGCCACCACAAACACCGCCACCCAACGCAAACGACTGCCACGCCGCGCAGGCTTTGCTGGTTTAGCTGACTTGCCTTGAGGTTTTACAGAAGGGCGAGCCTGAGCTCTTGCAGCGTTTTGCGGCGCAGCGTGCGGCCCGGCCTGACGACGCTGAGTAGCCGCCTGACGAGCCACCTGCGCATCCCGAACCAGACTGGCGTCATACGCAGCACGCTTCTCGGGATCGGCCAACACATCATGAGCAGCGTTGACCACCGCCATCAAACCAGACGCGTTGGCTGCATGATTACGATCAGGATGCAGCTGCTGCGCCAGCTTGCGGAAGGCGTGCTTGATATCCTCTGGCGAGGCATCCCGAGCGACATTGAGGTCGTCGTAATACGTGCGTGTTTTCGGCATTGAGCTTGCTATCCATTGCGACGCGACATATTAGCAATCTTTACATCGCTGCAACCGCCTCACGGCCCAAGCTGAAGCCCAGCGCACAAACCAAAACAAAACCCCGCCCCACCTGACGAACCGCCCTCCAGCTTCACGCCAGAACGCCGATAACGGCTGACTCCCTCAACGCTGACGCGCCATCACAGCGCGGAGCCAACCGCTCAAGAAATTTTTAAACGAAATCAGTGAGCTAAGGTTTACAGCCAAAAAAAACTCTATATACTCAGCGCCCATCACGCCGGTATAGCTCAGTTGGTAGAGCAACTGACTTGTAATCAGTAGGTCCCGGGTTCGACTCCTGGTGCCGGCACCATACGCTACATCGAAAGAGGCTCACCGAAAGGTGGGCCTTTTTTGTGCGCGTGTGTTTTTTTCGGTGTCACTGACACCGTGCTGTCGCGCAGCAAACAGATATCAATGTGGGAGCGGTGCTTGCCCGCGATAAGAGCCACGCGGTTTAAAGGGAATTGCGGTGTTCTTATCGTCGGAATGCCGTCCAGACCAAGCACCACTAACACAAAAAACCGCATCTATTCAGTGATTTATATCTTGCTTGATTAAAGCTGCCGAAGGCTGCGAAGGCGTCATCCAATACAACGACAAGCGCCAGCGATAACTCTCTCTTGTAGGAGCCGAGCTTGCTCGCGATAGCCAACCCAAGTACCCCGCCCAATCACTTGAACCCGAAGGACGAACCGGCCAACAACAGTCAGTGCAGGAACAGGAGCGCCAATTCATGCCAGGAATTGCAACGATTGGCACACCGATGCGGTTGAGTGGTACTACGCCACCTGGAAACTCCATACAATCCCCCGTCATCTCTTCAAAGCGCCAGAAGCCCAGGACTTTCCGGAAGGAATAAGTCATTCCACGGAACATAAGGAGTAGCACCGTGAGCACAGCAGATCACCCCCAAAGCACCTCCAAGTACAGCGCCAAGTGGCAGGAACGCTTCAATTTCTTTGAGACATACGGTGCGCCGAAAGATCCACGGTTCAATGCTGCTCTCAAATCACTTCCTGGCGTTAGAAAGAAAATGCGGATCAACATCAATATAATTGCGTGTTTCTTTGGTCCGATTTATTTCTTCGTGCTGGGACTGTGGAAAAAGGGCCTTGCACTGATTGGAATCATGCTCGCGACCAACGCGTTGATTCTTCTGGTATGTACTCTTTTGGAAACCGATGTGCCTTATGCGCTCGGCGGAGGGCTGGCTGCGCCCTACGCCCTGATGTATGGCCTGACCGTAAACTACGCGTACTACCTCAAAGAAGTGAAAGGCGAGCAAGGCTGGAACCCGTTCAAAGGCATACGTCTCCTCTAACGTTCAGGGGTGCCAGTGCCTCTGGCGAGCGTGTAGGCTCGCCGCTCCTCGATCAAAAGGAATAGGGATCAGAGCACATTTTCAATTAAGTACCGAAAACCGTGGTCTGACCCCATTTTTCCGCAAGACAGTTGTAACTTATAACTCCATTATGAGCATCGGAGATCAGGTTTCCTAGCCATGAACGAATCCCTTGATTACAAAATAATGGATAGCATTGTCGTCTGCATCCACGATACCGCAGGCTTTGGAAGAAAGGCATTTGAAAGCTTCAGCTTGGCGACCGATGTCGCGAGGGATCTGGGCGTAGATGGCGACGATGCAAGTGATCTGATGGTCGAGTTCTTCGAAAGGTTCTCTATCGACCTTAACAATTACGATCCTTATCGGTACTTTTTGGAAGAAGGTTGCAACTTTTTTTCCTTCCGGCGCGCCAAAGACAGACGCGGAAACATACCGCTAAGAGTGGGAATGTTGTATTTAGCTTTAAAAGCGGGACGCTGGGATGCACAAGCATTTGAACAAGCCAAATTCAGCGATGTTCCACTATATGAGCGTACAGAAGATATTCCGATTGATGGCTACAAGATAAAAAGCCGTTGATCCTACCTATACGATCCACGGAGGAATAGCGGAGGAATAGGGGTCAGACCCATTTTTCGTAATGCCCTGCGGGGCTGGCTCGGAAGCTGGTTGAACGTTCGCCCCAGCGGGTAGGATGTCAGCATCGCAAACCATACGTGATGGCAAGGACTGCATGATCAAACGATTTCTGCTGTTGGTAGCGACCGTATCGCTATCTGGTTGCTGGAGCCTGATGTACCACATCGACGGTGAACGTTGCGTTTATGGGGGAACGCGACAAGGGTGGGCTTGGGGCACGCACTCCGGCCCGTCGACTTGGCCGCTACTAGTAGACGTGCCGTTCTCACTAGTGCTCGACACGGTACTGCTGCCTTATGACCTCACCTCATTCCTGCCCGAAAACCTGGGCGGGGATGACAGCGAATGCCCGATTAGCGAGGGGCTCAACGTTTTGGGCTGAACGAGGAATAGGGGTCAGACCACATTTTCAATTAAGTACCGAAAATCGTGGTCTGACCCCATTTTTCTCAGACTATAGATCATCCAGTGAAACCTTTACCCGCTGTAGAGCGGCAAGCCGTTCGCGTACCGTTGCGAGCAAGGCTTCATCGCCCTCAGTCATCAGCACGGGTTTGAAGGGAAGTTGACCTCGCTCAGTCACGCGCTACAGAGCTTGGCGCTCCAGCTCGGATGGAGTGACGCCGAGTTTTTCAAGCTCGCGATTAGCACGCGCTTTCAGGTCGTCGTTGATAGGGAAATTGATGAAACCCATGGATATGCCTCTCCCTGTAATTACCTGACCATTACATTGAAGCAAAACCTTATTTGAGCAAGCCTGGAAATGATTCACCCTCAACAATCAGAAACAACCTTCAGCCCCAAAACCCGCGCTCTGTAGGACCCTTCTGAAAATTCAGGATATGCTCTGCATCCGCTTGTGGATGCCTGACGTGGCGACTACCTTCCTGCCTGTCGTTGATTTCAACGATTGGGTTTAGTCGCCCGATGAACAAGCGAAGCATCTGTCATAACCATTGCCGAAGTCCTGGACGACGGCTTGGTGTTTTATGGTGGCTGTGCACGGGGCGCCTTCGGGTGCGCCGGTTGCTTGACGTCCCGGTCGACTAACCCGCTGCACAGCTACCACCCTTCGTTTAGTCGCGGATGGTGGTGGTCAACCTACGTCAAGGAGTCACCATGATCAGATCCACGCCACATCCCCCTGCTACGCCCATCAAGCAAAATCTCGTCAGTAACAGCAACCTGGGCAACCTCAGCCTGTTCACTGTAAAGCCAGACATCAAGATCGAAGACGCGCTGGTTCTAGCATCGGAATACCTAAGCTGCGCCGCCGCTACGGCTTATGAAACGGCAGATAACAGCACGCTGGAGTTTCGTCCGCTGGCGAGATCGGTCGTGCATCAGATCGAGGCGGCCAGAGCGTTGGTTGAGGCTTCGGTGGCGGGGTTGGAGGAGAAGCACCGAACGAAGTAACACAAATGATCTGTGCAGTTAGTCACTTCGCGGGCAAGCCTCGCTCCAACAGGGGCGAGGCTTGAGCGTTTTTCAGCGTCAACACAGCGTGTCAGATCCATCGCTTCGCGAACAAGTTCGCTCCTACCGGGAGGGTGTTCGCCGTTGGATTTCAGCGTTTGCTTAACCCATGCCCCAAAAACCACCCATCAATCATCCCCCGCAACACCTCCCCCGAAAAACTCGCAAAGTGCCCACCGTGAACCGTCCGCACGGGCAGTTTGCGCAACCGCTCCAGGCTGGCGGCGTAGTCATTCAGGTCCGAGTGGTAGGCGTCTTCGATCAGGGGGCCGTCGTAGATGATGTCGCCGCTGAACAGGGTTTGGGTTTTGGCTTCCCACAGGCTGATGCCGCCGGGCGAGTGGCCGGGGGTGTGGAGGACTTCGAGTACGCGGTCGCCCAGGTCGAGCACGTCGCCTTCGTCGATGAGGCGTGTGGCGGGTGCGGCTTTGACCTGGTATTCGGCGTAGCACAGCGGGCAGTCGGGGTGGGCTTCGAACATGTCGTCGCCCACATAGGCATCGGCCAGGGTCGACGCTCGCGTGGGATCGGCGAGGATGTCGGCTTCGGCTGGGTGTACCAGGCGCTCGGCGAACTCGTGGTGCCCGGCGATGTGGTCGAAGTGGGTGTGGCTGGCGACGGCGAGCAGCGGCCGGTCGGTGAGCCAGGGCAGTTGCTCGCGCAGGCTGACCACGCCAGAGCCGGTGTCGACCAGCACATCACGGTCACGGCCCTGTATGTGCCAAAGGTTGCAGCGGTAATACGGGCGCACCCACGGCTCGTGGATCAGGCTGATGCCATCGGCGCGCTTCTGTACTTCAAACCACTGGTCGCGGGTGACGATTTTCACGGTTCTACGCTCAGGTTGCCCGGTATTGCGCGCTCGGCGCTTGGCGAAGTGGTGCGGTGCGGCCCGTAAACGGCCGCCGGCTCGGGGAACAACTGTAGCAGGCCGAGGTAGAGCACGGCGGCGAGGCCGAGGGTGATCGGCAGGCTGATGTCGATGCCGCCCGCCAGCTCACCAAAAGTGCCAACGAACTGCCCCGGCAGATTAACGAAGGCGAGGCCGATGAGTGCGCTGGGGATCCAGGCGCCGAGGCCGCGCCAGTTCCAGCCGTGATGAAACCAGTAGCGGCCACCGCGCTCCCCACGGGTGAAGACTTGCAGGTCCGCAGGGTCGTACCAGCCACGGCGTTTTATCAGACCGATGATCATGATGATGATCCACGGACTGGTACACGTGATGATCAACACCGCGAAGGTGGACATGCTCTGCACCAGGTTGAAGCTAAAGCGTCCGACAAAAATAAAGATGATCGACAGCACGCCAATCAGCACGGTGGCTTGTGCGCGGCTGAGCAGGCGTGGTGCGAGGCTCGACATGTCGAGGCCGGTGCCATACAGCGAAGTACCACCGGTGGACAGCCCACCGATGATGGCGATCAGGCAAACCGGCAGGAAGAACCAGCCCGGCGAAATCGCCAGCAGGCCGCCGACATAGTTGTTCTGGGCGATGTAGTCCGGCGCTTGCACAGCGACGATGGTGGCGGTGACGAGGCCAAAGAAGAACGGAATGAAGGTCGCGATCTGCGCGAACATCACGGCGGCCATGATGCGCAGTTTGGGTGTTTCACGGGGGATGTAGCGCGCCCAGTCACCGAGGAAGGCACCGAACGACACCGGGTTGCTCATCGCCACCAGCGCCGCGCCGATAAACGCGGCCCAGAAGCCCGGTTGCCCATGGCTGACGCTGCCCGCGTAACTGCTATCGAATGGCCCAGCGAAAGCGAAGATGCCCAGCAGGAACAACAGGCTGGAAGCGGTTACCGCGACTTTGTTCACCGCTAACAGTTGGCGAATGCCATAGATGCAGACGACAAGTACAAGCAGTGCGAACAGACCATAAGCGATGCCCAGGCTGAGGTTGTTTTCGGGCAAATCGAACAGGCGCTTGGCGCCGCCGATCAGTGCGTCGCCTGAGCTCCACACTGACAGCGAGAAGAAAGCGATGGCGGTCAGCAAGGAAAGGAATGAGCCGACGATGCGCCCGTGTACGCCAAAATGCGCGCCGGACGACACAGCGTTGTTGGTGCCATTGAGTGGCCCGAACAGGCCCATGGGCGCAAGGATCATCGCACCCAGCAATACGCCGAGCACGATGGCGTAGACGCTGGCTTCAAAGGACAAACCAAACAGCACGGGAAAGCTGCCCAGTACCGCCGTAGAGAACGTATTGCTGCCGCCGAAGATCATGCGGAACAGGTCAAAAGGCGTCGCCGTGCGTTCGCTGTCAGGAATCTGTTCGACGCCGAAACTCTCGATCCGGGTTGGGTGGGATTCGCTCATGTTGCCGCCTCTCAATGCCTGTCACGGTTTTTATCGAAACGCCTGCTCGGGCCGCTTCATTTGTTTTTCCTGCCGGGATCGCAGGGTGTGTGGGCAGTGCAAAATCTACTGGAACATTGCCAGCCTTCTTATTGGGATACAGGCGTGGCCGCGCTCTGCCCGGACGAACCAGGGGCAGGACGAGTAGAGAGTGTTCAAAGGCGAGGCGGAGTTAAATCGGTGGGTGCAAATATTTAGTTCAGGATTTGCTGAAGTAATGGAGGGAGTCTGTCATTTGTCTTTCCAAGGCTGGGGTTGGTCGAGAAAGCGGCATTCCTGGCGATTGATCTTCAGCGCATGCTACGGCCTCTTCCAGGCTAAAGCCGGTCCTACGGGCTTGAAGCGTTAAGGCGCCCCAAACATCATGGTCCAATACACCCCGGCCTGGCTGTTCGGGTTTGTGGCATACGCCGCGCCGACCTCGGTGAACATCGGGTTCATCAGGTTGGCGCAGTGGCCGGGGCTGGCGAGCCAGCCTTGCATGGCCTTTTCGGCCGCCCCTTGACCGCTGGCGATGTTTTCACCCACCTGACGCCCGTCGTAGCCTGCTGCTCGGGCGCGGTCTTTGGCAACATCGCCATTGGGGTCTTGATGGGAGAAGTAACCGCCGCTGGCCATAGACTGGCTGTGCCTTAGCGCGGCGTTTTCCAACGTGGCATTCCATGTAAGAGGCCGCGCAGCGGCGTAGGGTTGGCTGCCACACATCCGCGGCTTGGCCCGTGCTGCGTTGACCTGAGCTAATAGCGTTCTGCCCGCCGATTGCTGATCACCCAGATGACCGTCGAGCAACGGCTTGGCCAATACCAGTCGCCACTCCCGACCTGATTGAGTGATGCCGATGTCGGCGTATTGGTTATCCAGCAAAGCGCCACAGTAACGACTCTGCAGCATGGCAAACGCGCCTTTGGCATCCTGAGCGCCGACCAACCGAATGCTGCGCACGGCCACGGCCCGATAACCGGAGGCCTTCAAGGTATTGCGCATGTCGCCCGCAAAACCAATGGGCAGTGCCAGATCCTGCCTCAACTCCAGCGGCGATAACCCACGCACCGCCCGCCCCTCGCAACGTGAAGGCTGCGCGCGATAGTCGTTGATAATCGAGACCAGTTGCTGCGTCTCGCCTGCATGAGCGTGGCTGGCGAGCAGTGGGAGCAAGGCGATGAAGCAGAGCGAGGTGAAGCGAGAAATCAGGCGCATGGGACGGGCTGCTCTGATGATCGAAATCGGGCGCTGATCTGACTGGGGAATTGGGAACAAGTTCGTGAGGGGCGGTGCTCAGCCGTACTCACCGATCTGGCTCTTCGATCAGATACTGCTCAAGAGCAATATTCTTCTGCCTTAAAAAATCATTCAAAAACTCCGCGTCCACTGCATGCAGAAGCGTAACCACATCACGAATCTTCCAGTGATAGTCCTCGGGATGATCAATGATGCTCACCAGATGAGTTCTCAACGCAGACAGGTACTCCGTCATTCCACGTTCTTTGACCAGCCAGAACATACCGGCTATTTGAAAAGGCTGAGTGTTGGACAGCGCAATGATTTTTGAAACCAGAGGATAGATATCCTTCCTGGCTTGCTCCCCATTCCCCTCGTCAGACTGAATCGCCCAATACCGGGTTAACGCGGCGAGGTTATGTTTTTGAGTGTTATCAAAACCATGAAGCTGGTGATCAATGAAGCCCCCCTTCAGCTCATCGATAAAAACCGCGAGATGCGGCAACGCATGTTGAAAACCCCAATTGACGAGCAGTTTCGCAGCCTCGTAACGGACACTCTCATCGGCGCTGTTCAATAGCGCGTTGACCTTCTCAATGCGTTCTTTCGGGATGTCCTCCGCATCAAGATCCGTGGCATCCACGGCGTAATCAGCACTGAGTGGCACACCATGCAAGGTCTGATATACCTCGCTGTTCGTGTCTATTCGCATGGTTGGGGGCGTTGCCTTGGATGGCGCGTTATTACCAACCGGTATCTGGTTTACGACGATGGTGGACGCGGCCATGTCGCCGATCCGCTTTTGCGAATCAAAGAATATGAACACCCAATCGATGAATAATAAAAGCAGCTTCATCAGGTTGCGTACGAAAGATTGAAGATAGCTGCAAGGGACGAGGGCCTTACCCATGTTTCTATTTCCGTACCAATTTCTTCTCGATCTCTTGCTTTAGGAAGCGCGGAGCACGTGTATTCACATAGTACTGAGCCATTTCGAATGGATCAACAACCCGGTCAATCACTCCTTCAAATGAAAAGTCTCCGACTACATACTTAGCAAATGATTGTGAAGATGGATCTTTATCAACCAACCAGAGGCCGTCGTAGAGGCACACTAGGTACTCGCCAATGTAGTACCCCATGCGAGTGATCAGCCAAATCCTATTCTCTTCACTGACAACAGTGTTCATAAAGCTACGGTCCAGCAATGATAGAAACCTCTCAGGCCGATTCAGTACCTCGTGTGGCTGATCAAACCCTAGACTCTTACAAAACTCATGAAGTACCGGCATGCGTTCCGTTTTGAATGAGTCAAATCCAGCAACACGTCGTGCCAGTAAGCTCTCCAGTGTTTCCCCAGCATTCGCCATTACGCACCTCAAAAATCACTTGTGAGTCATTCAATTTTTTAGCATTCTCGAAAGCTTTCTCGAAAAGAACATGGTCTGACACCTTTGTTTCATTTTGAATCATTAGTTAAACCACATGCCCCCAAGAAAAACGGCAGTGACATTTCCTGCTCACTATCCGCGCCTGAAGATAAGACGTGCCCTAAAGTAGCAGTTCCGCGCTCGAAGTCCAATACGACATCGAAACAGTTGAATTCCAAACCTCTTATAACAAACTGTACACCTGCCTCTGTAGATGCTTTCACAGCGACCGCAAGTACCTCTCGGACAGAATCGTTGAGCTCCAGCTCTAAAAACTCATTGAGCAAGTCATTAGTCATAGCACAACCTCATTTGGGTAATACAGTATAGGATGCCTTCTCTAAAATTCACCTTCAGAACACTGGTTTACCTTCCGAAATATTCAAGCGTGACCCCGCCTTTGCCAAACTGCGGCTTAAATGACCAGTGTCTGAAGGGCTTTCCTCAGTGAGAGGCGCGCCATTCAATCAAAGATTTTATGCACTTAAGCTGTTCCAGGATGAAATCAGAAAAATTTGATGCCACTACATCTATCTCATCCGACTCAGAACTAACCTCTACAACTTGCCAATCATTCTTCGCGTCAAAAGCGTAAAGCAAATCGCTCGAATTCCCACCAATCACGTAAATCCCTTCATAATCCACATATTCCTTGCCACATATAGTTGAATATTTTTCCGGGCCATCATCGACATAAAAAGCAGCGTCTAGCTCCCCGAATCCGAAACTCCCAAGAAATTCAAGATAGTCAGCAGGCACACTTTTTCGATCCGACTCTTCAACACCGCTCAGTAGGGCATCAACATTAGAAACACAGTCACCATAATCCCCCTCAAAAAGCTCAGCTGATGTTATTTCTTCTATAAGCTGTCGTACTTCTTCCAGATTTTTCATATTCCTTCCCAAGTCCCTGCCCCCTCCCCGATTTTAACGCATACCGCTATA
Source organism: Pseudomonas folii (assembly GCF_014357575.1). GTDB lineage: Bacteria > Pseudomonadota > Gammaproteobacteria > Pseudomonadales > Pseudomonadaceae > Aquipseudomonas > Aquipseudomonas folii. The sequence goes on along the minus strand of NZ_JACONW010000033.1, from coordinate 30,448 downwards.
TGGATCCAAAACCGAACCACCGACCTCAGCGAGAGCCAGTGAAATCTCATTAAAAACTTCCGATGACACGTCTTGTAGTGAGCGAGAGCCTAGAGAATCGGGGTCAGACCACCATTAAATACATCACGACCGGTGATCTGGGCGCCGCCACGGGTTGGCCAAAACATACGTTGTTACGCCATGACTAAACTGCCGGGACTTCATGATGGCTAGACCGGGCCCGCGCCATTCTCAGTGCTGACGGGCACACGCGTATTGGGCTGAGTTACGTCATAAACATGCTGTTCGCAGCCCTTTCCAATGATCACAAATTCAACCAGATAGGTTTTCTGCTTTTCAGGTTTGAACGTCGAGCGCATGGGGCCGCAGTCGTACGTAACACTGTCAGGAAAAATCCCGCCGTCCTTAATGACCCTGGACTCACCAATCACTTCTATGGATTGACCGGGATCTGCCTGTACTTCGAGTTGAGGGAAGCGCTTGACTGCGGCGCTGTTTGCTACCTCGCTCATCTTGGCAATCCAGCCAAAAACCTTGCCACGACCGGAATCGACCACATGCCCCAGAACCTCTGGACGCTGATCAGGGTCAGCTGCACGGCGCACCGAGAATACAACCGGATAAGTGAAGCCGGTGGACCTCATGATGATCTTGGCGTGCTCAGCATCCGCGACCACATCCCTTTGCTGCAGTTGAACGCCGTCTTTGAGCAGCGTTGGTGCAGAGCTTCTGACGTTGGATTAGCATCCTGCCAACGCCACAGCCAACATTAAGAGTGTCACTTTTTTCACTGCTGCCTCTCCATCAGATACCAAAACATTTAAATGTACTGAACCAAGGGTGTGGCGATTACAAAAAAAATCGTGGTCTGAACCCGTTTTTTATTTTAGTCCTCCTTTGAAAACTCTTTTAAATACGCTTCCTTAAAATCACTAAGCAGAACCAACGCACTGCCGACATCCCTAACCTGGTATCCACTTTTATTTATGCAATCAATTACATAATTATCACCAGCCTTTATCGCTCGCATAGCCTCATCTAGCGTAAAAACGCACGCTCGATGATACTCTTCATCACTTACACCAACAGAAGCCATAATTTCCGCTGCCTCTTCAATAGATTGCTGATTTACAGTCGCCGCAAATAAATCATTGAGATTTTCTTTCCAGTTAAAAACACTCACATACACCTCCACTACAATGGATGCGCGGTATGGATCAAGTAACCGCCCTTACCGTCTGGCATTAAAACCAAATTAACTTTAGACATTGATTTTTTAATTTCAACAACTGGCCCACCGCTCGTCAAAACCTCAAAGCCGCGCCCTAAATTCCCCAATCCAGGATCGGCTTCAAAGGCTTTGGGCACACCAGCCTTTGGATTAGAGCTTATCAGAGATTGTCATCGCGGCAAGAACACCTACATTTCTCATTCTGTTTTAAACCTAATGGATGAGGGAGATGTTGCTCCATTTGATTTATCATAAATAGGTGCAGATTACGAGTGCGGGTTCTATTTAGAACGCAAGACTTCGGAAACTTAAAAAATCGTATTATTTTTCGAAAAAAATAAATGCCAAATTATTAAAGAGCCGATGCTAGAAATCCAATACTACCATCCAACAACAAATCGCCCCCAAGAACTAAGGATGAGACTTTTTGAAGTAAAGCGGAATACAACACCGGCCCAAGGCCGGTGTCAAAGGTGTGTAGCGCTCAAGAAAAATCTATTTTGCAATTTTGGCTTTCAAGACTGCTCGATCAATCATGGCATCAGTAATGTAAGGTACAAAACCTAGCCTATCCCCCACCTCAAAGCTTTTCTTGTAACCGTCCAATCGTTCAACGTCACCTGCTATTGCCAATGCAGCCAAGTGCCGAAGGGGCATCGCGCCTTTACTGTCAGTCGGCAGATTTCTATAGAACATCAGGCCGGACTCAATGTTTTGAGAGCGTGCCCAAGATATGGCGCTCTCAGACATCCTGAGAACATCATCACTGGAAAATTTAGGCAACTTCTCCGGAGGCTCATTACTTACTATTATTGGCGAATACCCACTCCCCTCTCCCCGCACAAAAGCAACAGTCTCCGAGAATTCTCTGGTCGAAACCGATGGCATAAGTGACGCCCGAAAATGGTCCGAGCGTTTCCTCACAGATGGGATTATTTGAACTTTAATCCCATCAACATCTATCACGCAAAAATAATCCCCGACTTCATCCTTGCTGCAAACCCAACCCTGCTCCATCAAGGTTGAAACCACATCTTTTTCTTCCATCACTTAGCACCTGGGAAATTCATTATCTCAATAGGGATACCGTTAGGATAACCTTGGTCCTTTAGAGGTACGCCTGGTATCAGGCCGAAACTTTCGGCAACCTGCCCTCTTGGAATTGAAGTCCCATCTTTTATTTGAGGGAAAATTTCTGACTGACGAATACTCAAGTCCGCGTTCCCTGTCTTAACCTCAATAATTCTCAGGGTTCCATCAGGTGCTTCGGCCACGATATCTGGCCTACAACGACCAGTTCCGCAGGAGCTGCCGAATGATATTTCCTTTTCGCTGACTCTGAACCCTTGAGAAGAAAGTTGATCCTTTATGTCTTCCACCATGTTCAAGTGATGGTCATAGTGATCTTTTATGGTGACTTTCGGAGCTGTTGCAGTGCCTTTTGCACCAGCTTCTTAGCTGTCGTTCTGATTCAAAACCTTTATCTCGCGCCAGTAAATGTTTTCTGGCAAAGCCTGACTCTGATTAAATCGGGAGAAAACCTCGATCACATCTTCAATATTAAACCACTCATCTTTCTTTAATTGAACACGCCCCGCACCAAACGATAGCAAGCTTCCATCTTCGAAGTTCGTGCTGGAATTTGAATGATAACCTCTAAACAGAGCTTTGCTTTTTGCGTCATATCTTTCAATAAAGCAAGTGAATCTGCCTCCAGCCACTTGCACATAATTACCGTCGCCATCAGTTATGCATGCGAATGAGCTAGGGCCGTAGCTTTTTAATTTTTTTAACACTCTTACAAGCTGCGCCTGATTAACGCCAATTATTACGGGACTATTTTCGGCTTCAAGCTTCATATTCATTACCCTCACGGCACATAAACTGTTGTAGCGCTTTCGATGACTTCGCCTTTTAGTCGTCCCTTTCCTTGCGCCCCAAACTCATTAACAAAATAATCGGTGAATTCTTGATAGCTGGTCTTATTAGCAGTTCCGCTTTTCACCTCAAGGCCGTGCAACTTACCGCTTGCGTCACGGACTACAATGTCATACCTACGATCACCGAGAGGCCCTTTAACAACCATCTCAGTGCCTACAACTTCCATTCCATTTGATTCTAAATGTTTAGCAAATTCATCTGCCTTGACTGTTCCCGGAGGAGCTAGACCAGTCGGGCTAGCAAATTTTCCGTCAGGGGTTCGATAGCTTCCATCTGAATGCTGTTTTATTTCGGGGGTTAGGTCGGTCCCTGGACCAACTTTCGTCCCGCCCGTCGCATCTGGACCTGCTACCTCTTTTGCACCCCCACGCCCGATAACCTCAGGCCCTTTTTTCGGAGCATCAACCGAAACAACCGTACGCTCACCTGCAGATTTACGTTTTTGAATCACTCCTGTCAAGATTGAAGCGGTGAACTGACCGCCCCCAATCAGGTACTGTTCAAAGTCATCAGTATCGGAAAGTTCCTTGCCCTCCATGGCGTCTGCAACACGCTTGCCGACCGCGTCGGTATACGCTGCAATCGTTTCTTCGAGCTCTTTGCCCTGCGGGGTTGCACCGACTGCTTCGGAGATGGCCAGTTGCAGCAGGCCTTTGGGGCCTTGCGTGAGGGCCACCATTACTTTTACCGCTTCTTCCTGCTCAGGATGATCCTTGATGTACTGCTTTATCGATGACATCGATCGCAACGTGTTCTGTGCGAGGTTTAGTGTCTCTTCATCTTTTTCGGTTACAAGCGTGCGATCTAGCTCAACAATGCCTGGGTTGGTGGTCTGGTTTATAGCTTGCAGTTTGGAATCAAGATCATCGACTGGTTTCAAGTCTATCTCGGCCATCCGGGCGACTTCGGCCACGACAGATTTTTGAAACGCAGGGTCAGCCAAAGTTTTCATGGCCTGACTGCGGCTCATTCCACCCTGAAGCAACAAGTCCATGGTGTTTTCGGCGAACTTTTCGCCCATCAGATTGGCAGCACCGGCGTCCATTTTTCTGCCGAAGGTGCTTTCAGCCTTATTAACTACTCGAGTGAGACCTCGCGCCGCTTCCTTAAAATTCTGTTGAGCCGTTTCGTCATAGTTCCGAAGCTGGTTCGTCCACTCCTGTACTGTATCCACAGGGTGGCTAGCCGCATCTACAGAAGACTTGGTCACATACAAATCAGTGCGATGCTCTTCGTCCCGCGTAATCTCGGACGCCTTGCTCACATCCCGATTCAGGCCAGCAGTCGAGTCTTTGCCAGTAACGGCGTCCTGACGGACGATGATGTCACCTGCGCCAATCGTGCCTCGGACCATTTGCTGACGGTCTTTTTCGTAGTTGTAGCCTTCTACGCTCCAGCCATTCGCGCCTGAATTACCTTTGCTCACCTGGCTGGAGTCTTGCTGTGCCTGGCCTCCTTCGAGGCCGTAGCTGCCGCCCATATTGAGGTAGTAGGAACGCTCTTTGTCCTGACCGGCGATGTCACTGAAGCCCAATGTGCCGGTGTCCAGTTTCAGGTTGCCGGTGTTGGACGAAATCAGTGCGCCGTCGAGCTGGGTATGCTCACCTGTTTTGATGTCGAGTTTGTCTTGCGCAGTGATCGAGGTTTGATTACCAACCCAGTTGGTTTTGCCGTCGGTTTTGCCGTAGCCGACAGAGCCGCTGACAGACGCGCCGTAGCCGACAACGACAGTGGCGCTGACGTCAAACTGCTTGCCGCTGGCCTTCCCGGTGTCGGGAACTGACGAGACGCTGAGGTTGCGACCCACGTTGCCAGTCACGTCTTTTCCGCTTAGCTGAGCGCCAGCGATTGTCGTATCTCGGCCACTTTCAAACCCGAGCTGGTTACCCGCGAGGAGATAGGCACCCTGTTGCTGTTTGCCCTCGCGATCCAGTTCGCCTCGACCAATGTTTACGCTGGCATAGAAGCCGATGCCGCTCGGGCCGACAGCGATGCCACCCTCAGCGCCGCCGCTGTGACGGTCATCCTGGCTGGATGATTCATTCTGGGCGGCACGGATCGTGAGGTCGTTGGCGGCCTTGAGGTAAAAGTTTCTGACTGCTGCGGCCTGAGTTCCGATCAGTGCGAGGTCGCGACGCGCCTCAAGATTGATGTCACGGCCAGCGTTGAGTTGCGAAGCCTGCGACGTGCCCTGCATGCCTTCCTGTGTCGCAATACCGGTGCTGCCGCCGATGCCAATCTTGAAGCCGCCAGTGGTGCCGCCTTTGAGCCCACCTTTGCTTTGGGTCTGTTCGCCCTCGCTGTCCTGGCTGCCTTTGGCGACGTCGAAGGTGACGTAACGCCCCGCAATCACACCACCGACCGTGTTGGAAGTTTCAGTCCGCCAGTTGATGAGCGCAGCCAGGCTGCTGATTTAAAAAAATGGATAGAGTGAGTTGATTGACACTATCCAGGACAAGATAAAAAACCTTACTGTTAAAGAGCAGACTAATGCATCTTGCTCATCAATCTAGCGCTGGTGAGCGCTACCTAGAACAACAAGCCTAAAAAAATTCTATCGGAGCACATTTTAAACAAAGTCGGTATAACAACAGTCCATCTTCAATCTGAACCAATCTTTTGTTGGTTCGTCACGACGGGCAATCGTTGCTCGGGTTGAGTAATGTCATATACATGTTGCTCACAACCATCAACACTCACCACGAACTCAACCAGATAAACCTTCTGTTTTTCTGGTGTAAAGACCGACTTGCGAGGGCCACACATTCTCAAAATGTTGTACTCCACAACAGAGTATTCGCCGCTTATTTCAATAGCCTGATTCGGATCAGCCTGCAGCTCTAACTGAGGAAACCGTCGCAGAGTTGCACTGTTAGCGACTTCGTTCATATTCGCGATCCAGCCGAATAGCTTACCGCGCCCGGTATAGACAGCCGTCCCAAGAAACTCAGGGCGTTGGTCAGGGTCACCATCCCGACGCACCGAAAAATTCACGGGATAATTGTACCCAGTGGGTCTCATGATAATTTTTGCGTGATTGGCATCAACTACTACGCTTTTTTGCTTGAGGAGAATACCGTCCTCTAACAGATTTGATGCAGAGCTTCGGCCACCGGATTGGCAACCGACCAAAGCCAGCAATGTCGATAAACCAAATATCCACACACTGATTTTTTTCCAGAAAAACATGGTTACTCCCTTCTAAGATCACAAGCTGTAAATAAGGCATCTTGGCGCTTATCTAGTATCTGCAGTTCAGATACCGTGCGATCAGCTCTCCCAAAATTTCAGGCAGTCGGATACTTGACTAAGCACATACGGAGATTCGAGCCAAATACTCCGTCAATAAAAAGCCAAAACCACTCAACGCTCAATAAAAAAGCTGAATAAGTCGGCTGACCCCAACTGCATCAGTTTTCGCATGACCTCTGGTTTTTAAATCAACATTTTTCCAGACCCATCAGTTCCATTTGAAATCCGGATCAATGACACATTCAAGCCCTGCAGAAATAAGAATGTTTCGTATGCGCAAAACCTCCACCGCCTGTCCATTAAATACTGTAAAACGACCTTTCTGAAGAGCTTTTCTAGACATTAGAAAATTATAGCCTGTCACTTCAGTTACAGCCCTTACATGGGCCTCATCGTGATAGTTACCACTGCAACTGACTTCATACTTTGCCTCATCAAGCTTAATACCCGAGAGGTTCGTTGTCACTATAGACCAACCACAATCAGCGCACCTTAATCCTTGAGCGCTACCCTCTTTGAAACCATCCACTCCTCGTACCCCACCATTATATTATCGGAGTTCCCACCAATTCAACTACAGCTAATTGCGACTCTTCCAAGACTGAAAAATCATCAGAATTATCATGAAGCCCATGCGACACGACAAAGCTTTTTCCTCTGGAAAAATTAAAACGCAAGCCGACTTCACTAGGACGTTGTTGTTCCTTCGCAGTCATGTCTGTGCGCTTAAGTATAGTCACGCCAATTAAGCGACAGCCAACAATTTGCGCCCAAAAGACAGTAGAAAATTTTCCAGACTCGGGGATAGGAAACAGTTCGTCGTCATCCTCCAATAAGTTGTTAACTTTACTCTCGCCTCTTGCAGCCTCATCCCAAATTATAATGCTGTTTAGAGAGGGGTCACTCGAAAGGCCGATAATTTCACCGCCCTCAAAATAGATGGCTAACGGTCCTGCCGTCAGTGAGAAGGCCATCTGATCCTCAACGCCACATTGAGCAGCAACCTCACATCCAGGCCACCAACTGTACCTAACCAGTTTAATTACCTGTTTACCAGTGAGACGTCGAAGAAAGTCATTTGCTTCAGACGGCACCATCGAATCCATATATTTAACACCTATAAATATTAATTTTTCCGTGCTGATTGAATTAACAAGTCGATCATCCGCAGATTATTCTTTGAAGGTGCAGCGTTAAACTTAACAGCAAGCGGGTCAGCAACCACAACGCGCCCTTCATTGCTAATCAGGAACTGTAGGTCACTGATTTGAATATTGTTGCTTACCATTGTAGCTCGAATATTTTGTAAATCTGAAATGCTTTGCTGGTTGAGGAGTTTCGAATCACCGACAACGCGTACCTTCCCGTCCAAAAGTTTCACAACATCTTTAGACCCTTGGGCAAACTGATCCATAAGCATACCAGGGGAACCGTCGACGCTCACGGCTCGAGGATTCACAGTGGGAAGTCCGGCATCATTGAGCCTGCCGAGCATCTCAATTTCATCGGAGATTGCCTGCGAATTCGTTCCATTACGTAAGACACCAACCGCTTGATTGTCTCCATAGGCGTAAACATCCTTATTACCGCCACGACCTAGTAAATCGCCAAGATCAGAACGACCAATATTCAGACCTAAAATGGCATCAGTACTTTTTGCCCCGACATCAGCCGCTGCTTGCGCAGCTGCCTTTTCGCTTACTGCTACGCCTTGGCCACGAACCGCCGACACACCCGCGACGCTCGCGCCAGCAACGCTTGCCGCCGCTCCTAATCCATATGCGACCCTTTCCGCGGCGGACAAAGGCTGGCCCGTGATCGGGTGCAACCCGCTAATGGCCATATATGCCTGACATGCCGTCGCAGAAAAACCTATCCCGCCACAACCACTGTCGAAGAGGTCAGCGGCTTTTTTCGCCAAGTCGGCCTCGGTAGCTTCAACGGTGGCCGCTTGCTGCGCCCGACCAATAACAGCCTGGGCCGCCGTTGCAGGTATGAGCTCCCACTCTGCGCCTTGGCTTGTGGTAACGACTTTGTCCGTTACCACACACATGTTATTTCCGGAAATAGCGCACGGTATTATTTCACCTGGAACGGTGGTGAATAGCATGTCCCGCCCCATATCCTCCGCGACATAAATGGTGTCTTTCTTGAGGACGCTTTTTGCTTTCTCCTCAAGCGCGAGGATTTTCTTGTTCTTGCGCTCACAGGCGTCGCTTGCAGCGCCGCCCACGCACTCCTCTGCGTACTCTTTTCTCAAATCCCGGAGCGTCACCTTCTCAATATCGCTGAGGTGATTGTTCTCCACAGAATTCTTAGCAGCCAATGCCCCGGCAATTACGCTGACATCGCTATCGGATGTCAGTGCGCCCGCCAAACCACCTGCCAATGTCGACAGCGCTGAAACCGTCTGACGCTCGGTTTCGGTCAGTTGATCGCTACTCTTGTCCGGGTACAGTTGGCGAGCAACCAACTCACCCAGGCCTGCGCCTGTGCCACCGGCAAGCGCCGAATTACCCTGAGCCTGTGCAACCACGGCCCCCAAGACCACATGCGCGAACAGGTTGGCGTTGTCATCACCAGCCGTCATTTCCTTGATGCTGTGAGCGAGATAGGGCGCCGCACCGCCAGCCAGTGCGCCAGCAAAGTTGCCACTCAATACACCTTGAACGACACCACTCGCAGCCTGGGCAGCGCGCTGGAAGCTACTGCCCGTTCCATAGTTGCGTTGGACCTGATCGCGAACCTCATCAGAAGAAGGGTCGGTGTTTCCCGCATCAGCGAGCTGCTGGCGCGCCTGTTTCGCTTCTTCACTGTTGGGGTCTTTAGCAGCCTTGTTTCGCGCTTCCGCGATAGTGTTTGAAAGGTCCTTAACAAGCGCCACGGAACTGCGCACCAGCTCCATGCGCTCTTCAATTGCCTCGCGATCCGGCCTGTCGAGCGCACCGTTGGCATGTGCGGTATCACGATTCAGACCAATCAGATCGCCGCCACCCTGGGCGCTTCGAACCTCGATCGCGCCCTCACTGACAGCACTGCGGGTGACGCTTTTATCGGCGTCGTCAAGCTTCAGCCCAAACACCATGCCCGGAGTAAGTGAATTCCCTGAGGTCGACACGCTCGCGCTGACTGCATGGCTTTCGATTTCGCTGATGTTTTTAATGTCACTGGTGATGAGGCGATCGGTGCTGAGGCGGTTTTTGCTCGCCGCTGCGTCGCTGGCGATGACAGCACCTTGAAGCACGGTGTTCTTGCCCACCTGAATGTCATAACCGCCCTGGCCTGCATAAAAACCAGACTGGTCAGTAACGGCACGGTAATCACTATTGAGCCCGCTCATTGCGATGTTGGCGGACGCCGTGACCGGGGTGCCTAAGCAGAATGGCGGTACGCAAATACTTGCGCCGACTCCACCGCTACTTTGTTTATTGCGTTGCGTCTCGGAGTCTTGCAGCGAGGTAATTACCAGATCACCGCCAATGTTGGCCTTGATCCTGTCAGCACGGACCTGGGCACCGATGAGACGCGTGTCATTGCCGCTTTCAAGCACCAGTGAACCCGTGTCGATAGTGCTATTGACCTGCGTTACAGAGCCACCAGTACCCTTACCTTTGGCGTTCTGAGCACCAAGGTCGAGGGTGAAGCCGTTTTGCGCGCCAATGTTAAAGCTCGCGCCAATGCTGGTTTTGTTGTTGCTACTGTCGTTCGCCCAATCGGCCCGGTTCTGTGCACTGAGCAACAAAATGTTGCCCTTGGCCCTGAGATCGATGTTGGCTGCCTTGATGGTGCTGCCGACAACCTTGATGTTTCCTTCGGTGCCAGCAGCACCACCATTCGCCGCGACTGCCAGATTCCCACCAACATTGACGGTGCTCTGCTTGGCAGTCTCGCTGCTGTATTCACTGGTACTTTTACTACGTGTGTTGGCTAGCTCGGTGCCAATCTTGATGACCGAACCGTTACTCAGGGCATCGTCCCTTACTTCCTGCGAATCCGACATGAGATCGGATGCCGTACTGCCCAACTGGTAGGCCGCCAACATCCCTTGGGCAACCTTGACCGCCTTAAGACGGGGGTCATCGCTTTCCTTGGCAGCCTTTACCGAATCGCGCATGGTTCTAACGGCATCGACAGCCATGCCACCAATGACTCGACCCACCGCCAAGCTGCGAGATTTATCCTCGGTGCTCTGGCTAGCCGTTTGCGCTCCTGACGTAATGGTCACGTCCGAACCACTGAGCGTCATGTCTTTGGTGCTGACCAAATCACTGGCGGTGACGCTCAGGTCGCGTCCTGCATTTAAAGCCACGTTGCCGTTGCTGGAGCCAATCGTACTGCCGCTGAGGGTAGTTTCTGCTGCCTTGCCATTGTGTTTCTGGCTGCTGATAGACAGGTGCTGATTGCCAGTAATGTCATCGATACCGAGCTTGTTGCCCGTGACGATCCCGGTCAGGTCGCGGTTCTTTTCCTTATGCATGTCAGTGCGCGAGAAGGTGTTTTGCGCAGCATCAACCTTCAGATCGCGTGCGGCTTCAACCAACAGGTCGTCGGTGCTGACCAGTGAGGAGCCCGTAATCGTCGCATCGCGTCCAGCGGACACGCCGACAGTTTCACCCGAAACCGTGCTGCCTGCTGCGGTGGTAGTCGTCTCGTCAACCTTGGTCTGGACTTTGCTGGACTTCAGGCCACCCCAACTGCTTTTACTTTCTTTGCGCTCGTGACGCTCAGTAGCGGAATCAGTGACAGCAAGAATCTGTACATCCTGATCGGCAACCAGTTGCGTAGCGCCTTTTTCAGAAGTAACGGCACTGCCTGCCAAAAGCAGATTTTGACCTGCGATGGCTGTGCTGTCGCCGTTGGCACTGACCAGGCTGCCCACATTGGTGATACTGCTGGTTTCATCCAGGCGGAATTTCTTGCCGGAGGAGCTTTTCTTGGTTTTGCTGAAGAAGCTGTAGTCCTGATCTTCAGCTGCCTGCATGGCGAGGTTGTTACCGGCGACCAGATAGGCTTCATTCCCCGCATTGACCTGGCTAGCAGTCAGCGCCATGTCCTGCCCGGCGCGGAGCGTCGCATCGCCACCCGCCTTAAGCACACTCGACACCTGGCTCACATGATCTTCCTGAGCCTTAACCTTTTTGCTCTTGCTGTACGAATGCTGCTCATCCGCCGCGGAGGCGATGTTGAGGTTTTCTCCGGCGTCCAGGGTCAGGTTGCGCTTGGCGCTGATCTGGCTGGCGACGGCGCTGATGTTGCGGGCGGCGACGACCTGGAAGTCGCGACCGGCTTCTACAACAGAGCCGTATTGGGTGATGTTCTGGCGGGTGGAGCGCGTGCCGACGGCGCCGCTGTTTTCTTGTTGGGCGGATACGATGTTGACGTCACGTCCGGCCTGGATTGTGGTGTCGCCGCCACTCTTGATCACGCTGCCGACGTTGTTGACGTCGCGTTTGGCTTGCATCGTCAGGGTGTCGGCGGCTTCGATGCGTGCTGCGCTGTTGACGAACTGGGTGCGCTCGGAGCGGTAACCGCTGTCGCTTTGGTGCGTCGTGACGCTGCGCTCGTTGAGCAGGTCGCCATTGACGGCGACGAGTTCGACGTTGCGTCCGGCGATCACGCCGCCTGCGGTGTTGGTCAGGTTGTTGTTGGCGCGCATTTGCAGCAGGTTGCCCGCCTCGACCAGACCTGAGTTGGTCAGGTTACCGCCAGCGCTGACGCCAAGGTTGTTGGTGGCGCGCAGGGTGCCGCTGTTGTTGAGGTTCTGGCCGCTGATCAGGGAAACGTCGTTGCCGGTGATCAATGCACCGTTAGGGGCAAGACGGTTATTGGCCTGGGCCATGTAAAGGACAGGCACGAGTACTTTTTGACCCGAGACTTCGTGCTGCTCCATCCACACGATGTCGTGGGTCAGCGCTGCGACTTGCTCGCCCGTCAGGCTTACGCCCACCGACAGATTGAGGGCGTCCTTGCTGGCGATGGCGTTGTCCATCAGGTATTTGAACAGGCCTGCATCGCTGGTCTGGCCGTCGATGAAACGCTGGCCGGTGCGGGCGATGACTGCTTGCTGGATCAGCTTCTGCTCGTAGTAACCATCACCCAGACGTTTCTGGGCTTCGTCCGGGTTGTAGCCCAGCTTGTCGAGCATGTAATCCGAGCTCAGGAAGCGGCCCAGATTGGTGAACGCCGGATCGCTTTCGATCAGGTATTTTTGCGGGTTGGAGGCGAACTGGCTGGTGGGCAGCTGGAAGCCGGGCAGGTTTATCGGGTTGACCGCTTGCTGACCCAGGTCCGGTGCCAGCTGAGGATTAAGCGCGACGACGGTGGAGTAACCCGGCTCGCTGGTGTCGGTTTTTGCGCCGCTGCCCACGTAGGTGTAGCCACCGCGCACGACGGAGTTGTCGATGCCGTTTTTGGCCTGAACGTTGACTGCGCCGCCCGCCTGAATGATGGCCGAGTAGCTTTGGTCAGGTGCTGCCAGTTGGGTAGTTTTCGCGAAGTCGGGCTTTTCGCCTTCAGTACGACCGATGAAGGTGGCCATCGCGGCTTCAAGACCACCCAAATCATTTTTGTTGTAACCGGGGCTGTCGATTGAGTATTTCTGAGTAAACGCACTGGCCAGTCGGCGCATGAAACCAGGGCTACGGGTTCGCTCTTCTACAAAAACACGGTCGGTCTGGGTGTCGTGGGTTTCAATCGCGGTGTTGGTGAGATCATCAAAGATGGCGGTGAGGTTGCCTCCCGCAGCGATGCTACTGCTGCTGTTGAGCAGACTCCCGCCAGTGAGCAGCATGCTGCCGCCGGAGGTGATGCTTGACGCGGCGCTGGCTTCAGTAACGGCCACATGATCACGCTGGCTGATCAGGAAAGGCCTGTGCTGCTTGGGCCCCTCACAGTCGCCAGCCGTTTGCCCCTGGATACACGCAGTGGGTGTAATCGAGGCGCTGTAGATTCCCGACTCGACCGTCAGAATGGTCCGGATGTTCTTGATGGTGCTCGCCGCCAGGCTCAGAGTGCCGTCGGCCTGCATGTTCGAGGAGCTATTGGTGATGCTGGTGGCCAACCCGCCCAGACCGTCGCGATCGACAAGCAAGTTGCCCATCGCGTAGATGTCGGATGCAACGTTATTCAGTTCATCAACCTGCAGGCTGATATTGCCGCCGCTGAAAATCAGCGCGTGGTCGTTGAGCAGGCTGCCCGTGCTGACCGTCAGCACTTGGCCTGCTGCCAGGGTGCCGAGGTTGCTGACCCGTGGGGCGTTGACACCAAGGGCTGTCGCGGAGGTGATGCGACCGCTGTTGGTCAACTGATCGGTGAGGGTCAGATCCACGCGGCCATCGCTGGCAATGACGCCATTGGTTGACCAGTTAGCGCCTCTGCCGACGAAACTGTTGGTCCCCAGAAGTTGACCCGTTGCGGTCTGTTGGAAGTTGCCGACATCAAGCGTCAGGTTGGCAGCCTGAATCACGCTGCTGTTGGTCCAGGCGGCTTTGTTGAACGCCAAACCACCCCGCGTGACCAGGCTGCCACCCGCGTTGTCGAGGGCCAGTCCGGAGACGTCCAGTGCGCCGGTGCCGACGTGCAGAACGCTGCCGTTTAGGTTCTGGAAACTGCCCGCGGCCAGGCTCAGGTCAGTGTTGGCCGACTCAAGTGCGCCACCGGTGTTATCCAGCAAGCCAGCAATGGCGAAGCGGCTGTTACCTGTAAGCCCCAGGGAACGAATCTGCCCGTTGGTGTTGTCCAGGCTGGACGCGCCGAGATCCAGGGTTGAGCCACTTTCGATGAGGCCTGCGCGGTTGTTGATTGCACCTGCACGAACGGTCATCCCGCCGCCGCTGCTGATGTAACTGTCTGAACCGTTGAGCAGATTATCGGCCGTCAGCGTCATGTCGCCATCGCTGAGCAGTTGGCCTTGGTTCTGGTTATCCAGTATCGAGGTGGTGGCGATCAACGTTTGACCGGCAGCGAAGATGCCGCCGTTGTTGACCAGCGATTGACCGGCCGTTGCCGACAGGTTGCGGCTGGCGATCACGTTGCCGGTGTTGGTGACGGTTTGGCCATTGAGGCTGATGTCGCCGTTGGCATTGCGGGAGTTATCCGCGTTAACGCCCGTCTGTAAGGTGCCGCTGTTGTCCACGACCTGCGAGGCCGTGGCCGTGAGGTTGCGGCTGGCAACCACATTGCCCGTATTGGTGATGGATGCACCGGCGAGGCTGACATTGCCCGAATCGGCGGCGCTGTTGGCAGAGGTGGTGGCCTGGATCGCGCCACTGTTAGTCAGCGATTGTTCCGCGGTGGCGCTGAGGTTGCGGGTGGCGACAACGTTGCCGGTGTTGTTGATCGTTTTGCCATTCAGGCTGACGTCACCGGTTGCATTGCGGGTGTTGTCAGGGTTGATGCCCGCCTGGACAGTGCCGCTGTTGGTCAACTGACCGCCACTGCTCAGTGTAATGCGGTCACGGGCGGCCAGGACCTTCTGGTTCTTGAGGCTCCCACGGGTTTGCACGTTTGCCGAAGTACCGGCGTAGATCGAGTCCTGCGCATCAAGGCTGGCAGCATTGACGTTGACTGCGCCGCTGGCGGCCGCCTTGGCCATGGTCAAATGGCCGTTGGCGTCGATTTGCATGTCGCCGCCGCTGGCAGCCATATCGCCAGCCAGTTTTACCCCGACACCTTTCTCGGTGCCGACCAGTTTGATGGTGTTGGCGTACATGCCGCCCAGTGCCGACGAGTCAATCGCCAACGCCGGTTTTTCAGCGTCGTTGCCCGCGCGTGCAGTGGTGGCCAGCGTGTCAGCGTTAACGTCGTTGGCGCCCGCGACGACGTTCAGCTGTTTCGCGTAAATGTTGGCGTTGATTTTTGCCGAACGGGTGATGATGTCGAACTGATCGACATTGTCGGCGTTGAGGCCGTCGCCTTCGATGTTGACACTGCCGCCATCAACTTCGAAACGATCAAGCTTGCCGTTGCCGTCCAGCACTGGCTTACCGGTGCTGAGGGTCACACGAGGCGTGTTGATGAATCCGCAACCGTTACAGGTCACGCCGTAAGGGTTGGCAATAATGACCCGCGCCGACTTGCCTGCCACCTCGGTGTAGCCATTGAGCTGGCTGGCGCTGCCGCCGTTGACTTCGTTAAGGATGACGCCTGCTGCTTTGCCGCCCAACTGGCTGTTGCCGTTGATATAGCCCGCCAACTGAGTGTTCTGCACAGCACCGGTGGTGTTGTTGAGGATCACACCTTCCTTGCCGACGTTGTAATCCTTGAACTGGTTATGAGACAGCCCCGCCGCATTGGGCGCCGCAATATTGATCACCGGGACGCCATTGGCGGCCTGGCCCACGCTGGTGTTGGTGCCGCCGCTGACTGCAACTCCGCCCGCCTGCGCCCAGATCGGCTGCCAGAACATGACGTTGACCATCAGCAACGCCAACGCACGCTTGGACACGCCTAAAAAGCGCTTGCGTGGCTTCAACTCAGCAGAAGGTTGGCGGGCCAGAAGTGCAAATTGATGAACGTCCATTTTCGAAGTCTCGCGGCAACAAATTTGATTAATTAGAGAAACAGGTCGACCTGGAAGTAGATCGGCGCTTCGCGCTCAGTGAGCACGCTTGGGCGCTCCAGCGAATGGGCGAATGTCACGCTGGCGCTGACTTGCTCGCCTCTGGCGAACAGCTGCAGGGAGTTACTCGATACGCGGCCGTTGAAACCGCCGCTGTACCGATCGTTACTGACCACACCCTGGTCGTAACCGACGCTGGTGCCGTACTGACTAAAAGCGGGGCGCAGCCAGTCCAGCGTCACCGGCCGCGTCCAGCGCAGCTCGTTACGCCAGTAGCCGCCACTGGAGCCGGACAGGAATTGATCCTTGTAGCCGCGCACGGAAGAGCTGCCGCCTACGCTGATGCGCTGCGAGCTGAACAGCACGTCTTCGCTACGCTGCCCCGTGGCGAGGCTGCTGAAACTGAAGGACTCGCCCAACCAATTGAACGGCAGCAGATAACTCGCGGTAGCGGTGTATTTGCGATAGCGCGGAGTGGCAGTGAGGTTGCCCAATTCGTCTCGTTGCTGAGCATCCTGTTGCGCATCCAGTGCGCCGATGCCCTGCTGCATGCCCAGGTCCAGGTTGACGAAGGAGTTGCCGATCCGCCGACCGTGGTTGATACCGAATTGCGCTTCGGTAATCCGGTTGCTACTGCCCTCAAGTCGGGCGTCGTCGATGTAGTTGTTGGTACGCAAATGAGCCAGCCCGGCACTGACTGAGGTTTTGCTGACGGCATCGCGGTGGATCAGACGCTCGGCGAGAAATTGGTGGTTCTGGCTGTCACCGTTCTGTTTGAAGCTGAAACCATCACCTTGCGCCTGTGAGCGATAGTCGCTCTGGCTGTAGGTGTAACTGAAGTTCCACCAGCCATACGGAACGTTGTAATAGAGCATGGCGTTTTTGGAGGTGGACCTGTGATCACTGACCACATCATGCCCACCACGCACGATCAACTGGTCGGCAATACCCAGCGGGCTGTCCCACTCAAGCCCGGCATTGACCTGCTGTTCGCCGGTACTTTTCTGCCCGTCGTTGTTGCGTGACAAGCTTGCGCGCCAAGGCTTTTGTGGCTCGTTGCGCACCAGCACGTCACTGCCACCGACCTCGTTGCCTGGCGCCAGCTCCATCTGGGCCTGTCTGGAGGGCAACCGATTGAGCTGGTCCACCAGTTGCTCGATTTCGCGCAAGTTCAGGACCTCACCTGTGGCCCCCGGAAACGCCATCGCCAGTTCGCGCTCGGATACCGTGCTGCCTGGCGCGCCTTTCAGGCTTTCAAGCTTGCCTTCCACCACCAATACAGTCAGGTGCCCTTTGGACAGGTCCTGTTGTGGCAGATACGCACGACTGGTGACCAGCCCTTGATCGAGGTAGTAATTGGTAATGGCTTTAAGAAGCTCATTCAAATCGGCCACGGCCAGGCAGCGGTCCATGTAAGGCTTGAGCAGCCGATCACGATCAACACCACTCAGGCGCTCGGCCCCCTGAAGCTCAATGGTTTTGATCGGGAAGCAGCGCGCATCGTCAGGCGACGCAGGTTTAGCGGGCTCGGCGTTGGAACCTGGCAGTTCCTTGAGTTCCTTGAGTCGGCGTTGCTGTTCTTCAATCAGCCGGTTCTGTCGATCACGAATCAGGTCCTGATCGCCCGGGGTCGGCACAGTCGCGCCAAAAACAGGCGAGCCGATAGCAAACAATAAGGCGCACGAATGCAGCCACGTCCGTGGGGAGGCAAACATAAACATTCCATCGATATGTCTCAGGCATGGGAAGTGCCCGAGCAGGAAGAAGAAACAGCAACCGCGAAGTGGAAGCTTAGATACCGGCTAGATGCCAGCTGATAGCAGCAAAGTGCCAGCAATCGTTGGCAAATTTAACAAGGTGTATCAATGCTGAAACAGACCCCTCATTCGAAGAAAGTTCCTACAAGGGGAAAATTTTGTGATGGGTATCACTAAAAAGGGGCGAAATCTCGCGCAAATCGCAATTCATTAAGTGGGGTCGGCTCTATCCGGGAAGGCGGCTTATCAGGTTTGACACATTCAGTGGATGTAACGACCTCTTCGTGGCTGAAGCCGATGCCACGTCATTAGCTTGCGGGCTCGCGGTAGGAGTCCACCAATCACCTGATTTGAAATACTTTTCTGTAGGAGCTTACGAGCACTGCGAGGCAGCGATGGCGTACTGCCTGATACACCGCTATCGCGGCCTCGCGGTGCTCGTGCGCTCCTACAGGGATAGAGCGATCTCCTACAAGTCAGATCAAAATCGCCTCAGGGCAGCAAAATCACTTTCTCCCCGGCGCCTTGATTCACCTCTTCGTACCGCGCCAGGCCTTCGCTCAACGGCGACTCGACCAGACCTGTCGGCAGCGGCAAGCTGCCTTCGTCGAAGAATCGACCGAACTGGTCGAGCATCTTCGCGCAGGCCTGGCAGTCGTAAAGCAGCGAGTTGATCCCGACTACCGAACCCCCTTTGCGGTACAACGCCAGCGAGGGCAGTTGCACATGGCCGTCCACGGGTGCCGCGATGATTGCGATACGACCGAAGGTTGCCAGTGCAGGCACCGCAGCTGGAAGCCAGAAGCCGGTGGTGTCGAAAATCACATCGGCGCCGCTCTGGAAAACACCGTTGACCTGCTCCGCCAGCTCTTCTGGCTTGCCCAGCACAATGCCGTCGAAGCCTTGCTCTTGCAGCGTGGCGATGTGTTCCGGGCGGCGTACCGCGCCAAGTACGCGCGCGCCGAGAATCCTGCCCAATGCCAAGGCCGCACTGCCCACAGCACCATTGGCCCCAATGACCAGCAAGCGCGTATCGGCGTTGACCAGACTGCGTTGCAAGGCATCCCACGCTGTGGTGTAAGGCACGCCCAGGCTGGCGGCCTGACTGAAGTTCAGCGCCTTGGGTTTGAGCGCCACCCCCTTGGCGGGCAAGGTCAAAAACTGCGCGTGAGAACCGTCGCGGAAGAAACCGGGTTCTTTACCGGTGCCCCACACTTCCCGACCCAACAGTTCCTGGGGGCCTTCAATGACCACGCCCGAAAAATCCCGGCCTGGTACCCGCGGCAAGGTGGTGTAGGGAAAACGCCCGAGGACGTTTTTCACGTCACTGGGGTTCAGGCCTGCAGCTTTGACCTCGATCAGCACTTCATTCTGAGCGGGCACAGGCGTGGGCAGGTCGACGTATTGCAGAGCAGCGAGGTCGCCGGTTCTGGAGAATTGCAGGGCTTTCATCGAAGCCTCCATTGGGTACGAAATAAATGATCAGGACATCCAGGTGGCAATCAGCTGACTGCCCATCGGCCACAGCTTTTCGCCCAGCAACATGCCGGTCAGGCCAACGAGTGCGACAGCGGGCGGTGCGGGGGAGCGAAAATCAAGCGCGCCATAGAGCAGGCCGACGCCGATGCCAATGACGATGGAAATGAGGTAACTCATGGTGAACCCCGTGCATAAATTGCTCATGCACGCAGTTTAGGGGCGGACCGGAAAAGCTATCGGCCAAGGACTTCTGAATATCGGTCAGGGTGAGTGCACAAACTATTTTTTCCCTGACACCGCGCTGTCGCGCATCAAGCAGGGCACCTGTAGGAGTGAGCTTGCTCGCGATTCGTTTTCCTGGCCGATGAAAAGACCGCCTGAACTGACGCTATCGCGAGCAAGCTCACTCCTACAGGAATGCATTTCAATTCAATGATGTATGTGCGTACTGCGAAGGCGCCACACCCAACTCGCGTTTGAACATGTCGCTGAAGCTGCTGGGCGAATAGCCCAGGGATCGCGCGATGGTGCTGACCGGTACGCCCTGAATGATTTCAGCTACCGCGGTTGCCAGTTGCACCTGTCGACGCCATTCGGCGAAGCCCATTCCTAATGCGCCCTGAAACAGGCGCGCCAGGGTGCGTACGCTGGCTCCAGCATTTTCGGCATGTTGCTCGAACGGTATATCCAGCGACGGTTCGCTCATGACTGCCTGACAAAGGCTCAGCAGACGTCGGTCCGAGTTGTCAGGCATGGGGATTTTCAGGACCGAACGCTTCGCGCGTTGCAGCTCCAGAAGCGCCAGACTGACCAGCGCGTCGTAATAGTCTGATTCTTGATCCTTGGCCTGATCGACCAGCCCCAGGATCAGTTCGCGTAACAGGCGGCCAACTTCAAAGACCTGTACGGTTTTTTCCAGCGTGTCGGCGATGGCCGGACGCAGGTAGATGTTGCGCATCTCCAGATCGGTGACTACGCGAATGCCATGTATCACGCCAGGCGGCAGCCACACCGCACGTTGTGGCGGCACGACCAACGCTTCCAGTGGCGTTTCCACCCACATCACCCCGGAGGTGGCATACAGCACCTGCCCCCACACATGCTCATGAGGCTCGATAAAAAGCCCACGCGGATAGGTGCGCGCCAGCGGTTGCACGGGCACGGCGGTATCAGACAGGTCGGGAGGTGCAGCGAGGGCCATGAGGGGTGACCGGATCAGATCAGGATGGGGCACATAGTAGCCGGTCAGGACGCGGGAGTGATTGTGGTGGGACCGGCTTTAGCCGGTCCCACAGGGAACGCAGTGCGCGCCCTTCACACGATCATCAGAAAACGTTGATCGGATAGTCAACGAAGATGCGGGTTTCGTTGCCGTTAACGTTGTATTCGCTAGCGTTATCAGACACACGCAGGAACGAGTTGCGCAGACGCAGGGACAAGTCCTTGGCCGGGCCGCTCTGTACCACGTAAGTCAGTTGGCTGAAGATTTCGCGCTCTGTGCCATTGCCACGGTCAGTGCCGTCATCGATATTGCTACCGCGCACATAGGCCGCTTTGTAGCTTAGACCCGGGGCAACCAGACCGGACAGGTCAATGCCGTAGGCGGCTTGCCACGAGCGTTCGTCCTTGCCGTTGAAGTCAGACCAGTAGGAGTTGGCCAGGTAGATGGTGTTACCGCCATCACCGTAGCCGCCGTCGTTTTGATAACCGCTGTAGTTGTAGCCGGTTTCGCCAGTGCTGCGTTGGTGAGCCAGGGTGAAGGAGTGAATTCCCACCGCCCAGGTCGCCGCGAGGCTCCAGATCTTGTTGTCACGGTCGCCCGCCTGAGTGGACGCCGAGAAGTTCTTGTCCATCTTGGTCTTGTAGCCGTTGAAGTCGAACGTCAACGACTGGTCAGGTGCCAAGGCAAACACATAGTTCAGGTTCACGTACTGCTTCTTGAATACGTCCTCGTTGTCAGAGGCGTAGAGGGCGGCAGTGAACTCGTCGGTGAACTTGTAGCTGGCACCGTAAACGTTGATGCTTTTCAGGCCACCGCTGTCACGCCCTTCGGCTGACTTGCGGGCTTCCTGAGTGAAGCGACCGACGTTGACTTCCAGACCCTCGATCTCTTTGGAAGTGATCAATGTACCCGTGAAGCTTTCTGGCAACAGACGGCCGTTGTCGTAGCTCAGCACTGGCAGCGCTGGCATTTGATCGCCGTACTTGATGACAGTGTTGGAGATACGCGCCTTGACTGCGGCACCCGCACGAGCGAGGTCATGAGCAGCTTCACCGCTGTCGCCTTGCTTGAAGAAGTCGATGCCCGGCGCGCCACTGCGGCCTTTGCCGCCGTCCAGACGAATGCCGTAGAGCGCGAATGCATCAACGCCCACGCCAACAGTGCCTTGGGTGAAACCGGAAGTGAATGCGCCCGTGAACGCCTGGCCCCACTCCGCACGATCCGAGTTCGGCTCGCGCTTTTTGTAATCGCGATTGATATAAGCGTTGCGCAGTGCAAGATTCAGGTGGCTGTCTTCAACAAAGCCCTTGGAATCTGCCTGACTGTCAGCCATGACCTGGCTTGCACTGATCAGACCCAGTGCAAGCAAACTGATGCGTTTGTTAAGCATTTCTAGTTGTCCTTTTTTCTGCGGATTTGATCACGCGCTGTGGCGACATCCCATAGGGTGTCTGCGGCTCCCGAATGTCATATTCGCGAAGCCCGCACGAAATCATCGCAGTGGACTACTGATGCACGTACATGGCGCTAAGGCCACAGGCGGAGGACGCGAATCCTAGTCGCCGGTCATAAAACTGTCAATTTGCGAAACTTTCTATGCTTATAACTGTCTCGCAGGACCACGTTTGGCGAGGCCTTAATCCTTGAGTACGCTCAGGAGCGCTTCAAGCTCGGCCTCGTTGAAGAGCCCGGCAGGGTAACGCTGCAGAAGCATCTGCCTGACATCCGGGCGTTGAGGTGTGCGCATACTGGTCGTCCTTAACCAGTCAGCCATCATCTGGCGCGCTTCGCTACTAGCAGACAAATGACGAGCGCGATGCTCTAGACCTGCGTTCATAGGACAACCTCTTAAGTCGTGAGGGGCTCAATCTACTGACCCTTTGTGACAGAAAGGCTAAGTGGAAAACGTTTCGACATTGGCCGTCGCTCCATCCAGAAAGGCAGACGCCGGAAGCGTAACCCACAAAAAAGCCCATCACCGGGATGGGCTTGATCACAGCAAGAACGGAGCCAACTATGTAACGCGAATGTAACCGCGCCTCACAATTCAGGCCCGATGAGGCGCTGGCTGTTGCTGGGTCAGGCAGTGAATATTGCCGCCACCCAACAGTAATTCGCGGCCCGGAACCATGACCACTTCGTGCTCCGGAAACAGCTGCTGCAGTATTTCCAGGGCTTTTCCGTCCATCGGGTCGTCAAAGCTGGGGGCGATGATCCCGCCATTCACGATCAGAAAGTTCACATAAGAACCCGCCAGACGCACTGATGGGTTGCGTTCCTGGCTGCCGTGCACTTGATCGACACCCGCGCATTCTTCTTCGGTGGCGAACAAAGGACCCGGGATTGGCATCTTGTGAACAACGAATGCCCTGCCCTTGGCATCCCGGGTGTTTTCCAAAATACCCAACGCCGCGTGACAACGTGAGTAGTTGGGGTCTTTGGGATCATCGGTCCAGGCCAGCAATACTTCGCCCGGCCGCACGTAGCAGCAGAAGTTGTCGACATGCCCGTCGGTTTCGTCGTTGAACAGCCCGTCAGGAAGCCAGATCACTTTATCCACAGCCAGATTGGCGCTGAGGATCGCCTCGATCTCTTCGCGGGGGAGGTGCGGGTTACGATTGCGGTTGAGCAGACATTCTTCAGTAGTGATCAGCGTGCCTTCGCCATCGACATGGATCGAGCCGCCCTCCAGAACGAAGCCAGGGGTCACATAGCGTGGGCATCTTTCGATTTCCAGCACCTTGCTTGCCAGCTGCGAGTCCAGATTCCACGGGGCGTACAGGCCACCATCAAAACCGCCCCAGGCATTGAAGTCCCAGTCCACGCCGCGCACTTCGCCCTGATTGTTGATCACGAAGGTTGGCCCGGTATCACGCACCCAGGCGTCGTCGTTACTGATTTCCACGACACGGATGTTAGGCACGTCCAGGCGGGCTCGCGCGTTGTCATATTGGGCAGCCGAAACCGCAACCGTCACAGGCTCGAAGCGCGCGATGGCCTTGGCAACCGCAACGTGGGCAGTCTGGACCGGCTTGCCACCCAGACGCCAGTTATCCGGACGCTCAGGCCAGACCATCCACGTCTGGGTCTGAGGAGCCCATTCAGCGGGCATATGGAAACCGTCGGCGCGTGGCGTGCTGTTGAGAGTGGTCATGGGTAATCAGGACTCCGGTAAGG
Source organism: Pseudomonas folii (assembly GCF_014357575.1). Classification (GTDB taxonomy): domain Bacteria; phylum Pseudomonadota; class Gammaproteobacteria; order Pseudomonadales; family Pseudomonadaceae; genus Aquipseudomonas; species Aquipseudomonas folii. Next base: position 6,830 of record NZ_JACONW010000033.1, on the reverse strand, counting down.
CGTCGAATCGAACAATCGATAGTTGGCGACTTTATAGACGATAAAAATCGGGTTTAAAAGCTAAAAACAGGAAATAGAAATATATTTCAGCCTTAAAGATCGATACAAATCTGCAATGTATATCTGTAGGAGCTGCCGAAGGCTGCGATCGCGTTGTCTCATGAAAAATGCTTCGCAGCCTTCGGCAGCTCCTACAGAAAATGCATTTCAATCCAGTAGTTTGCATGTTGCATATAAGAGAGCTTTAGCCGCGAGGGCGTCAGCAGTCACTCCAGCTCAGCCAACACCTTCGACACGCTATCCACAAAAAAGTCCACGCTCTGGCGGGTCGTGCACATCGGTGGTTTGATTTTCAGAATGTTCAAATAGTCGCCGGTTGGCTGCATGAAGATGCCCAGATCCCGCAGCCGGTCGCACAGATAAGTCGTCTCTTCGGTCGCAGGCTCCAGGCTCTGGCGATCACGCACCAATTCAACGCCCAGATAAAAACCCATGCCGTGAACGGCACCGACCAGTGGATGAATGTCGATCAACGCTTGCAGCCGGGCCTTGAAATGCCCGCCCACTGTTTCAGCATTCTCCCAGAGCTTTTCTTCCTCCATGACATCCAGCACCGCCATGCCGATCCGGCAACTGACCGGACTGCCGCCCGCGGATGAGAAGAAATACCCCTCGGCCTCCAGCGCCTCGGCAATTTCGCGGCGGGTAATCACGGCACCCAATGGATGACCATTACCCATGCCCTTGGCCATTGTAATGATGTCCGGCGCGACGCCTTGCTCTTCGAAGCCCCAGAAATATTGACCCAGGCGGCCGTACCCAACCTGCACTTCGTCGGCGATGCATACACCGCCCTGCTCCCTGACCTTCTGATAAACCTGTTGCAAGTAACCCGGCGGTAGAGAAATCCCTCCGGCATTGCCGTACACCGGCTCACAGATAAACCCCGCCACCTGGCGCTGTTGTGCCGCCAGTTGCTGCAGGACATGCTCGACGCTTCGTACATACTGCGGCGCGCTGTTCGTACCCCGAAACTCGCCGCGATAGGTGTTTGGCGCCGTCACTGGATGCACCCAGTCCGGACGGGTACTCAGCGCCTGAGGGTTGTCGGCAATCGACGTAGAAATTGCATCGGTCGCCACCGACCAGCCGTGGTAAGCCTCCAGCACGCTGAGCATGTCGCGCCCGCCGCTGTAAGCCCAGGCAAGGCGAATCGCAAGATCGTTGGCCTCGGTGCCGCTGTTGACCAGAAACACGCGATCCATGCCTTCCGGTGCCAACTTGAGCAAACGTTCCGAAAACTCGGCAACTGCCGCGTAATGAAACCGCGAGTTGGTATTGAGCAGCGACCATTGCCGCCCCGCCTCAGTGGCCATGCGCGGATGACCGTGCCCCAGCACGGCAACGTTGTTGAGCATGTCCAGATACGAGCGGCCCTGCATGTCGATCAGGTGATTGCGCCAACCCCGTTCGATCTGCGGCGGTGCCTGATAATAATGTTTTTGCGAGCGCGCAAAACTGGCGTCGCGACGCGCCAGCAGTTCAGCTGAATCCGGCAGTGAAGGTGCGTCGCAATCAAACCCCAACAGTGCAGCGGGTGAAGGACACAGTGCCAGCCATGCATCTGCCCAGGAAGGGGTCGTGAACAGTGGCGGGCTGAGGTCCGGAGCGGAACACAGCTGCAGCAGCAGTGAGCCGTTACCGTGGCCGATCACCTCACCGGCGACAACACTGGCCCCCGGCGTCAACTCCAGCGCTGCGCCCCAGATTTTCAGGCTCATTTGATCGCCCACCAATAACAACGCTGTATCGGCGGTCAGCCTGAGCGTACCGCTGAACGGCGCATGCAGCGCGGCGGCTGTCGTCAGGTGCAATTCAACATGCAACGCGAAGGTCTCGGGCGCCTTGGCGCTATCGATCACCGTGCGAGACAACCGATATTCCCCAAACCGGCTTGCCGACTGCCCTGTGACCTGCGCGGCTTGTTTGAGTAACAGTTCGTCGATGCCGTTCTGCGTCCAGTTACCTGCAATAAAGTGTTCGCTGAGCACACCCAGATCCACCAACCGAAACTCTCGTCCGCTCAGGCTGGGCAGCAGTGGCTGATAACCCACGGCAGGAGTGATCTGAACACGGACATTGACGGCCGCAAGAATCGCCGCCTCCATCAAGGCCAGCGGCACTGACGTCGCTACATCAAAAATGGCCCATTCGCTGTCGATATTTGCCTGGATGTAGGCATTATCCGGCTCGACTTCGGCCTGCTGCGCACTACTGAGCACCAATACTGCGGAGCGGGCGACGATCAACGGCCATAACGCCTGAAGCTCTTCATGTTGCAGTGGATTGATCGCGTGATAAGCGCGAATGGCCGGCAAGATGTACAACGGATCGCCGTCGGAGTGGTGCAGCAACGCAGCACACGTCACCGATAAATCTGCCACCCGCCAGGTACTGACCAGATCACCGAAGTCGATCAAACCCTGCAATTGCCAATGCACGTGAGCATCTCGCGTCCAGACCACGTTGTACTCGGTGATATCCAGGTGCACGGGCTGCACAGGCAACTTGGGGATCAACGGGATCAAACGTCGCTGCGCCTGTTCAGCAGCTTGTGCAAGGCACGCGCGTTCGTCTTCGTTATCAATGACGGGTAACAGATGCTTGATCACGGCCTGGGAGTGACGCGGATCCCACTGCAGTACTCGCTCCAGCCCCGGATGTTCAAGGCTGGCAAGGGAGCGATCAACGTGTGCGCAAAGCTCGCCAAGCCCTGTTACAACATCGAGCGGGAGATGCTTCAGATGACTTAAAGCCTGGCCGTCGATGAACTCCAGCAACCGGGCATGCACCGCATGGCCGCCAACCTCCAGCGACAGCAGTTGCTCGCCCGAATCAGTCAGTCTTACTCCAGGAACTCTGACCTGGGCGTTATCCGCCAGGTGCCCCAACGCTGCATGTTGTGCGTGCAGCTCCAGCGCAGAGTAATCCCCATGGCAGATCTTCAGTACAAAACGACGCTCACCGGTATCGAGTAGAAAGTTACGATCCTGCTGGCTGCCCAGTTCTTTCAGCGTGCCTCTCAGTCCGTAGTGCTGTTCCAGCAACTGCATGGCCTGCCCGGCGCTGACTTCAGGACAAGGCAGACTGGAACGACGAATCAACGTAGCGAGCGGCATTCAGTGACCCCGGTCTTGTTATACAAAGCGAATGAATTTACAACACTGCAACTATAGGTGTGCCGGAGTCCGACTACAAAATCATGAAAGACAGGCAGGCCAAGCGGCGGTTTAATGACGTTCCATGCACACATGATCAGTTCTTTTCATTAACTCGTGAGCGATTATTGATTGATGGTGCTTGCACGCATCGCTTCGCACCCACAAGCTATGCTCCATACGTGTTAAAGACCTGAAAGGCACAAGGCAAACTCATGCGAATACTTGTTACTGGCGGCGCGGGCTTCATTGGCTCGGCGCTGGTCCGTCATCTGATAAAGAATACCGATCACGAAGTACTCAATTTTGACAAACTGACCTACGCGGGCAATCTCGAGTCGCTGGCTGGCATCGCGACTGATACCCGCTATGAGTTTGTACAGGCTGACATCTGCGATCAGGCCAAAGTCAGCGAAGTGCTGGCCCGTTTCAAGCCGCACGCCATCATGCACCTGGCGGCCGAGTCCCACGTTGACCGCTCCATCGACGGTCCGTCCGAGTTTATCCAGACCAACATCGTCGGCACTTACAGCCTGCTGGAAGCCGTGCGCGGTTACTGGCTGAAGCTGCCGGAAGCCGAGCGCGAGGCGTTCCGCTTTCACCACATTTCTACTGATGAAGTGTATGGCGACCTGCATGGCGTCGATGATTTGTTCACTGAAACCACGCCGTATGCGCCAAGCTCGCCGTATTCAGCCAGCAAGGCTGCATCCGATCACCTGGTTCGGGCCTGGCAGCGGACTTACGGACTGCCGGTAGTCGTGACCAATTGCTCCAACAACTACGGACCGTTTCACTTCCCGGAGAAACTGATCCCGCTGGTTATTCTCAACGCCCTGGCGGGCAAGCCATTGCCGGTGTATGGCAACGGCCTTCAAGTGCGTGACTGGCTGTTTGTCGAAGACCATGCCCGCGCTTTGTACAAAGTGGTCACTGAAGGCGTTGTTGGCGAAACGTACAACATCGGCGGCCATAACGAGCAGACGAATATCGATGTAGTCAAAGGCATCTGTGCGCTGCTGGAAGAGCTGGCGCCTTCGCGCCCTGAGGGCATCGCCCATTACGCGGACCTGATCACCTACGTGGCGGATCGTCCGGGTCACGACCAGCGCTACGCCATTGATGCCAGCAAGATCGAACGCGAGCTGGGCTGGACCCCTGAGGAAACCTTTGAATCCGGTTTGCGCAAAACCGTGCAGTGGTACCTGAACAATCTGGAATGGTGCCGCCGTGTACAGGACGGCAGCTATCAAGGCCAACGACTGGGCTTTACCGATTCAAAGGATCTGATCGCATGACCAAAGGTATCGTCCTGGCAGGAGGCTCAGGCACGCGCTTGCACCCGATTACACTCGGGGTTTCCAAGCAACTGCTGCCCATTTACGACAAACCGATGATCTACTACCCGATCTCGGTGCTGATGCTGGCTGGCATTCAGGACATCCTGATCATCTCGACACCTCTGGATTTGCCTCAGTACCGCAGTCTGCTCGGTGACGGCAGCCAGTTTGGCGTGCGCATCCAGTACGCCGAACAACCCAGCCCGGATGGCCTTGCGCAGGCGTTCCTGATTGGCGAGGAGTTCATTGGCGATGATTCGGTATGCCTGATCCTGGGCGATAACATCTTCCACGGGCAGCACTTCGGCGAACAGCTCAAAACTGCCAGGGATCAGAAGAACGGTGCCACCGTCTTCGGGTACTGGGTCAAGGATCCAGAGCGTTTCGGGGTCATTGATTTCGATGAGAACGGCAAGGCGCTGTCCATCGAAGAGAAGCCCAAGGCACCCAAGTCCAGCTATGCAGTGACAGGGTTGTATTTTTACGACAACGAAGTCATCCGCATTGCCAAGGACGTGAAGCCTTCGCCCCGTGGAGAGCTGGAAATCACTGACATCAACAACGCCTACTTGCAGCGCGGCGACCTGCACGTTGAACGTTTCGGTCGCGGTTTCGCCTGGCTGGATACCGGTACGCATGACAGCCTGCTGGAAGCCTCGCAATACGTGCAGACCATCGAGCACCGCCAGGGCCTGAAAGTCGCCTGTCTTGAAGAGATCGCCTATCAGAACGAATGGATCGATCGTGAACACCTGCTGGAACGCGCTCAGTATTTTGGCAAAACCGGCTACGGCCAGTATCTGTTCAAACTTGCGGGGGAAAACCGTTGAATGTAATTGCCAGTGAGATCCCCGAAGTACTCATTCTTGAGCCACGCGTATTTGGTGACGAACGAGGATTTTTCTACGAAAGCTTCAATGCCAAGGCCTTTGCTGATGCTACCGGGCTGCGTGACTTGAGCTTCGTGCAGGATAATCACTCCCGTTCGGCCAAAGGCGTACTGCGCGGCCTGCATTACCAGATCGAAAATGCCCAGGGCAAACTGGTACGCGTAACGGCTGGAGAGGTTCTGGACATTGCAGTGGACATTCGCAAAAGCTCGCCTACGTTCGGCCGCTGGGTCAGCGTCAGGCTATCTGCGGAAAACGCCCGGCAACTATGGATCCCGGCGGGCTTCGCCCATGGGTTTGTAGTGCTCAGCGATTACGCCGAATTTCTCTACAAAACGACGGACTACTACACGCCAGCCGCAGAACGCTGCATCCGCTGGGATGACCCGGATCTGGCTATCGACTGGCAATTGGACGGCACGCCGCAACTGTCGGCCAAAGATCAAAACGGCAGAGCATTAAAAGAGGCTGACCTGTTTCCATGAGCAAGCCACTGAGAATCGTCATCATCGGCCAGAACGGCCAGGTGTCCCAAGCGCTGCAGAAGACCCTGGCGGGGCTGGGCGAGCTGGTTGTCCTTGGCCGCGACAAACTTGACCTCAGCGACCAGATGGCCGATTTCGATCAGATACAGGATCTAAAGCCAGACCTGATCATCAACGCTGCGGCCTATACCGCAGTGGATCAAGCCGAGACTGACCAGAAAACAGCGCTTGCCGTTAACGCAATCGCCGTCGGAATGCTTGCCGATCAGGCGAAAGAGCTGGGCATCCCGCTGATTCATTACTCAACGGACTACGTGTTCGACGGCAGCAAAGCCACACCCTGGACCGAACAGGACAAGCCCGCACCTTTAGGTGTTTATGGCGCCAGCAAGTGGGCCGGGGAACAGGCTATCGAGTACGTCGGCGGGCAGTATTTGATCTTGCGCACCAGTTGGGTTTACTCCAACACGGGACGTAACTTTCTGCTGACCATGCAGCGGCTGCTGCAAGAGCGTGATTCGCTGAACGTCGTGTCCGATCAGGTGGGTGCGCCCACGTGGGCCGGGACCATTGCGCAAAGTACGCGCCAGTTGATCGAACACTGGCGTGACGGGAAACCAGGCGCCTGGGGCACGTATCACCTGACCGCCAGCGGCGAAACTTCATGGTTTGGTTTCACTCAGGCCATTGCCGAGCAGCTAAGCGTGCAAGGTAAAAAGTGTGCAGCACTGGAAGCGATTCCGTCCAGTGCCTACCCGACACCCGCCGCTCGCCCGCTCAACTCGCGACTCGACTGCAGCCTCCTCCAACGCGAATGGGGCGTGCAACAGCCGGACTGGCACAGCGCGTTACTGGAGTGCCTGGCTGAGCAGTAGTTCTGCATTATTCGGGACCTTA
>NZ_JACONW010000032.1 GCF_014357575.1 Pseudomonas folii | reverse complement strand
CCACAAGAAAATCATCACCTGTTAAAACAACACCTTCGCCACATCAGCAAAGCGCTTGGCGAAGTGCACGGTAATTCCTTCCTTCAGATAGTCCGGCAGCTCCTCGAAGTTACCCCGGTTAGGCTCCGGCAGGATCAGTTCATTGATCTTCTGTCGACGCGCCGCGATGACTTTTTCTCGCACGCCGCCAATCGGCAGTACATGTCCGGTCAGCGTCAGTTCGCCAGTCATCGCCACGCCTTTCTTCGGTGCTTGGTTGCGGGCCAGAGACAGCAGGGCGCTGGCCATGGTCACACCTGCACTCGGGCCATCTTTTGGCGTAGCGCCTTCAGGAACGTGCAAATGCACGAACGCTTCGTCGAAGAAAGTCGGATCGCCGCCGAATTGCTTGAGGTTCGAGCTGACGTAGCTGTAAGCGATTTCTGCCGACTCTTTCATCACGTCACCCAACTGCCCCGTGAGTTTGAAACCACGGTTGAGTGTGTGAATCCGCGTTGCTTCAATCGGCAGGGTCGCGCCGCCCATGCTAGTCCAGGCCAGACCGGTGATAACGCCGGTGCCCGCCAGTATTTGCTCGTTACGAAAGACCGGCATGCCCAGCGAGGCTTCCAGATCTTTCGGGCCAACCTTGATGGTCGACTTGGGCGCGTCGATCAACTTCACCACCGCCTTGCGCACGACTTTGCTCAGCTGTTTCTCCAACTGTCGTACGCCGGCCTCTCGCGCATAACCTTCAATGATCGAGCGCAACGCCGTGTCGCTGATGCTCAGGCTGCCCTTGGACACGCCCGCTTTTTCCAGTTGCTTGGGCCACAGATGGCGTTTGGCGATGGCCATTTTTTCTTCGGTGATGTAACCCGACAGGCGAATCACTTCCATCCGGTCCAGCAGCGGGCCGGGGATCGAGTCCAGGGTATTGGCGGTGCAGACGAACAGCACTTTCGACAGGTCCAGACGCAAATCCAGGTAATGATCGAGGAATTCGACGTTCTGCTCCGGATCGAGGGTTTCCAGCAGTGCTGAGGCCGGGTCGCCCTGGAAGCTCTGGCCCATCTTGTCGATTTCATCGAGCATGATGACCGGGTTCATGACTTCCATATCCTTGAGCGCCTGCACCAGCTTGCCGGGTTGAGCGCCAATGTAGGTGCGGCGGTGGCCTTTGATCTCCGCCTCGTCGCGCATGCCGCCAACACTGAAGCGATAGAACGGCCGACCGAGGGATTCGGCAATCGAGCGGCCGACACTGGTCTTGCCGACGCCCGGCGGGCCAACCAGCAAGACGATCGAACCACTGATCTCGCCTTTATAGGCTCCTACCGCGAGGAATTCGAGGATCCGGGTCTTGATGTCGTCCAGACCTGCATGATGTTGGTCCAGCACTTTACGGGCGTGCTTGAGATCCAGTTTGTCTTTGCCAAAGACTCCCCAAGGCACGGAGCTGGCCCAGTCCAGATAGTTACGGGTGACCGCATATTCCGGGGAACCGGTTTCCAGCACTTTCAGTTTGTTGATTTCTTCATCGAAACGCTTGCGCGCCTGGGCTGGCAAGGTTTTGCCTTCCAGACGGGCTTCGAACTGTTCGATGTCGGCGCTGCGGTCGTCTTTACTCAGGCCCAGCTCCTGCTGGATGACCTTGAGCTGCTCCTTGAGGAAGAACTCGCGCTGGTGCTCACCGATCTTGCGGTTTACCTCAGCGGAGATTTCCTTTTGCAGACGCGCGACTTCGACTTCCTTGCGCAGCATGGGCAAGACTTTTTCCATGCGTTTAAGCATCGGCACGCAGTCGAGGACCTGCTGCAACTCGACACCGGTCGCTGAAGTCAGGGCTGCGGCGAAGTCAGTCAGCGGGGACGGATCGTTGGGGCTGAAGCGGTTGAGGTAGTTTTTCAGCTCTTCGCTGTACAGCGGGTTGAGCGGCAGCAACTCCTTGATGGCGTTGATCAAGGCCATGCCGTAAGCCTTGACCTCGTCAGTCGGCTCATTGGGCTGATGCGGGTATTCGACTTCCACCAGGTACGGCGGGCGATGATGCTTTAGCCAGGTCTTGATCCGGACCCGGCTCAGGCCCTGGGCGACGAATTGCAGTTTGCCGTTTTCACGGCTGGCGTGGTGGACCTTGACCAGTGTGCCGTACTCCGGCAGGGCGCCGGTGTTGAAATGCCGGGGGTCTTCAGGAGGCGTGTCCATGAAGAACAGCGCCAGGGAGTGGTGGTCGGACTTGCTGACCAGCTCCAGGGTTTCAGCCCAGGGCTCTTCGTTGACGATCACCGGCAATACCTGCGCCGGGAAGAAAGGGCGGTTGTGAATCGGGATGATATAGACCTTGTCCGGCAGGTTCTGCCCAGGCAAAGCGAGCGTCGTGCCGCTTGAATTAAGCGTTCCTTCCAGCGCTGCTTCTACGTCGTCTGGCAAATCTTGTGAGTCTGCTTGCTGGTCGCTCATGGGGCACCTGCACAATTGAACATGGTGCTTAGATGGGGCAGTCGCGCTCAGGTTTCAATGGGTTCTGTCGATAGCCTATTGAGAGGAAGGAAAAACAAGCCATTCAGGGCACCGTAACTACCTTTCGTCGATTATTAAATCGATAATGGCAAAATGCCTGTCGTCGATACGTGATCTTCTGTCTGACCGCAGCTACTCTGCGAGTGAGACCCTTCATTGCCAAGGCTGGCGTTGTTTTATCCGGCTTTGCCGATGTGGATTCAGCTTATGAATAAATTTGCTTCGTTGTTTGTCTTGATCGGCTGTTGGGCTTTCGCAGTGGCTGCTCCGGCGGCCACGCTGACTGCTCGTGTCGTCGATCAAGATGGCAAGCCCCTGCCAAACGCTGTCCTGACCCTGCAAGGGCCACCGGGCAAGAGTGCTGTTGTGCTCAAGGCCGACATGGACCAGCGTGATCAGGAGTTTGTGCCGCGTGTCCTGGCTGTGCACAGCAACACTGAAGTCAAATTCCCCAACAGCGACAACATCCGTCATCAGGTTTATTCCTTTTCTCCGGCCAAGCGTTTTGAACTGCGTCTTTACGGTGGCACGCCGTCCGAGCCGCTGTTGTTCGACAAGCCAGGCGTAGTGGTATTGGGCTGCAACATTCATGACTGGATGGTGGGTTATATCTTCGTCACCGACCAACCCTGGTTCGCGGTCAGCGACGCCAACGGCGTGATCAAATTCGACGACATGCCCGCCGGGCATTATTCGGCAACGGTATGGCACCCGAAGACCCCCGATATGCAGCCCTCCAGCGGTGGAGAGTTTGATGTTCCTGCGGCGGGGCTGAGCAAGGATTTCAAGCTGGAAGTAGAGCCCAGTGCTGACGATAAACCCGCCGGGGCTGCCCCTGACGCCTTTGGTGATGCCTTCCATAAAGCGGCTCACCCATGAACCTGCGCACCAGTTTTCAGGCGCGAATTGCCTGCGTACTTATCGCATTGCTGCTGGTTGTAGTCATCGCGGTGTTTCTCGCCGTCAAAGCGGCAACGGGGGATGCTGTCAGATCCCAGGCCCAGACCCAGCTGGAAGTGGGTACGCGTGTGTTTGCCGATGTCATGGACATGCGTGGCAAGCGTCTGCGTGACGGCGTGCAACTGGTCTCGGCTGACTTCGGCTTTCGCGATGCGGTCGCCAGTTCTGATGCATCGACTATTCGCTCCGTGTTGCTCAATCACGGCAGCCGGATCAATGCCAACGACATGTTCCTGCTGGGCATGGACGGCACTGTCATAGCTAGCACCATGCCGGGAATTGTTGAGGGCAGCAAATTCCCGTTTGACCAGACCTTGCGCGATGCTCGTCGTAAAGGTCAGTCAACGGTGATAGTCCCGGGCGGCGGGGTGCCGCATCTCCTTGTCGAAAGCACTGTCCTTGCGCCACTGCCCATCGGCCGGGTGGTCATGGGGTTCAGCATGGACGCCGAGCTTGCCCAGTCTCTGCACTCGCTCAGTGGCCTGGAAGTTTCGTTCCTTACCGTTGAGAACGGTAAGCCTGGACACTTGATCAGCACGCAACCGGCAGAGCTGGATGACAGCCTGATAGCGCTGATGCTCAACCCTGCTGAAGACCGTATGCACACCACCGAGCATAGTGGCCTGAGTTTCCTGAGTCAGACGATGGTACTGGACAGCATCGACGGGACTCAGGAGCAAGTGTTCGCGCTGCTGCAAAGCCCGATGGATAAAGCCATGCTGGCGTTCGCGCCGCTGGACGAAAAAATCTTCTGGATTTCCATTGTCGCGCTGCTGGCTTCGCTGATCGGCACCCTGGGCCTGGCGCGCAGTGTTTCACAGCCGGTGCAGGCGTTGGCCGAGGCAGCCAAACGTATTGGCGAGGGTGATTACAAGACACCCGTAACACTGGCGCGCAGCGATGAACTGGGTCAGTTGGCCGTTGCTATCAACACGATGCAGCAAGGCATTGCAGTTCGAGAAGATCAGCTGGCTCACAATGCGCTGCATGACCCGTTGACCGGTTTGCCCAATCGGGCACTTGCCATGGAGCGCCTGAGCAGCTCCATCGCCGCGCAACGTGCCATGACCTTGCTGTATTTGAGTATCGATAACTATCTGGAGATCAGTGATGCGTGTGGTTCCGCCGGTGTTGATCAACTGCTCCAGCAGATTGGCAAGCGCTTGCAGGAGACCTTGCAGCCGGGCGACACCCTTGCGCGGCTGACTGCCAATGAATTTCTGCTGTTGCTGGACCAGACTGGCAGTGATGGCGCGGTGGGGCGAGCAGACCAGCTGCAACGCTTGCTGGGCCAGCCTCAGCATGTGGATAACCATGACGTAACGCTGGAGTGCAGTATCGGTATTGCCAGCTATCCGGAGCATGGCGATTCTTCTGAAGAACTGCTTAAACGAGCCGCCATCGCACGTCAGGATGCCGCGAATCTGCCAGGCCGCTTGCAGGTCTATCAGGACGGCCGTGATCTTGCCCACCAGCGTCAGATCAGCCTGATTCGTGACCTGCGTCATGCCGCGAAAAAAGGCGAACTGTTGCTGCATTACCAGCCCAAGCTGGACATTCGCCAAGGGACAGTGCATCAGGCAGAAGCCTTGTTGCGCTGGACACATCCGCATTTCGGTAATGTTTCGCCTGCCGAGTTCATCGTGCTGGCCGAGCGCACGGGTAGCATTCAGTTGCTGACCAACTGGGTCATCGAAGAGTGCATGCGCCAGTTGGCAGAATGGAGCAGGCGAGGCCTGCACTTGCAGGTGTCGGTCAATATCTCTGCCGATGACCTGCACGGTGACCAACTCGTGGACCGAGTCGTGAAACTGCTCAAGTTATACGGCGTGCCAGCGGAACAACTCATTTTCGAAATTACCGAAAGCGCCATCATGCGCGAGCCCACTCAGGCATTGGTTGTCCTTAACCGCTTGCGCGCTCTTGGTATCAGCCTGTCGGTGGATGATTTCGGAACTGGCTATTCATCGCTGGCACATCTGAAGCGTATGCCTGTGCAAGAGCTGAAAATCGACCAGTCATTCGTTCGCAACCTGGATGAAACCAGTGAGGACGCGGTGATCGTGCGTTCCACTATCGAGATGAGCCACAACCTGGGGCTCAAGGTGGTCGCTGAGGGCGTCGAATACGAACACAGTCTCAAGTTACTGGAGCGTTGGCACTGCGACACGGCTCAGGGCTACCTGATCAGCCGTCCGTTGCCTGCAGTTGCCTTCGAAGCCTGGATGGCCAAGTCCTTGTCTTCCCCTGGCCTTATGGTTAATTGAGTGATGAATAATAAATTTTCGATCGTCCTGGGGTGTGCGTTGTGCGCTTTTACGCAATTGGCAGAGGCTGACAACGGGCGTTTGATTGCCACAGGCGGGGCGTCGAGCATTGAGGGTGCAGCAGGCGGCGGGATTACTCCATGGGCCGTGCTGACCGGCTATGGCGAGCAGGGCGAATGGGGCTCCAGCGTTTTCGCAACCCATGTCGACCTGCCGGACTACACCCTGGATGTGGCCGGTATGTCGGTGGCTTACGGCAACCGCGTCGAACTGTCCTACGCTCACCAGCGCTTCGACCTGGGCACGTTGCAGAAGGATCTGAGCTTGCCGGAAGACAATCTGACGCAGGATATTTTCGGCCTGAAAGTGCGTCTGTTCGGCGACCTGATCTACGACACCCTGCCGCAGGTTTCGCTGGGCATCGAATACAAGCACCAGAATGATTTCCTGATCCCCAGCCTTATCGGCGCGAAACGCGATTCTGATGTCGAGGGCTACCTGACCGCCAGCCGCTTGTTCATGGGGGCTGCGTTCGGCTACAACCTCGTGGTCAACGGTGGCGTGCGCTACAGCCGCGCCAACGAAACCGGTCTGCTGGGTTTCGGCGGTGATCGTCGCGATACACGCAGCGTGCTCAAGGAAGGTTCGGTCGCCGTGCTACTCAACCCGCGCTGGGCGGTTGGTGTGGAATATCGCGAGAAGCCGGACAATCTTTCGTTCGCCGGTGAGAGTGATTGGGCTGACCTGTTCGTGGGTTACTTCCCTAACAAACATCTCTCCGTGGTACTGGCTTACGCGAAGCTGGGTGAAATCGCGACGCTGGAAAACCAGAACGGAGCTTATCTGTCCATTCAGGGGAGTTTCTGATCATGCGCTTGCTCGGCTTTTTTCTGATTGTGCTGCTGGCTGGCTGCGCCCAGCAACCGCTCAAGGACGACAGTCTTTATCAAGGCCTTGGACAGCGCGCCGGGATTCAGCGCATTGTTGAAGGCATGCTCATCATTGCAGTAAAAGATGAGCGCATCGGCGAGCACTTCAAGAAAATCGATATCGTACGTTTGCGCGACAAGCTGGTTGAGCAGTTGTGTGTTGAAGCGGGTGGCCCGTGTAAGTACACCGGTGACACCATGGCTGAGTCCCACAAGGGCCAGAACCTGACACGCAGTGATTTCAATGCGCTGGTTGAAGATCTGATCAAGGCCATGGACGCCGAAGGTATTTCGGTGCCAAACCAGAATCGATTGATAGCCCGGCTTGCGCCGATGCGCGGGGAAGTGATCGAGAAGTAGTGGGCCCCGCTTCGACCAGAGCTACACAACCCCGTAGAACCGGCTTTAGCCGGGAAGGCGTAAGAACATTCGCAGGATATCTTTCGGCAGAAATACCGCTCTCCCGGCTAAAGCCAGTCCTACGTGATCAAGATCAAGCTTGCAGGCAAACGTAAAACCTCCCACAAGGGGTCAGCGCTCGGCTTACTGAACTCAACTCAACCGCGTCAAATACCCTGGCACTTCCTGTTCCGGCAATACCGACAGTACTTTCAGGCGTTGCAGCATGCGCTGCCGGGCGCGTTGCAGGTGTTCCTTGAGGTTCAGGGCTGCGGCGTCAAATGCGCCATGCAGCAGCAGTTCAATGATCAGGCGATGTTCAGCCAGCATCGCCTCGTCGGCACCGATGCCCAGTAACCGGTAGAAGATCCGGCTGATAATCATCGGACTCTGCCCCTGGCGAATCAGCGTGGCGATCTTGCGATTCTGCAGGTCGGCCAGGCAATGCTGGTGCAGGTCTTCCTCTATGCGCTCGATATCTTCAAGGCTGCAGTGTTCGGCGTTTTGCGCCCGGACGACCCGCTCAAGCATGGCTTCCAGCGTTTCGCGGCTCAGGCCCGGAGCTGTCTGGCGCAAGGCCTCGGGCTCCAGGCAGGCACGCAACTCGTAGTCTTCAGTCACTTCGCGCGCTGTCAGCGGGCCGGCCAGCCATTGCGAGTAGGGTTCCTTTTCCACCAGCCCGCGATCACGCAAACGCATCAGCGCCTCACGCACCACGGCGCGGCTGACGCCGTAATGCTGCGCGGCGCTTTTTTCGTCCAGCCGGTAATGCCCGAAGGCCATGCAGCTTGAAAGCGCCGCGCTGATTTCATCGTAAATGCGTTCGCCCAGCGGGCGGGTGTCCACCAGCTCTTCACTGCTGTCCAGGCCAAACTGTTTATGACTGAGGGTCAGGCGCAGTGGCTCAACCTCCCTGCCTTCCGGATTGACCAGATACCCGCGGCCATCAAACCGACAGATCAGCCCCTCGTCATGCAGCAGGTTGAGCGCCTTGCGCACCGGCACTCGGCTGGTGCCGAAAAGGTCGGCAAGCGGTGCTTCAAGCAGTACCAGGCCTGTGCTCGCCGCCCCGCTGACAATGGCGTCGCGTAACACCTGCCGGATCGTGGCATAGCGTGAAGCCGTGCGCGAATCGTCTCCTGACATCGGTTTCCTGAGTTTCTCTAAATGATCGACGGCGGATTCTCGCACATAAGTCCATTTGTCACCTCGGGCTACGTGCGATGCACATTCATGGGGCTCACTGTTACCAATGTGCACCTAAACGTATCTTTTATAAAAAGTACATTTTTTGCGATGAAGATACGTTTTGTCGAAGTGCTCGCTCAAATATTCAGTCATCCATAGCATTGCAAGAGCTCTGGCGTAGTCGTTTGCGTTGGTTTGGGGAGTTTCCGCCCTAACAACTCTGGAAAGCTGACCCATATTTGGCATGGATTCTGCCTCATTTAAATGTACATTTTATTAATTAGTACATTTTATGGGTCTGACATGCCGATGATCAACAGTGCTAGCCAAGGCAGGGCGATGGATGCCAGTGCAATGGCCGAAGAATATGCTTCGGGTCGCAATGATCCGGTGCAGGCACTCGAACTGGCCTTGCAACAGGCCCAGGGCACTGATCACGTATTTATCTCCCTGAGCGTCGAGCGTGCTCGCCGTGAAGCCCAGGCATCTGCGGCTCGTTGGCAGGCGGGGCAGCCTCTAAGCCCCTTCGATGGAATACCCGTTGCCTGGAAAGACTTGTTTGATGTCGCTGGCACCGTCACCAGCGCCGGTGCCGCGGTGCGTAACAACCTTGGGGCTGCGCTGCTGGATGCACCCACCGCTGGCCTTCTGGCGCGGGCGGGCATGGTCAGTCTGGGGAAAACCAACCTCAGTGAGTTTGCCTATTCGGGGTTGGGTCTCAACCCACATTTCGGGACGCCGATCAATCCTTGCAGCGATGATCAACCTCGCATTGCTGGTGGATCGTCTTCCGGTTCGGCGGTCGCCGTCGCTGCGGGCATTGTGCCTATCGCCATGGGAACCGACACCGCGGGCTCGATCCGCATTCCGGCCGCTTTCAATGGCTTGGTAGGATTTCGCAGTACCACTCGACGTTACAGTCGGGAGGGTGTTTTTCCCCTGGCCCATACCCTGGACAGCGTCGGTCCGCTGGTCCGCAGCGTACGTGACGTCATCGTTATTGATGATGTACTGCGCGCCCGTAACAAGCCGACTTCGCAGGTACCGCGCAGCCTGGTCGGGCAGCGCTTCTGGGTCGATGAGGTGGTTTTGCAGGACGAACGTGTCGAGCCTGCCGTGCGCAACAACCTGATGCAGGCGGTTGAGCGGTTGCATGAAGCCGGTGCGTTGGTCGAGATGCGGCCGTGCGCAGCCTTTCAGGCCACCTTGCAGCTGATTCAACAGCACGGCTGGCTGGGCGCTGCTGAGGCGTTCGCTTTGCACCAGAACCTGCTCGACAGCGATGCGGCCAGCCAGCTCGATCCTCGGGTGCGCATGCGCCTGGAGACGGCCCGGCACATGCCCGCCAGTCAGCTACTCAAGCTTTATAGCGCCCGTGAGCAATTACAGGAACAAATCAGCCTGGAGCTCGACGGCGCATTTCTCCTGACCCCGAGCGTGGCCCATGTGGCCCCGCCGCTGGCGCCTTTGCTGGCGGACGACGAGCTGTTTTTCCAGACTAATCTGGCCACCTTGCGCCTGACCATGCCCGGCAGCCTGCTGAACATGCCAGGTATTTCCTTGCCCAGCGGCCATGACGAGCGCGGTTTGCCAACAGGGCTGTTGCTCAGCGCACCAGCGGGGGAAGACGCGCGTTTGCTGCGCGCCGCGCTGGCCGTCGAAGCGGCAATGGCCAAGGCCTGATTGACCTCGAACAGAAAAGCACTGGAACCCCGGCAGCCAGTACTGAATGCGTTAGCGCCGGTCTGATCAACAAGCAGGAGTAGCAAAATGGCTAAAGAAATCTTGTGTGCATTTGGTGTCGATGTTGATGCGGTAGCGGGCTGGCTGGGTTCCTACGGCGGTGAGGATTCTCCGGATGACATCTCCCGTGGCCTGTTCGCGGGTGAAGTGGGTGCGCCGCGTCTGCTCAAGCTGTTCGAGCGTTACGGCTTGCGTACCACCTGGTTCATTCCAGGCCACTCCATGGAAACCTTCCCAGAGCAAATGAAGGCTGTGGTCGATGCCGGTCATGAAGTCGGTGTGCACGGTTACAGCCACGAAAACCCGATTGCGATGACCCCGGAGCAGGAAGAGATCGTCCTCGACAAGTCCATCGACCTGATCACGCAAATGACTGGCAAGCGTCCGACCGGTTACGTCGCGCCCTGGTGGGAATTCAGCAACGTCACCAACGAATTGCTGCTCAAAAAAGGCATCAAGTACGACCACAGCCTGATGCACAACGATTTCCATCCGTACTACGTCCGGGTTGGCGACAAGTGGACCAGGATCGATTACAGCCAGCATCCCGACACCTGGATGAAACCCTTGGTGCGCGGTGAAGAAACCGATCTGGTGGAGATTCCGGCCAACTGGTACCTCGATGACCTGCCGCCCATGATGTTCATCAAGAAAGCCCCCAACAGCCATGGCTTCGTCAACCCCCGCCATCTGGAAGAAATGTGGCGCGACCAGTTCGACTGGGTCTATCGCGAACACGAGCACGCGGTGTTCACCATGACTATCCACCCGGACGTCTCCGGTCGCCCGCAGGTGCTGTTGATGCTGGAGCGATTGATCGAACACATTCAGAGCCATGAGGGCGTCAAGTTCGTCACCTTCGACGAAATCGCCGACGACTTTATCCGCCGTAACCCACGTAACCGCTGATTCATTGGCCTGTCCGAGGCGTCACTCATGTCTATTTACAACAAGCTTGACCTGACTGGCTGGAAACCCCAGCAACTGACTCCAGACGAAGTGCGATTCGCTACCTGGATCGCGTTCTTCGCGTGGGTCTTTGCGGTGTACGACTTCATTCTGTTCGGCACGTTGTTGCCGGAAATCGGTCGGCATTTTGCCTGGAGCGAAGTCGAGCAAGCCGAGATTGCCACTTGGGTGGCAGTGGGGACTGCAGTGGTCGCCCTGGCCATCGGGCCGTTGGTAGATCGCTTGGGTCGACGCATGGGCATTATCTTCACCGTCAGCGGTTCGGCAATCTGTTCGGCGCTGACGGCGATCGGTGGTTCCTGGGGGAAATCGCCGTTGATTCTGATCCGTTCGCTGGGTGGTCTGGGCTATGCCGAAGAAACGGTCAACGCGACTTACCTGAGTGAAATCTACGCGGCCTCCGATGACCCGCGTCTGGCTAAACGTCGCGGCTTTATTTACAGCCTGGTGCAGGGTGGCTGGCCGGTCGGGGCATTGATTGCTGCGGGCCTGACTGCGGTGCTGTTGCCTATCATCGGCTGGCAGGGCTGCTTCGTTTTTGCGGCGATCCCGGCCATCGTCATCGCGATTCTGGCGCGCAAACTCAAGGAGAGTCCGCAGTTCCAGATCCATCAGCGTATTACCCAACTGCGTAAAGCCGGTGATGTGAGCCAGGCTCAAGCCGTGGCGCTGACTTATGGCGTGGATTACGAAGAGCATCGCACTGCGGGTCTCGCCGCGGCGTTTCGTGGCACATCGCGCCGTGCAACTCTGGTGATTGGTGCGGCCATTCTGCTCAACTGGGCAGCAATTCAGGTGTTCAGCGTGCTCGGTACGTCAGTGATCGTCAGTGTGCATCACGTTTCCTTCGAAAACTCGCTGATCATTCTGGTGTTGTCCAACCTGGTGGGTTACTGCGGTTACCTGAGCCACGGCTGGATGGGCGACAAGATTGGTCGCCGCAACGTCATCGGTCTGGGTTGGATGCTTGGCGGGCTGTCCTTCGCCGCGATGCTCTACGGCCCGAGCAACATGCCTACGGTGATCGGCCTTTACAGTCTGGGTCTGTTTTTCCTGATCGGCCCTTATTCGGCGGCCTTGTTCTTCATCAGCGAAAGCTTTCCCACCAGCATCCGCGCTACTGGCGGCGCAATCATCCACGCCATGGGGCCTATCGGCGCGGTCATTGCCGGTTTCGGCGCCACGTCTGTACTGAGCGCTGGTGGCGACTGGCAGACCTCCGCCTTGTACTTTGGCGCGCTGCCTTGCTTCCTCTCCGGTGCGCTGATGTTTGCCGCCCGACATGTACGTCCGGAAACCGTGAAATAAGGAATTGCACATGACCCGTAAAGTTGCAGTGATCACCGGTGCCGCCAGCGGCATCGGGCAGGCGCTGGCCGTCGCTTTTGCGCAAAAGGGCGTGGCAGTGATGGGCGGTTTTTATCCCGCCGATCCTCACGATCCTCAGGAAACCATTCGTTTGGTGGAAGCAGTGGGGGGCGAGTGCCTGATGGCGGCACTGGACGTCACCCGCACGCAATCGGTGGATGCGTTGGCCGATCAGGCGTTCAAGGCCTTCGGCCGAATCGATTACGCCGTGGCCAACGCAGGCCTGCTGCGCCGTGCGCCTCTGTTGGAAATGACAGACGAGCTCTGGAACGAGATGCTCGATGTGGATCTGACCGGCGTGATGCGCACCTTCCGCGCCGCGGTCAGGCACATGAGCGAGGGCGGCGCGCTGGTGGCGATTTCGTCTATTGCCGGCGGGGTTTACGGCTGGCAGGACCATGCTCACTACGCCGCCGCCAAGGCCGGCGTGCCTGGACTGTGCCGTTCATTGGCGGTGGAGTTGGCTGGCCGGGGTATTCGCTGCAATGCGGTGATTCCCGGATTGATCGAGACGCCGCAATCCCTGGACAGCAAAAACTCCCTGGGCCCGGAAGGTCTCACTCAGGCAGCCAAAGCTATCCCGCTTGGCCGAGTGGGGCGGGCCGATGAAGTCGCCTCACTGGTGCGTTTCCTGTGCAGCGACGAGGCCAGTTACCTGACCGGACAAAGCATTGTGATTGACGGAGGGCTGACGGTGCGCTGGCCTGAGTAATGACGCTGCGCAGATGAGGTATGGGAGATTCTACGTTGGCCTGCAAGCGTGCTCTTGATCTTGTAGGACCGGCTTTAGCCGGGAGAGCGGTATGTCGCCAAAGAAAATTTAGCGAACACCCCGACTTCCTTCCGGCTAAAACGGAGCGCCGCCCGGCCTGTCCTACGGGCCTGCGTAGGTTCTGTGGGAATGCATTCGCGAAGGCGATTTTGGTCACACCGTGGGTTTTATGCCGGCCGGGCTGGGCTCTTCCCGGATAAATCCGGTCCCACAGGGTGACGCGTCACTTCAAAAAGGAACCCGTGTATGCAACAACTGATCAACAAACGCGCTGTCATCACGGGCGCAGGCAGCGGGATTGGTGCTGCCATCGCCCGCGCCTATGCAGTCGAAGGCGCACAATTGCTGTTGGGCGATCGCGATCCGATGAGCCTGGCGAAAGTCGCTCAGGAGTGCCGTCAATTGGGCGCGCAGGTGCGCGAGTGCGTGGCCGATGTGGGCAGTGTCGAAGGCGCGCGAGCCAGTGTCGACGCCTGCGTCGAGCACTTCGGTGGCATCGACATTCTGGTCAATAACGCAGGCATGCTCACCCAGGCGCGCTGTGTCGATTTGAGCATCGAGATGTGGAACGACATGTTGCGTGTAGACCTGACCAGTGTATTCGTGGCGAGTCAGCGAGCACTGCCGCACATGCTGGCCCAAGGGTGGGGGCGCATCATAAACGTTGCTTCGCAACTGGGTATCAAGGGCGGCGCCGAACTCACTCACTACGCTGCGGCTAAAGCCGGGGTGATCGGCTTTACCAAGTCGCTGGCGTTGGAAGTGGCCAAGGACAACGTGCTGGTCAACGCCATCGCGCCTGGTCCGATTGAAACGCCATTGGTGTCGGGGATCAGCAGCGCCTGGAAAATCGCCAAGGCTGCCGAGTTGCCCCTGGGACGTTTCGGTATGGCCGAAGAAGTCGCGCCGGTAGCGGTGCTTCTGGCCAGTGAGCCAGGCGGCAATCTGTTTGTCGGCCAGACGCTGGGGCCGAATTCTGGCGATGTGATGCCGTAGTGAGCAAATGAGGATCACCTGATGTGTGGATTGTGCGGCCTGCTGGGCGAAGACGTGCACTGGAGCGACCCGCTGGGCGGTGAATTGCCCCGGCGGCGTGAACGCCTGCGGCGTATCGCGGCGATCAATAAAGTGGTGGCGCCGTTTCGCCTCAAGGTTGAGGACTTTCAGGGCTCGTCTTACCTGTTGCTTGGTGCCACCGGCAAGCAGGAGCTGGCATCAGGTCTCAATCAGCTATTGGAGAAGGCCGAACTGCTGATCGGTCGACAGCTGGACCCGCTTGACCCCCTCGTGCTGGATCATTTGCAGAGGTCATCATGAGCATTGCGTTGAACGTAATTACCGGCTTCCTCGGCAGCGGCAAGACCACCTTGCTCAAACGACTGTTGCAGGACGAAAACCTCGGTGACACAGCATTGCTGATCAATGAGTTCGGCGACGTAGGTATCGATCATCTGCTGGTGGAGGAAGTCGCGCCGGACACCGTATTGCTGCCCAGTGGCTGTGTCTGTTGCTCCATTCGCGGCGAACTGAAGGACGCGTTGCTGGGCCTGCTTGCCCGGCGCGCCAAGGGCGAGATCCCGCCGTTTCGTCGCGTGATTCTGGAAACCACTGGCCTGGCGAACCCGGCACCGATCCTCGCGACCCTGAGCAACGATCCGCAACTGCGCGGGCGTTTTCATGTGGGTCTGATTGTGACCCTGGTAGATGCCTGTCACGCCACCTTGCAGGAGCGTTTGCACCCGGAGTGGCTGGCGCAAGTGGCAGCGGCGGATCGTTTGTTACTGAGCAAGACTGATCTGGTGGATGAGCCAACGCTGACTGAGTTGCGAGCACACCTGCAGGCCCTGAATTTCTCTGCGCTCATGATGGATACCGCGCAGGTCCACAGCGGCGATCAGTTATTGCTGGGCGAAGGAGTCCTCGATGCAGAGCCAGCCCAGGAGGTGGCGCGCTGGCAGTTGCATCGCGTGCAATCCACCGCGTCAAAGCATGGTGATGCGCAAGTGTGCTGCTTGAGGTTCGAGCAGCCACTGGACTGGGTCGGCTTCGGGGTCTGGCTGTCGATGATGTTACGATGCCACGGTGAACGAATCCTTCGAGTCAAAGGACTGCTCAACGTGAATGCCAGCCAAGCGCCTATCGTGATTCATGGTGTGCAGCATTGTCTGCATGCACCCGTGCACCTGTCGGCCTGGCCGGGGGACGATCACAGCTCGCGGCTGGTGTTTATCCTGCGCGGCCTTGACCCTGAGCTGTTGCGCCGTTCGTTTGATGTCTTTGCCCGCTGCTTCGCTCCGGCCATCAGCGAGACGGCAGCATGACCATCACGCTGCGCGTCCTGGGTACATCGGTCACGTTGCTTGAATCAATCCGCGAGCGTGCCGAGCAGGAACTGGGTATCTGCCTGGTGTATCAGGTGCACGACGTGCAGACCGCGCAACGCATTGCGGTGATGCAGCCCGACAGTTATGACCTTTACGATCAGTGGTTCCACAACGTCGACTTTGTGTGGCCGGCGCGTGCCATCCAGCCCATCGATACCCGGCGCATCGCTCTCTGGCATGAGATCAATGACTTGCCCAAGCGCGGCCGGTTGCGGCCCTCGGATCGGCTCGGCAGTGGCAGCGTCCCCAGCGAGCGTCTGTTCGTGCAGCATGATGGCACGCTGGGCAGTGCGGTGAGCGAGCGCATCAGTATGCTGCCGCTAACACACAATGCCGATAGTTTTGCCTATCGTCCGGAGCGCGTGCCCGCCGGGCTGGACAGTGACCATGAAAGCTGGGGCTGGCTACTTGATCCAGCCTGGGGTGGGCGTATCGCCCTGCAAAGCGATGCGGCCATTGGTGCGCTGGATGCAGCACTGGCGGTGCAGGGCGCAGGCCTGGCGCAGTTCAAAGACATCGGCAACATGAGCATCGAGGAAATCGACGTACTTGCCGATGTCTTGGTGCGCAAACAGCAGGAAGGGCATTTCGGCGCGTTCTGGTCCGATGATGAAGAGGCCGCGGAGTTGATGCTCAGCCCGACCATCGATATCCAAAGCCTCTGGTCGCCCACCCTGGTGCGGCTGCATCGAGCTGGCGTGAAGTACCGCGTTGCGGTGCCCCGTGAAGGCTATCGCGGCTGGTTCGGTGGTTTGTCGCTGTCGCGTCATGCCAAAGGTCCGGTACTCGATGCCGCCTACGCGTACCTCAACTGGTGGCTGTCCGGCTGGCCGGGCGCAGTCATGGCACGCCAGGGTTACTACATCGGCAACCCGGCACGCAGCCGCGATCACCTGAGCGCGGCAGAATGGGATTACTGGTACGAGGGGCTGCCTGCCCGTGAGCAACTGCTCGGCAGCGACGGCCTGCCTTTGATTGACGCCGGAGAAGTACGTGATGGCGGCTCCTATGAACAGCGCATGGGCCATATTGCGGTGTGGAACTCGGTGATGGATGAGCACAATTATCTGGTCAGGCGCTGGAGCGATATCTTGCGGGCAGGGAGCAAGGCTGGCGTTAGGTCGCGGTAACTACAGGGATCTTGATTCTTTGCTCGAACGAGGTGCTTTTAGGCTCCGGGCTTGCTCGCGATAAGGACAATGCTGTCTACCCGTTAAATCACCGCGCCTGATTCGCGGGCAAGCCTCGCTCCAACGGGTACTGCATACCTTGTAGGAGCCGGGCTTGTTCGCGAGGCGTCAGGCCTGAACCACCGCGTCCACCCCTCTCGGCAACAAGTTACCTCCTACCGGACACGTCACTAACCGGTAGGAGCGAACTTGTTCGCGAGGCGTCAGCCCGAACCACCGCGTCCAAATCTCTCGCGAACAAGTTACCTCCTACCGGACACGCCACTAACCGGTAGGAGCCGGGCTTGCCCGCGAAGAACGATAACGCGGTCCACCTGCCAAACCTCTGTGGGAATAAGCCAGGCAACAATGTCCGGCAGGTTTAAAAATCTGACACAAAAAAGGCGGCTATCTTTCGATAGCCGCCTTTTTTATTACATCAGCGAACCATCAATCCGGCAGTTTGAACGCCATCACGTAGTCGCCTTGCTTGGTGCCCAACGAGCCATGACCGCCAGCGACGACGAGCACGTATTGCTTGCCGTCCTTGCCGGTGTAGGTCATCGGCGTGGTTTGCGCGCCTGCTGGCAAGCGGCCTTCCCACAGTTGCTTGCCGTTACGAACATCGTAAGCACGCAGGTATTGATCAAGCGTACCGCTGAGGAAGGCGACGCCACCGGCGGTGGTGAACGTACCGCCCAGGCTTGGAACGCCCATGCTCAACGGGATCGGAACCGGCGAGCTGTCACGCACGGTGCCGTTTTTGTGCTTCCAGATGGTCTGATGATTGGTCAGATCCACTGCAGCCACATAACCCCACGCCGGTGCCTGGCAAGGCAGACCCAGTGGCGACAGCAACGCTTCCAGGATCACGCCGTAGGGCGCGCCTTTGTTCGGCTGTACGCCTTCGGTTTCGCTCTTGCGGCCAGGACCGCCTTCAACCTCTGCGGCAGGTACAAGTTTGGACCGGAACGCCATGTAGCTCGGGTTGACGAAGGCGATCTGGCGTACTGGATCAACCGAGATGCCGCCCCAATCGAACACGCCAAAGTTACCTGGGTAAACAATCGAGCCTTGCAGCGATGGCGGGGTGAACGGGCCATCGTAACGCAAGGACTTGAAGTCGATCCGGCACAGCGCCTGATCGAATGGCGTTACACCCCACATGTCGCGTTCTTTGAGCGGTGGCGGCATGAAGTTCAGGTCGGATTTAGGTTGAGTTGGCGAAGTGTGATCGCCCGCTACCGCACCGCCCGGGACCGGTACTTCATTAATCGGTACGATCGGCTTGCCGGTGCTGCGATCCAGCACATAGATGCTGCCCTGCTTGGTCGAAACCAGTACGGCCGGCTTGATGCCCTCAGCAGTTTTCATGTCCATCAGCGTCGGCTGGCCACCGACATCCATGTCCCACAGGTCATGGTGAGTCAGCTGCATGCTCCAGCGTACTTTGCCGGAAGCGATATCCAGAGCCACGATGCTGGCGCTGAATTGCTCGGACTCTGGAGTACGGTCACCGCCCCACTGATCCGGAGTCTGGTTGCCCATAGGCAGGTAAAGCATGCCGAGTTTTTCATCGACGGCGAACATCGACCACATGTTGGGCGAGTTACGCGTGTAGGACTTGCCTTCAGCCAAAGGCGTGGTGTCATCCGGGTTGCCGCTGTCCCAGTTCCACACCAGACGGCCCGTGTGAACGTCATACGCACGGATCACGCCCGACGGCTCGTCGGTGGAAACGTTGTCGGTCACGTGGCCGCCGATCACTACAAGGTCCTTGGTCACAGCAGGTGGCGACGTGGAGTAGTAACCGCCCGCTGCGAAAGTGCCGATGTTGGCGCTCAGGTCGACCGCGCCTTTGTTGCCGAAATCCTCGCAGACTTTGCCGGTGTCGGCGTTCAGCGCGATCAGGCGGGTGTCAGCAGTCGGCAGGAAGATGCGACGCGGGCAAACATTGCTCCCGGCGGAAGCGACAGCCGGTGTTGCCGGGCTTTGCGCTGGCGCTGCGGCATAGGCGGCGTCATCGTGATAGGACACGCCACGGCAGGTCATGTGTGCCCAGCCTTTGAAGTTGGCAGCATTCTGAGTGCTGATCTTCGGATCGTAGCGCCAGATTTCCTTGCCGGTGTCCGGATCAAGCGCAATCACCTGGCTATGCGGCGTACAGACGTAAAGCATGCCGTTGACTTTGAGCGGCGTGTTCTCGGCCGTGGTTTCGCCCGGATCGTTCGGGCCTGGGATATCGCCAGTGCGATAAGTCCAGGCAGGCACCAGCTTGCTGGCGTTAGCCGGAGTGATCTGCGCCAGTGGCGAGTAGCGATCACCGAATGCAGTGCGGCCGTAGGACTGCCAGTCGCCGTCAGGCATGGCGGGTGCGGCGTTGGTGGTGCCTGCAGTTTCACGGTCCAGCTGGCCTTTGAGCTCACCAGGGTTGGTGAACTGGCTTGCCAGGGCCGTAAGGCCTGCCAGCACTACCGCAACGGTCAGTGCGGCGATGCCTTTACCGCCTGGCTGACCACGCAGGACCGGGCGGCGGAACCATGGCAGCAACATCACGATGCCCAAGGCAAACCACAGTGCCAGACGCGGCACGAGCTGCCACCAGTCCAGACCTACTTCCCACAATGCCCAGACGGTGCTGGCGAACAGGATCAGCGCGTACAAGCCGAACGCCGCTCGGCGTCCAGTGACAAGCAAGATGCCCGTCACCGCGAAGCCGATGCCTGCCAGCAAGTAATACGGCGAACCGCCCACTTGCAGCAGATCGACGCCTAAGGCCAACAGGGCAAGGCCCATCAGCAGTATCACCAGCCCGAGCAATGTCGGCAGCAGGCGATTTTTACTCAAAGCACCGTCAGTGCTCATAGTGTGAATCTCCAAGGACAGATTTAAGTAATGAAGCTTTGTTATTCGCGCAGGATTCGCTGAAGAATTCTCTGCAATACTTTGAAACTAGTTGTTGATACGAACTAATGACAGCAGAAATCAGCCGTCGGTCAGAAGGACGACTGAATTTTCAGGCCCGCCACCAGTGCGTCGTCCACTTCGTCCACGCCGCCGGGGTGGCGCACGAACTGCAGATTTGGCCGCACCGTGAGCCAGTTGGTCAGGTGCACGCCGTAATACAGCTCGGCGTTGTATTCGGTGTCCTGCAGGGGCGTGAAGGCTGGATCGTTGTAGTCATAAACAGCCGCGGCCTGATTAAGTGCAGCGGCGTTCTTGCGGTAGGCCGGATTGACGTGAATGCGTGAGACAGCAAGGCCGATATCGTCTTTGGGACGGGCATCGAAC
The DNA here is from genome assembly GCF_014357575.1 of Pseudomonas folii. GTDB lineage: Bacteria > Pseudomonadota > Gammaproteobacteria > Pseudomonadales > Pseudomonadaceae > Aquipseudomonas > Aquipseudomonas folii. Next base: position 25,402 of record NZ_JACONW010000032.1, on the reverse strand, counting down.
GGGCCTTTGTAGAACGCACCGACGGCGACGTAGTTGTCGACCTTGTTGGTCTTCTTGTCATGCATCGTTCCATTGGCGAACACGCTCAAACCGCGGCTTTGATCGCCGTCGCGGCTGCTAACCTGCTGCAGGAGGTTCAACCACATGCCGTGCTTGCTTGAAGCACTGCGATACGTGCCGTCGGTGAGCGCTGCCGACTGACCGTTACTGCTTTTGTAAACGTCCTGGCTGTCGGCGGTGCTGTAGTAATAACCGGCGCGATATTCACCCGGCAGACCATCGACTTTGGGCGACCAGACCAGCTCTACGGGCAAGACCGCCCCCTGGGTGCCGCTGCCGCTGAGTTTGAAGCCGTTGTCGTTTTCCAGATTCGACGGGTTTTGCTCGAACGCACCGATCTGGGCGAAAAACTCCGGAGTGATCTGGTATTTGATGCGCATTGCCCACTGGCTGATGGGCCAGTTGTACACCGTACCGCCATCCCAGTTGCCGACCTGAGAGCCGCAGAGCGAGAGATTCTGGAAGTCGCAGGGGAAGCTGCCGAAATCCTCGCCCTGATTGTATCGGCCGAGCTTGACGCTCAAGGCCTGATCAAAGAATTTCTGCTGGTACCACAGCTGCGTCAGGCGCGTAACGCTGCCACGGCCCCAGACTTCCTGGGAGGAAGACAGCGTGCCAGTGCGCGGGTCGCTGACGCGGTCATTGCTGATGTTGTCGCCGTTGCGATTGTTCACCGTCAACTGGAATTCGGCATCCTGCCAGCCGAGGATCTTCTGCAGATCGAGATGAGCGCCGAGGGCGTATTGATCGCTGTAGCGCACCGCATTGTCGTGGCTGTAACCGCCGTGCAGGTTGGACCCCATCTCTGCGGTGTAATCGAGTTTGAAATCATAGCCCTGTTGCGACAGCTCGGTCCGCTTGCCTGCCCAGTCTCCCAGCATCCATGGCGAATCACTGTCAAATGCAGGTGCAGCCTGTGCACAACTGGCCAGACTAGCGACGGCAATTCCACAGAGCCTTGCGGCAAAGTTAAGGCGTGAAGGGAAGGGCAGGGCAAAAGCCAAAAAACGTCTCGGGTCGACAGACATAGGTATCGTTCTTTTGAATTATTCAGGAAAGGCATGCGGCGCTATGCCGCGGTTTTGCAATGCGAAAGCAGTTGCAAAATCGGTTCAGCTGGCAGTCCGTAATGATAGGGGGCTAACGAGTTAGTGAACAGCGATAAAATTGACATGGATCATTGCGGAGATTGCAATAGTGCGTTGAGGGCGGTCTGTTGGAGCGTGGCTTGCCCGCGAAGAACCCATCACGCGGCATCTCGGTAACATCGAGGCAATCCATTCGCGGGCAAGCCTCGCTCCAACAGGTTCTGCGTCATTCCCCTATTGGGGCTGTGTTTCGGACAAATAGCGGAGCTTTTCGGAAGCGTCCTACACTCCTCATAGGCGGAAGCTGACTGCCAAAACAAAGACTTCGCACGCTAAGCTCTTCCCGCTGTCTGAAGGCTCGGCTAAGGTGCGCAGCTTCCGGGAAGTGCCCCTCTCCATTGAGCTTGAAGGTTTTGCATGAATACACCCCACTCCAACCCTTTGCACGGCGTAACGCTGGAACAGATCCTCAACGCACTGGTTGAGCATTACGAGTGGTCAGGCCTGGCTGAGCGCATTGATATTCGCTGCTTCAAGAGCGACCCAAGCATCAAGTCCAGCCTGACGTTTCTGCGCAAGACGCCTTGGGCCAGGGAGAAGGTCGAGGCGTTGTACGTGAAGTTGCACCGCAGCAAAGGCTGGTAATTTCGCCCGGTTCCAAGGCTGGGCTCCAAGGAAAAACGATGTACTTCCAATACATGAAAAGTGCGCAAGGACAGCGCTGTTACACGATGATTGCCGCCTGCCTCGGGTGGTCAGGACTGGCCATTCAGCTTTACCTTGTTTTCATTGCACGCTGGGCCGATGACGCCAGCCTGATAGGTGGGCTGGTGCGGTTCTTCAGTTTTTTTACCGTGTGGAGCAATACGCTGGTAGCAGTCGTACTGACCTGCGCGTTGAGTAACAGAACCTCGGCCGCGCATCGCTTCTTCCAGCACCCGGTGGTGTGCAGCGGGATTGCAGCCAGCATTGTTCTGGTCGGACTCGCTTACAACGTATTGCTTCGCCATCTCTGGCACCCGGTAGGTTGGCAGTTTGTTGCTGACGAATTACTGCATGACGTCATGCCGCTTGCGTTCCTGCTGTATTGGTGGCTTTACGTACCCAAGGGCCTCTTGCGGCTTGAGCATGTACTGCTGTGGATTCTTTACCCAGTCATCTACTTTTCCTACGTGTTGCTGCGTGGCAGCTCGATTGGCGATTACATGTACCCCTTCATCAACGTCGGCAACATCGGTTATGTGCAAGCGTTCACCAATGCGGGAGGGGTGTTGATCGGTTTTATCGTGATTGCCCTGGTGCTGCTTGGAGTGGACAGATTCAGCGCCAGACGCTGAGTCTGCAGGAGCTGGCCCGGTTTCTATCGCACCGCACAGTTTCGCGGCAAACACAGGACTTTTAGGAGCTGCCGAAGGCTGCGATCGCGGTTTATCAGCAGAAATACTTCGCAGCCTTCGGCAGCTCCTACAGAAAAAGGATTCCAAATCAGATAGCTGTAATTTGTTCGATGAGAGCTAAGTACCGATCAGCCCTCATCACTCCCGTCCAGCCGCCAGTACCCCGCAGCCTTCACAAACTCTTCTTCCAGTCCGAACTCACCGAGCAATACCCGGCGCAGTTTGCGTGACAGCATCGATTCGGTTGCGATCCAGGCGTACAGCTTGCCTTCAGGCATTTCCAGGCGGCGGACGACATCCACCAGATCCTGTTCGCCACGGACGATCCAGATCACGTCGACCTGAGCCTGACTTTGAAAAACCTGCTGCTCGCCTGGGTCTGCAACCTCGACAACGACCAGCGCGCTGCGATTGGCCGGTAACTCTTCAAGGCGTCGGGCGATAGCAGGCAGGGCGGTTTCATCACCGATGAGCAGATAACTGTCAAAGATATCCGGCACGATCATCGAACCGCGCGGCCCTGCGATATTCAGGAACTGACCCGGTTGAGCTTGCGCTGCCCAGGTTGCTGCGGGCCCTTCGCCGTGCAGTACGAAATCGATATCCAGTTCGCCACTGATCGCATCGTAACGGCGCGGTGTGTAATCACGCATCACCGGTTTTGGTCCGTCGCTTGGGGAGCCCGGAACGAAGTTATCCAGCGCTGCCTGTTCTTCAGGTGTGGTGGCGAACATCAATTTCACATGGTCATCGGGTCCCAGGCTGATGAAGCCGGTCAGGTCAGGGCCATGCAAGGTAATCCGGCGCATTTTAGGGGTAATGTCCGTCACTCGCAGCACTTCAAGCCTGCGGCGTTTGATCTCATGGCTGACACGATGAATGGATTGCTGTGAATTCATACCGGCTTCTCCGAGGTGACGTGGGGGCCATCGACGATGGCTTTGGCGGTGTTGTTGAGCAGGTCGCGAACCCGGAGGATTTCTTCGGGGCTCCAGCGACCGTGGTGCAGTTGCAAGGCGTGGCGAAGGTTGTGCACGGCCTCATGGATTTCCGCAGGACGGTCGTGACCGCGCAACGAGCGCTTGCTGACGTCGATACGCATCCTTACGCCATCCAGAGCGACTTTCTGCTCGGCCAATGAGGCGCGACCGGCATCGGTGACGGCGTAATGTTTTTTACCGCCCTGGGCATCGCCTTCGATCAGCTCGCTTTCTTCGAGGAACGTCAGGGTCGGGTAGATCACCCCGGGGCTTGGGCTATAGGCACCGTCAAACATGCCTTCAATCTGACGGATCAGGTCATAGCCATGGCAGGGCTGCTCGGCAATCAATGCCAGCAGCAGCAGTTTCAGATCGCCCGGCGCGAACACCCGAGGTCCGCGTCCACCGCGTTCCCGGCCAGGTCGTTTCTCAAAACCATCTCGTCCATCGCCATGCTCGCGATGCGAAGGACGGTGGTCGTTGTCGTGAGGGTCATCACGCATCTCTTCATCTCCCGTTACAAGTTAGATATACCTTAAGATATATCTTAATGATTGCGCAAGGGATAAAGACGAACGGTTCTCGTTTGTGGTTTGAGAAAATTTATCAAAATGGTTGTAGGAGCAACGAGCAACGCGGTGCTGGGTAGGAGGTAACTTGTTGCCGAGAGGATTTGATGCGGTGGTGCCGGTTTGACGCCTCTCGCGAACAAGTTCGCTCCTACCGTGTGGCACGCGTTGGGTAGGAGGTAACTTGTTGCCGAGAGGATTTGATGCGGTGGTGCCGGTTTGACGCCTCTCGCGAACAAGTTCGCTCCTACCGTGTGGCGCGGGCTGGATAGGAGGTAACTTGTTGCCGAGAGGGTTAAGCGCGGTGGTGCCGGCCTGACGCCTCTCGCGAACAAGTTCGCTCCTACCGTGTGGCACGCGTTGGGTAGGAGGTAACTTGTTGCCGAGAGGATTTGATGCGGTGGTGCCGGTTTGACGCCCCTCGCGAGCAAGTTCGCTCCTACCGTGTGGCGCGGGCTGGGTAGGAGGTAACTTGTTGCCGAGAGGATTTGATGCGGTGGTGCCGGTTTGACGCCTCTCGCGAACAAGTTCGCTCCTACCGTGTGGCGCGGTCTGGGTAGGAGGTAACTTGTTGCCGAGAGGGTTAAACGCGGTGGTGCCGGCCTGACGCCCCTCGCGAACAAGTTCGCTACAGTTGCGTTCTGATGGTCGGCTGGCAGAGCGTATGACCACCAGGCTCCAGATACGGGTTCAGAATCGGCGCCATGCCCTTTAGCACTTGCACGGGCAGCGCTGACGTGAAGCGGAATCCTTCTGCTGCCCGGCCCGGCACGAATGCGGTCAGGGTGCCGAAGTGGTTATCGCCCAGATAGAACACGAAAGTGGCTGTCCGGTTGATCGCTCGTGAACTCAGGACGCGTCCGCCCGCACCGATACTTTCGATACGGTTGTCGCCGGTGCCGGTCTTGCCGCCCATGGCGAGGATAGAGCCGTCCTGCAATTTGAAACTGCCATGCACCCGCTTGGCGGTGCCCCCGTCGACCACTTGCGACAGCGCTTCGCGCATGGCGGCGGCAACTTCGGAAGGCAATACGCGCTGGCCCAGTTCCGGGTTGTTGGCGAGTCGGGTTTCGTAGGGCGTGTCGGCAGCAAAATGCAGGCTGTCGATGCGCAAAGTCGGTAACCGGATACCGTCGTTCTGGATGATGCCGATCAACTCGGCCAGCGCGGCGGGGCGGTCGCCGGAACTGCCGATGGCGGTGGCCAGCGAAGGCACCAGATGATCAAACGGATAGCCGACACGTTGCCAGCGCTGATGAATATCAAGAAACGCCTCGACCTCCATCATCGTCCGGATCCGGCTGTCCCGTGCACTCTTGTGGCGACTCTTGAACAGCCAGCCGTACACTTCCTGACGCTCATGCCGGCTGGCAGCAACAGCGTCCTTGAACTGCGCATCCGGGTGTTGCAGCAAGTAACCCACTAACCACAGATCCAGCGGGTGCGCCTTGGCGATATAGCCCTGATCCGGCAGGTTGTACTTGCCCGGCCCGTAGCTTTCATAGAGATCGGCCAGTCGCTTCTCGCTCAGCTTCGGTCCGACCTTGTCCTCGGCCATGTGCGCACGGATGAAGGTGTTGAAGTTGGCCTGATTGGCACCCGGCAACAGATAACGATGCACCGCCGCCAGCCTGATTGGCGTGGCATTGATGCCGTCCAGGAATGTATCGAGCCGCTCCTGAGTGGTTTTGTCCTTGTAACGTTTCCAGAAGCGCAGCAGGAATACCGACCCTTCACGGTCAGCGAAGCGACTCAGGTATTCCTGACGGCGTGGGTCATCGTCATCCTTGAGCAGCTCGGCGCTATTGTTTGGCCCTTGATAAGTGCTGTAACGCACGACATCACGCATCAGTCGAATGAACGGCAGGTTGATCGACTCGCGCAGCGATTCACGCAGGGTTGGCAAGCGACTGTCGTCTTCTTTGCGGAAGTTGTTGAAGTGGTGCATGCCACCACCGGTGAAAAAGCTTTCTGCCGGGCTGGCCGAGTAGCGCCGGTCCAGCGCCGCCGAGAGCATTCTGGACAGGTCCCGATCCTTATTCTGTATCAGGTAATCCAGCGCCCAGCGGGTCAGGCGGTCCTGATCTGCCACCGGCTCCTTGCCCAGTGCGCTGACGCTTTGCGCGGCGTAACGATCATGCAGTTCGGCAATGATCTCCAGGTAGGTCGTCATCACCCGCATTTTTGCGGTGGAGCCCAGTTCCAGCTTACTGCCTTCATTGATATCGAAAGGCTGATCGGTACTGTCCGTCTGCACCCTTACCCGTGATCCATCCGGGCCGCGCTCGAACAACGTGAAACTGTAGCGCACCTGGGTGGTACTGGCGGGGGTTAGCAAACGCTCTCCCAATAGCCCGACTTGTGCAGCAAAAGCCGGGTCCGCAAGATTTTTCAGGTACTCACTGACGCTGTTTTGCAGTTCGCTTTGCAGGGTGCTGGTGGCCGAAAGATCAAGGCGATCAAGGTCGTACAGCGGACGATTGAGCAGCGCCGACAATCGACTGCGGGCGACACTGATGCCTTTATTGGTCTCGATGGGCTGGATGGTCGGCTGCTCCGCCCAGTTGCGGTAACTCAACGTCGCTTCCAGCGCGGCATCGGCCAACGCGCTGCTGATCACCTGATTTTGTGCCAGCAGGCGAATGTGGCTGTCAGTCAGCTCCGCCAGTTCCGCACGACCTTTCGCCAGATAGTGCGAAGGTCGACGTTGGGCGATGACCAGCGACAGCACTTCTCGTAATGCCAGTCCCTGAGCGGCGATGCTTTGCGGGTCACTGGCGGTAGACGCGAGCAACTGGTTGGTCTTCACGAAGTCCGCGCCATACCAGACCCGCAAACCTTCAGCCATCCCGTGCACTTCGCCATGGCCCGGCACCGCCGACAGCGGCACGCTGTTCAGGTAATCACGAACGACGCGTTGACGTGCTTCTAAGGTTTGCTGGCCTGGTTGATAGGCGCGCACGCTGGCGGAAATCATCTGCCGAAGTTTTTCAAAGCCTGAAAGCGTAAGACCGTCAGGAGAGTGTCGATACTTCTCCAGTTGAGTAGCCAGCGTGCTGCCTCCCGCCGACTGCCCCGGCAAGCCGAGCAGCTTCGCTACTTGAGAAAACGCCGCTTTGGCAAAACGCGGCCAGTCCACTGCCGGGTTTGCCATTGGCTGTTGTGGATCAAGCAGATCGCGGTTCTCGATGAACAGCAGGCTGTGCACCAGCAGCGGCGGGATGGCGGCAAAGCTTGGGTAGAACTGCTGCGGATAACGGAACTGATAGACGTCGACACCACGGCAATCAGTGATCGACAGTCCAGCCTGGATTTTCTCTTCATAAGGTACGAAGAAGCCACGTTTGGCGTAGTCCAGCAAGTCGGGGGAAAACCGTACCTGTTCGGTAACCAGATAGTCGCGTTTGAGCAGGCGCGGCAAAAATTCATTCAGTGATGAGTAGCCCAGGCGCTTGTCGAAGGGGCCTTCGCCGGGGTAGAGCATCGAATCACTGGGACCTGTATGCATCGAATAGCTCAGACTCGCCGCAAAGCGGTTGAACTCCAGCGCTTGCAGGCGCGAGCTACGTGACTCGATCACCATCGCGACAGCTAGCGCCGCAATCCCCATCAGCAGCAAAATCCAGAACACGCGCCACACATAGCTCTTGCGGCGCGGGGCTTCTGGCATGGGAGCGCGATCGCTACGGTCCGCTGTAATCACAGTTTGTTTGGTATCAGCATGCCGTAAAACGCCCATTTCGGTTGGCCCGGTTAAACCTGTTAATCGCACCTGACTCAAGCTTAGTCGCTGACCGGGATTGCGGGAAAAATAGTCTAGGGCTGTAGGACGCATCCTGAGCGGCGGCGGGCTGCTTACCCATCCATGGCGTGCTCAGGCCGCAGGTCCATCAGCGGCTCATCAGGTTTATCGGCAAGACCGGGGATTTGATAAACCCCTTAACGCTATGAATTTTCGAAACGCCCGTGTGTGCTCATCCTAAAACGTTTAATGCGTCGATAGTCAGTTGGATTTGTAAGTTGAGTCGATGTTTTATGTAGGAAAAGCCCTCAAATATAAGAGTCAAGTAGGAATGTTCTGATTTTGATTGTTGAATATTGACTCGTGTTTTAAACGGTGATTACGTCCGTTTTTGTCAGTTGCATAAGCGTCTGGCTAAAACTTTAATAATTATCAGGATGATAGAAATGAACAAGAATAAAAAATTGAGGGTTGCGCAGTTGTGCGCTCCTTTATTGGTGATGTCTTCGCTTGGGTTTTATGCTCGGGCCGAAATTAATGGTGTTGAGCAAAATGTAACTCAAGTTGAGACGGCGATGGCGGCCGTGTCGTTGCCAGAACCTGATACATCCAGTTGTCAGAGCACGCTAGATCAGATTAACGAACCAAAGGGCTTTCTTGAAAGCAAATCCGACGTCCGTTGCTATGTTTTTACTTCAATTCGTGGGCAGAAAGTTTTGCTTGCAGCTATAGCTGAGGAGCCTGAACCATCTTGGCAGGTCGAATATTATGATGGTGTGTGGAAGACAAAAAATAACACGAGTGCGCTCGATCTACCTGGTTTGAAGCCAGGTGATCAAGTAGTCATGAGGGTTTCCTACAAACAAGACAAACCTTACCAGCGGACGGAATACAAAGTGGCCTTTGGATCATACCCGGTCCTCAAGGATTCTTCACTGAACGCTCCATCTGTCAGGAACCGTGTTCCTGTCGCCGACTCTGGATGGGTAGCTGGTTTGCAAACTCATGGTACGTTAACGTTCGAAGCAACATTTACCGATACCACAGGGATTCCATTGAAAGGCGCGTCAGCCAGTTTGCCGATTTATCTAAACCTGAAGTCTAAAGACCCAGAAGTGACGCAGTCCGCGCTGTCAGACGAGCGTGGAATCGCCACGGCGACATTCACGCTTAACAAATGTTACGGCGGAGAACTGGTCGCTCAGCGCAATGATGCCGGTGGAACCCATCATTGGGTATCTACATACAATGTAGGACGTTGGTTTGTATTTGACGGGTTTGTCGGTACGGAAAGTAAGGTGGCCGAGTCAGCCAAAATGGCCGGCTTTGCCCATATCTGCACCCAGACTTTGAACAGAGGTCGAATCTAACGATTTAAAGCTGTGAGGGGGAGATGTTGTACATCTGCCCCTTTTTTTACATCATGCTTTTACGTCGAGTCTGTATCGATCGTTGGCATGTATGTTTCCGTCTTCCTTTGGTTGTCCGAAAATATTAAGCTTGCCTGTCGTATCTGCTAGCAGCGCGGCGTAATTTACCAAGGCGCTGAAATGCTTATAGGAGAAGGGTTCCTCTTCTTCAGGGCGCTTCAAAAAGCTTACATAGCTGATAATGGTCTCGGCGTGAGCCATGATGAGCTCTCGGAGTGGCTCATAGTCCTGCATGGCCTCTGTCAGGAAGGCAGTTTCAAGGTCGCTCAATAACTCAGAATTTAAAACTTTGACCTTTCCATTCGCATCGACTGTGAAGTCAAAGGGTGTGGTCGATAGCGCCGGGAAGTCCTTGGCAATTGTCTGTCTAAAATCTTGAAGTTTATCGCTGATTTTCTCTATCAGCATGCTGGCATTAGAAGCTAACGTAGCCATTTCGCGCTCGCGACATCCCCAGCAGCATTCATCTTTCTTGAGAGGGATCCATTCGCTGTTGTAGGGGTATGTTTCTCGAGTGAACTCAATATCCTCGTAACGAGGATCCCTCATGATAGGCCAACAATCCAATATCTTTAGCGTGGGATTCTTGCTGTCTTCAGAAGAAATTAATTTTGTTTGTTTGGTTGCTATTGGTGTCAGGGCTTGCTCCACCTTAGGCTGATCAATTGCTGAAAGCTTCAAAGGGTTCGACGCAATGGAATTAATGTTCACGAGTATTCCCTCTCCGTGTTGTAGGTCTCCCTTGGCGTAACGGCCATGTGTGAGAAAACTTGGCCTGATAATGTTGTGGGAAACTTCCGAGAAGGGCACTTATTGAGACACTGTTCTCAAACAGCGACCGCATTTGCGGATTTTGGTCGGTCGTTGCTGTTAAGGTCAGCCAAGCGGCCTAAACATAGATGTTATCGGGGAGAACTGGCCGCTCAGCGCAATGATGCCGGTGGAACCCATCATTGGGTGTCTACATACAATCTCGGACGTTGGTTTGTATTCGACAAGCTTATTGGCACAGAGAGTAAAAAAAGTGAAATGAACAAGATGGCCGGATTTGCTCATATCTGCACCCAGACTCTGAACAGAGGTAGAATCTAACTATTTCAAGCTGTGAGGGGCAGATAGTACATCTGCCCTTTTTTTCGCATCAGACTTCTACGTCGATCCTGTTTCGATTATTTGTATGGGTGCGATCATTTTCCTTTGGTTGTCCGAAAATATTAAGCTTGCCCGTGGTGTCTGCGAGCAGCGCGGCGTAATTTACCAAAGCGCTGAAATGTTTGTAGGAGAAGGGTTCCTCTTCTTCAGGACGTTTTAAAAAGCTTACATAGCTAATGATCGTCTCGGCGTGAGCCATGATGAGCTCTCTGAGTGGTTCATAGTCCTGCATGGCTTCTGTCAGGTATGCGGTTTCGAGGTCACTTAATAAGTCAGAATTTAAAACTTTGACCTTTCCACTTGCATCGACTGTGAAATCAAAGGGTGTAGCTGATAGCGCTGGGAAGTCTTTGGCAATTTTCTGTCTGAAGTTTTGCAGTTCAACGCTGATGTTCTCTATCAGGCTGCTGGCATTAGAAGCTAATGTATCCATTTGGTCACTGCGACATCCCCAGCAGCACTCATCCTTCTTAAGGGGAGCCCATCCTCTGTCGAGTGGGTCTGTTTCTCGTGTAAATACGATATCTCTAAATATAGGCCCCACCATAAACGGGTTGCAATTCAATATCTTCAGTGTGGTGTTCTCGCTTTCGTCGGAGGATATTAATCTTGTATACCTAATCGCAGATGTCGCCATGACTTGCTCCATCTTAGGCTGATCAATTGCTGAAAGCTTCAAAGGGGTCGACACAATGGAATTGATGTTCACGAGTATTCCCTCTCCGTGTTGTAGGTCTCCCTCGGTGTAACGGCCATGTCCGAAAAAACTTGGCCTGATAATGTTGTGGGAAACTTCCGAGAGGGTCTCTTTTTGAGATGCTGTTCTCAACTCGCGACCGTATTTTTAAGTTTTGGTCGGTCGGCGCGAAAGCGTTGAGTAAGTCATGAGTTCTCTGGTGTTCGGCGTAAGAAATGATACGTGTTATTTGTAGGGGATGTATTACAAATTAAGTTAAAAGTAGGAAGCTTCTGAAATTTAAACAGCCTTGTTGACTCGGGTTTAAAGCAGTGATTACGTCCGGTTTGTCAGTGCTTAGACCACTTGGCATAAACGAATTAAAACTATTGAGTCTATTTAGGAGTTTCAGATGCGTAAAAATAAAAAGCTGCTTTTGGGTATGGTTGTGTCCGCTGTTATTTCGGCGGGCCCTCATTCAGCATGGGCACAAGCGGTCCCAGAGGGCAGTGCGACACAAACTACCACCACACCGGAAATGGAAGAGCCGGTATTCAATGTGTTGACGGATAAGGTTCACACTCTTGGCACGCGCTTAAACAGCGCTGTCTCCGAGCACTACTACGGTTTTACCGCTGTAAGAGGGCAGGATGTAATACTGGACTTGAAGAGTCAGCAGCATATCAAGGTTGAGCGGCATGTAGGCGGGGCGTGGGAGCTGGTTACCGTTAAAGGTATGAGTGTCCTAAAAAACCTGAAGCCGGGTGAGGAGATCATCATCAGGGTCACGCATAATCAAGCGGTGGCATTTAATGGTGGGCAATATTCACTGGTATTTGGGTCCTATCCGGTTTTGAAGGACTTCAATCTAAAAGGTGAGGAGAATGTGTTAAGGATTCCGTATGGCTATTCCATTCCTGAATGGCTGCCAGGTCAAGCTCATAAGGAGGCCACGCTAGAGGTGCAGTTTACCGACACCGCAGGTGCTCCCCTTGAGGGTGGTACTGTTGGTTTCGTACTTGGGTTTAATGGAAACTATAAACCTTTGATCAGTTTTGTCCTATCTTCGGACCAGGACGGAAGGGCATTGAAATTGGTAGAGCTTGGCCGATGTGAAGGAGGTAATGAAGCAAGAGACTTTGTTAATTACAGTAAGGGCTACAATAATACGTGGAGGACTCACTACCGAATTGGTCAATATGTTGTCGTGAATGAATTGGCAGGCAGAGATCAATCTGCAACCTACGCATTCGGACATATCTGTAATCAGCGTCTAATTAGCAGTAGACGATCCTGAATCCATAGAATAGCGGCCTGTCAGATATTCTGGCAGGCCGTTTTTCTTACTATGCATAAGTGTCAAGCAAGGGGGACGCGCGTTTTTCCGCGTTCTCTAAAATCTGCCTAGTAAAGAAACTATCGAGAGATGCCCCGATGCCTCCCCATTTTTTATTAAGTATATCTCCATAATCGACAGTGTTCTGAAAGTTCTCACTATTAAGGTTAAATCTCCCACCAAATCTTTGGGTGTCTTTTTCTACCAGTTGGATCAATAGTTTGGAATGCTTGTAGACGTGGTGCTTGATGTCCTTGAATGTATTGATTTCCTCAGTTAGCCAGGATTTATCAGCCTCGCCCAATTTCCCTGAGTCCAATATTTTTATTTTCGAGTTCTCATCCAGCGTGAATCCGAATCCTGCTGAAGCGATATCAGGGCGCAGGTCTTTAAGGCGTTCGTAAAACTCACCGTACTGTCGGCAAATGTCGATTTGTCTGAGTGCAGCGTCGATGGTCAAGCAAGCAAGTTCTAAAACATCATCTTTGCACTCCGTGGAGACGTGCTGAAGTGAATTTTCGGTTTGCAGAGGCTCTGCATTATATTTTTGGTGATCTACGACATCTCTATGGCCCGTATTTTTTGTGCGCTTGGCGGAGCGTTCCTGCTCGTTGATGATCGAAGCGGATGGTTGAAGATGGTTGAGTCTCATTGCGGAGTTGATATTCACGAATGCGTCCTTTCAGTAGTTTCACCTTTCTTTAACGGCCAAGTGAGTAAAAACCTGGACTGAGAAGGTTGTAGGAAACTTCTTGGAGGGGGTTATAGTGAGAAGCTGTTCTCAGATTGACATTACCTCCAGCCCATCGATAGCGACATATAGACTGCAAAACTGTTGAGAGAAAAACTCCCGTCCCACCAGACGGCGGGCAGCTTAGTTTCGCTATGCGTACGTATTGATTCGCGGTTCTGACCTCATCGGAGCATGGCTCTTTACCAAATCTAAGGCTCTTTTATAAAAATCATATTGAGATATATTGAGGATGTCTTTGTAATCAATGACCGATTGGAAATTGTGCCTGTTCAGGTTGTACTTGCCACCAAAGTTCTTGGTGTGATCCACTACCGCCATCAGCGCTTTGGAGTGAGCGTGAACGGTATTCCTGAAGTCTTTGAATTTGTTGATTTCGTCGGTTAACCACAGTTTGTCCGCTTCACTCAATGGCTGTCGTCCGTCAAGTATCTTTATGTTCGCGTTTTCGTCGAGGGTGAAGCTGTAGTTTGACGAGGCAATATCGGGCCGTAGGTCTTTGATGTGTTCGGAGAATTCTTCGAATGCAGAGTTTATTTTGGTTAGTTTTCCGGATGATTCAGAGACTATGCCAAGTAAATAGATTCCATCCTTACACATTTCCATAATCGGGTCGTCAAAGCTGAGCTTTAGCCATGGGGCTTCCTCATAGACGTAATGCTCAATGTCGTCAACCTTCTCGGGGGCTTTTTCGCCTGGGGCCAAGACGGCTTTCTCTACGCTATTGGTCTTGCCTTCCACCAGGGTGTCCACTTGTGTGGTGGGCCTCATTTCTTTGACTTTGCCTGGCACCCATGAACAAAGGTTGCTAACGATCCCTGCAGAATTAATATTCACGATTGCTTCCTCTCAATTGTCTTACCCTTTCTTTAACGACAAAGGGAGTAGAAACTTGTCCTGATTAGTTTGTAGGAAATTTCCGGAGTAGATTGTTTTGATACGCCGTTCTCATAAATGAGTTTTTGTTTGTGGTGCCGCTTCCTGAGAGTTGCACTTTTTATTGTCAGAAAAAGCGCCGGCCTCAAGCTTTACCCGGCGGGTAGCCTTTTACGCTATGCGTACGTATTGATCCGCGGTTCTGATCTTATCGGTGCATGGCTCTGCACCGTACTTAAAGATCTTTCATAGAAGTCATGGTGGGACGTGTTAAGAATGTCCTTGTAGTCAATGACTGATTGAAAGTTATATCTGTTCAAATTGTATTTTCCACCAAAATCTTTTGTGTGATCTACGAGCGCCATCAGTGTTTTAGAGTGGGCGTGAACAGTATTTCTAAAATTTTTGAATTTATTGATTTCGTCGGTCAGCCAGACTTTGTTCGCGTCACTTAATGGCTGTTGTCCGTCAAGTATCTTTATGTTCGCGTTTTCGTCCAGGGTGAAGCTGTAGTTTGTTGAAGCAATATCGGGCCGGAGGTTTTTGAGGCGCTCGGAGAATTCTTTGAATGCAGAGTTTATTTTTTCGGTTTGTCCAATGGATTCCAGTGTTATATCGATTAGATATAATGATTTTTTAGACATTTCCATCAGTGGATCATCAAAGCTGAGCTTTAGCCAAGGCGCTTCTTCATAGACGTAATGCTCAATTTCTTCAACCTTCTCGGGCGCTTTTACGCCTGTGGCCAAGACGGATTTCTCCACGCTATTGGTCTTGCCCGCCACCAGGGTGTCCACCTCTGTGGTGGGCTTTTCAATAGCCTTGACCTTGCCAGGCACCACCGAATAAAGGTTGCTGACTTTGACTGCAGAATTGATTTCCAAAATGACTTCCTCTTGAGTTTCCCTACCTCTTTCTTAGCGGCCAATGAAGAAAAAACTTGGCCTGATAAGGTCGTAGGAAACTTCTGAGAGGAGGTCTTATTGTGACGCTGGTCTCAAACCGCGACCGCATTTGCGGGTTTTGGTCGGCCGAGGCGTTTGTTGAGGTCGAGCCAGGCGGCCATGAGCATCATTAGCACCAAGCCGAGGAGGGCGGTGCAGACTTGCATTGGCCAGGTGTCACCAGCCAGCGCGTTGACCATGTCGGCCATTGGCGCTAACAGCACGCCCAGGCAGAAGATTTCCAGCGAGTAGCGACCCATTCGGCATGCTTGTCGCGCAGGCCAGCTCTGCACCCATGTGTTGTGTGCGGGTAACAGTTTGGCGACGCAATACGCCAAGGCCAGAAAGTGCAGCAAACGCAGCGGACCCAGATCGGTCTTGTTGATCGGGTAAAGCCCATCGGCAACGAACTGCGGCATCAGAGCCGGGTGTAGTAACGGGAATTTCCACGAGAACGCCATGACTGCTGCAACCAGCAAATACATCGCCGAGATCATGAACAGGGGTTGTCTGGTCAGAGGCCGCGGTTCGATATCGGTCGAGGGTTTCGCTTCGGAAGTCAGTGCACACGCGCCGCCAAGTACGAACAATAATTGCCAGGCCACCGGGTTGAAGTACCAGACACCACCGCCTTCATAAGCCGAAATATTCCAGCCCAGCAGCGGCACCATCAGATACAGCCCAATCGACAAGCCTACCGTCAGGGTCAGGTTGCGCAGCATCATTGGCAGGATCAGCGGCAATGCCAATAACAACAGGATGTACAGCGGCAGCGGGTCTGTCAGGTTGGGCTTGAAGCGCAGCAGCAGTTGATCGGCCAGAGCTTGCTGCGGGTCAGCGACAAAATGTTGCAAACCCATTTCCTGAATCATGTCCCGGGTTTCTACGTAATGATTGGCAACGAAAACAATGCCCATCAATAGCGTCAGCAGAAAGATGTGCACGACATAAAGCACCCAGGTGCGACGCAGAATTCTTACAGTAGAAACAACAAAGCCGTCACGTCGGGCAATACGGCCGTAGGCAAGAATGGCAGCGTAACCCGCCAGGAAGACGAAAATTTCCGCAGCGTCACTGAAGCCGAAGTTGCGTACGGTCAGTTGAGCAAGGGGGTTGTCAGGCACGTGATCCCAGAAAATGAAGATCAGCGCCAGGCCCCGAAAGAAGTCGATGCGCAGGTCGCGTCCGTTAGTCATAACGGTAGGCTCTTTAATGTCGTAAGGGATAAAGATCAGCCGCAAGGACTCTAGGTTCCGCGCCGCCGGTCAATCAGGGTGTCCTGGCAGGTTTGGCGGCGCGGCAGGGTGGAGGATTTTCAAGGCAAATGCAAAGGCAGGCTAATTACAGAATGTCTCGACACGCTCGGGTGATTTCGTTGGGGTCTCCGACTATTGGTCATGCGCTATTCAAGAGCGTGTCCTTTACTTAGGGTGTCATCCAGGTGTGCTGTCGGTTGGCAGGGAAACCGGTGCATCGAGTACAGTCAGGATGACGCACGCATGACACCTGATCTAAAAGGCATCTCACGGTATCTAGTAGTGGGCATCTGCAACACGGTCATCCATTGGACGGTGTTTTTCGCCCTGTGCCTTGGTTGGCACGCTCCTCAATCGTTGGCCAATTTAGCTGGCTTTGGTGCGGCTGCGTCGTTCTCGTTTTACGCCAATGCTATTTATACCTTCAGCGCACGACTGTCATGGTCGGGCTATCTGCTTTTCATGTCCTTCATGGGGGCGATGAGTTTTATCGCTGGCCATATATCGGATGGGCAAGAGACACCTCTGCTGGTGACGCTTGTTGTTTCTTCAGGGCTTAGCCTGAGCCTTGGCTATTGCTGTTCCAGGTATTTGATTTTCAGGAGGCCCTCTTGAAAATCTCTTTGATAGCGCCTGTTTTTAACGAAGCGTTGGCTATTCCGCTGTTCTACCAGGCTGTCAGGCAGGAGCCTTTATTGCAGGGGAGTGTTCTGCAGATTGTTTTTATCAATGATGGCAGCACTGATCAAACTGAGCAGGTGGTTCGGGGGCTCATTGCTGATGACAACGAGGTGCTGCTGATTAATCTGTCCCGCAACTTTGGCAAGGAGGCTGCTTTGTTGGCGGGGCTGGAGTACTCCAGTGGTGATGCAGTCATTCCGATTGATGTCGATTTGCAAGACCCGATTAGTGTCATTCCACGGATGATCAGTGAGTGGAAAAAAGGCGCTGATGTGGTCTTGGCCCGACGCCAGGACCGCTCGGTTGACAGCCGTTTGAAACGATACGCAGCCGCTTTTTTTTATCGGGTCATGAATGTCATTGGCAGTACACGGATCGAAGCAAACGTGGGTGACTTCCGTTTGATGGATCGCAAAGTCGTGGACGTTATAAAAGCACTGCCAGAGCATGAATTGTTTATGAAGGGATTACTCTCCTGGGCGGGTTTTCATACCGTGATTGTGGACTACGATCGAGCCAGTAGGGTCGCCGGGCAGACCAAATTCAACACCCGAAAGCTTTGGCATTTGGCATTGGATGGCATTACTTCTTTCAGCACCGTACCGCTACGAATCTGGACTTATATAGGCTGCTCGCTTTCGCTGTTTGCGGTGTGCTACGGGATTTTTCGTACGGTGGACCGGTTGGTGATGGGTAACGATATCCCGGACTATTCACCGCTGATGGCGGCGCTGCTGTTTTTCAGTGGTATTCAACTTATCGGAATTGGTGTTTTAGGTGAGTATGTGGGACGCATATACATGGAGGCCAAACACAGGCCGCGTTATGTGGTGGGAAGCACCGTGGGGATTCAGTCAAATTTACTTGGCGATTCGTGAAGACAGTCAAGAGTACCTTGAGATAATGAGTTTCTGGAAAATGATAACGCACCGTTTTGATGGAGAAGAATGGATATAGCTTTAAAGGCACTGTCCTACAAAAGGAGAGCACTATGCAACCTGCTTCTCGCTTAGCCTTGCTAGGCACTATCATTCAGACTTATCAAATTCTGCCCATTGTGGTGCTTGCAGCTGCAGTTCGTTCATACGGTATCATCAATTCATCTATTTGGTTTGATGAAGCTTACAGTGTGTTGGTAAGTGAAACGACGCCCTCCTTGATCTGGTTTCATAGTGCGCAAGATGTTCATCCTCCCCTTTACTATTTTTTACTTCACTTCTGGATGAGATTTTTTGGCGATAGCGTATTCTCAGTTCGCGTGATGAGTGCGTTGATTGGTACTCTGACAGTTCCTATCAGTGTGTGGCTTGTGGGGATGATTGCTTCCAGGCGAGCTGCCATTCTTGCAGGATTTCTATCGGCTTTATTACCGATTGCTGTTAGATACAGTCAAGAGGCGCGGATGTATGCGTTGCTGGCTCTGTGCTGTGTAGCCGCGACGTTGGCACTGGTCTACTGGGTAAAAAACCCAACGCATCACCGGTATTTATTCGTCTATACGCTGCTCATGGCGGCAGGTTTTTACACGCATTATTTTGCGGGGCCTTGCCTGTTTGCCCATTGGGTATATCTGTTGTTCATTCACGATAACGGTCAGCTGTTTGTCAGGAAGCAAGCATGGTGGATGAGTAATCTTGCGATCGCGGTGCTTTACCTCCCGTGGATCCCTTCGTTGATTGCACAATTGGGCCATACCAACGCGATTGGCTGGATTCCGCAGGTCAGTTTCTCCTCCGTTATTTCAATGATCTGGGAATTCCTAGCGCTTGAATCCGGTCCGAGCCGACCGTTTATGGCCTATGTAGGTGCGCCGCTCATCGCCACCGTCACAACGGTGACGCTGCTGAAATCAGACCTCCGCGACCACAGGTTTAATCTTCTAATGGTTCTGTACACATTTACTCCCATCTTGCTGATGGCCTTGGTGTCACTAAAATTACCACTGTTCTGGACGCGTTATTTTGTGTTTTCCGCGATGGGGTTGCCTTTGTTGATAGCACTTGTGCTCGATAAGTTGATGGAGCGCTATTTTCGGCTCGGAATTGTCTGCCTGATTACGCTTGTCATGGTAGAAGCATGTGGTCTTTACAGTGTCTATACGGGTGTACACAGGCTTAATAATCCCTATCAATCCGAGGAGGCCGGCACTGATAAGGTCATGAATTATCTGAACGAGCATTGGGCCTCGGGCGATAGGGTCCTGGTGTATGGTCGGTACCTCTATTTAGGGGCTACCTATTACAACCGGACACCCACCACACTGTTGCTTTACACACCCGGCCAAGCCTTGGAAGGACGCCCTGACAAGCGGGGGCCAGGCTCCCTTTGGAGCCAGGACGCTGACGCTTTATACATCGATAGCTACGCATTGATCCCCGTTGATACGCAACGCGTTTGGCTTGTCTATGAAACCAATCGACACAAACTCGATGTTCCTGCCCATTGGCGTTCCATTAGTCATGTTGCTTTTGGTGATACTCAGCTATGGCTATATTCACTTGAACCCGTGTCGCCTCGCTAAGTCTCAGCAGCAAAATCGAGGTCGTCAGGGAATCGCATTAGGCTCAAAACTATCAGCCCGCGCCATCTGCCACATCGTTGAATAGAAACTGCCGTCCACCTCTCCAGTCAACAATTGCCCCGGCTCAAGGAACACATGAGACTGTGAAAACAGTTTGATTTCGGTGGCCGACATGCGGCGCACGAGATGCTTAGCCTCTAACTGCGAAGGGTGATCCAGACCAGCGGCTGCGAGCATTTCGGCCAGACCTTTGAGCGTATTGCGATGGAAGTTGAACACCCGCTCGGCTTTGTCCGGTACCACCAGTGCGCGCTGGCGCAGCGCATCTTGAGTCGCGACTCCGGTGGGGCATTTGTTGGTGTGGCAGCTTTGCGACTGAATGCAGCCGATGGCGAACATGAAGCCTCGTGCGGAGTTGGCCCAGTCTGCGCCGATGGCCAATACGCTGGCGATATCGAAGGCGCTGACGATCTTGCCGCTGGCACCCAGTTTGATCTTGTCTCGCAGGTTAAGGCCCACCAGGGTGTTGTGCACGAACAACAAGCCTTCGCGCATCGGGACGCCCATATGGTCGGTGAACTCCACGGGCGCGGCACCCGTTCCGCCTTCGGTACCATCAACCACAATAAAATCCGGGAGGATGCCGGTATCCAGCATGGCTTTGGCGATGCCCATGAATTCCCACGGATGACCCAGACAGAACTTGAAGCCGACGGGTTTGCCTCCCGACAGCTCACGCAATTGTGCGATGAACTGCATCAGTTCAAAGGGGGTCGAGAACGCGCTGTGACGTGACGGCGAGACGCAGTCTTCGCCCATCAGGATGCCACGTGTTTCGGCGATTTCCTTGGTGACCTTGTGTTTCGGCAAGATGCCGCCGTGGCCCGGCTTGGCACCCTGGCTCAACTTGATTTCTATCATGCGCACTTGCGGGTCTTGTGCTTGCGCGGCGAAGCGTTGCGGATCGAAACGGCCATCTGCCGTCCTGCAACCGAAATAGCCACTGCCCAACTCCCAGGTGAGATCGCCGCCGTATTCCCGATGATAAGGGCTGATGCTGCCTTCACCCGTGTCATGGGCAAAATTGCCGAGCTTCGCGCCTTTGTTTAGCGCACGAATGGCATTGGCACTCAGCGAACCAAAGCTCATCGCCGAAATATTGAATATGGAGGCCGAGTACGGCTGCGTGCATTGCGGGCCGCCGACGATGACACGGAACGCGTTCGGATCGCTCAGCGGGGCGGGGCGCATGGAGTGGCTGATGAACTCGAAGCCGGTCTGGTAGACATCGATCAACGTGCCGAAAGGCTTGTCCGCTGATTCGTTCTTGGCTCGGGAATACACCAGCGAGCGTTGTGCCCGTGAGAAGGGCAGAGCGTCGCTGTCGGACTCCAGCAAGTACTGACGGATCTCCGGGCGGATGGCTTCTACGGCGTAGCGAATGTTGCCGAGAATCGGGTAGTTGCGCCGTACCGAATGAGGCGACTGCAGCAAATCGATAATCCCTACGAGCGATAGCAAGGCAGTCAGCAGTGTGAAAGGCCACAACCATTCGTGATGCCAGAATGGCAAGCTGAGCAGGGTAAAAAGCACACAACCAACGAAGAAGGCGTAACGACTGAGAATCGACAGACTCATACGGTTTCCTGGGGCTAAGGACGGTGGTTTTTCGATCTGATTTTTGTGTGGTTCTGGCTCGGCGCTGTTCCTGCGGCGACTGGCGCTGCAGTCGTTCAGCAGGTCGGGAGTCAGGGAGCAATAGTCTTCTGAAGACTATCGGCAGAATCGAGGATAGTTGAACTATAGGGATCGGGCTGGGCAGGCGGCGAATTCAGTCCGTCAGAATCCAGGGCTTGATATGGCGCAGGCGCTCGGCCATTTCGTAGATATCTTCTCGGCCTTCATGGCTGGTCCAGCGCAGATGTTTGATCAGTGCCTGTTCCTTGGGGTTCAGCGCGACGAAACCCAGTTCATCGGCCTTGCGCATGAACGCATCGCGAGGTTGCGAGGGTGTACTGGCGGCGATCACTTCCTGCAACGCGCTTTGTAGCATCGAGACATAGCCGATCAGCATAGAAGGGTTGCACAGCACGTCGGTCTTGTTGACATAGCCGTCAAGCAGACGCAGCGAATCCCTTGCTTCGATCAGGCGGTTATAGGCGTGGGGAGAGATTTGATAATGATCGGGTTCAGACATGGCTTGCTTCCATCCGGCCGGTGCGCCAGGAGACCAGTCCCGGACCGTTGATCCAGCAACGGCGGGGCGAACCTTAGCGGCTAGTGTCCGCCTAATCAAGTTCACGAATGATGCAAGTCACGACAATCGATTTTGGTGTGGAATGGGCGATATGTTATGTTGTAACTCAAATCTACCCAGCGATCCGGAGACATCATGAAACCTGATATCCACCCTGCTTACCGTCCAGTGCTGTTCCATGACACGGCGGCTGATGCGTTCTTCCTCATCGGTTCGACCGTTGATACAGATCGCACGCAAAAACACAGTGACGGCGAAACCTATCCTTACGTAGCCCTCGATGTGTCGAGCGCTTCACACCCGATCTACACCGGGCAACAACGTAAAACCACCACTGAAGGCCGAATTGCAGGCTTCAACAAGCGCTTCGCCACGTTTGGCTCTGGCGCGAAAAAAGACACCGTCGACGCTGAATGACGCGGTTTGCTCTCGCGGGATGGACGATCAGAACCTGATCCTCCGTTTCGTGAGTTTTTTTTGCCTTTTTTTTGACTCCGACGACCACCTGCGCGCATCGCCACTGGACTAAAGCGCGAATTTGCTTTTGACTCTGCGGCCTGAAAATCGGGAGTTATCGCTTTGAAAAAATCAGTCGCTATCCTCTTCGGAGGACAATCCAGCGAACACGAAGTCTCGCTGCAGTCAGCCAGGAACGTGATCAACGCGATTGATCGCAGTACTCATGATCTGACGTTGATTGGCATCGACAAGTCGGGTCGCTGGCTGCGCTTCGATGAAAGCGATTACCTGCGCAACGCCAACGATCCG
Source organism: Pseudomonas folii (assembly GCF_014357575.1). GTDB lineage: Bacteria > Pseudomonadota > Gammaproteobacteria > Pseudomonadales > Pseudomonadaceae > Aquipseudomonas > Aquipseudomonas folii. The sequence continues at coordinate 2,918 of NZ_JACONW010000032.1, read as the reverse complement.
GCAAGAATCAGCCTCAGTGCTGCGGGCAAACGCCTGGCGTTGCTGCCGGGCAGTCTTGGCGGGCAATTTGTAGATGTAGAGTCGGGTGTAGAGCTGCCGCGCATAGACGTCGTATTCCCGCTGATTCATGGCGCGTTCGGCGAAGACGGGTCTTTGCAGGGCCTGTTGCGCTTGCTGGCGATTCCTTGTGTGGGTCCGGATGTTCTCGCCTCGGCGGCCTGCATGGACAAAGACGTGACCAAGCGCCTGCTGCGCGACGCCGGTATTGCCGTGGCGCCGTTCGTGATGGTCAGTCATGGAGAGTCGGTGGAGTACGCCGCAGTCGTCGCACAGCTTGGTTTGCCGATGTTCGTCAAGCCAGCGAGTCAGGGATCTTCGGTGGGTGTCAGCAAAGTCACCGATGAAGCCAGTTACAGCGCGGCCTTGAGACTGGCCTTCGAGTACGACCACAAGGTGCTGATCGAAAAAGGCATTGTGGGTCGAGAAGTCGAATGCGCAGTGCTCGGCAACCGTCAGCCGCAAGTCAGTGTCTGCGGTGAAGTGATCGCCAATGACGAGTTCTATGCCTACGACACCAAATACCTGAACGGTGATCAGGCGCGTATCGCGATTCCTGCCGAACTGGCGTCCGATGTCAGCGATGAGGTGCGTGAAGTTGCACTGCGTGCGTATCAAGTACTGGGCTGTGCCGGTCTGGCGCGGGTGGACTTCTTCGTCACCGAGGCGCGGGACATCATCATCAATGAAGTGAACACGATTCCCGGTTTCACCTCGATCAGCATGTACCCCAAGCTGTGGCAGGCCACAGACTTGTCCTACGCCGGTCTGATTGATCGTCTGATCGAGCTGGCACTGGAGCGTGCCGACGAGGCGCGGCAACTCAAGACCGAGATATTTTCATGAAGCTGATTCATATCGCTGCAGCGTTGTTGATCGGGCCGGACGGACGGACCTTGCTGGTACGCAAGCGCGGCACGCAGGCGTTCATGCAGCCGGGTGGCAAGATCGACGCCGGTGAGTCTGCCGCCGAGGCGTTGTCACGAGAGCTTGAGGAAGAGCTTGGGTTGCGGATCGATCCGGCCAACGCGGGTTATCTCGGCTCGTTCTCGGCACCTGCCGCTAACGAGCCAGGGTTCGAAGTGCGCTGCGAGCTGTTCGAAGTGCGCATCAATGTCGAGGTCGTTCCCGCTGCGGAAATCGAAGAAGTCGTCTGGATCAGCGCCGACAGTCACCCGGATCTTAATCTGGCACCGCTGACGCGGGGCACCATCCTGCCGATCTATCGGGGCAGGCTCGCCGAAGCCTGATTTGGATCAGGCTTTCCCGGGAATCCCGTATTTACGCAAGCGATGGGCAATGGCGGTGTGTGAGGTCTGCAGGCGCGCCGCCAGTTGTCGGGTCGACGGATAGTCAGCGTAGAGCTTTTCCAGCAAGGCTTTTTCAAAGGTATCGACGGCCTGTTCCAGGCTGCCGACTTCGCCATCTATTTCACCGGCAACGGCCGTGCCGGCGATATCCAGATCACCGATGTCTACCAGATTGCTGTCACTGATGGCTGCCGCGCGGAAAATCACGTTCTGCAATTGACGCACGTTGCCCGGCCAGCGGTTGCCCAGTAACGCCGGATAGGTACCGGTCGCGAGGCGACAGACCGGGCGTTGAATCTGTGCGCAAGCCTGTTCCATGAAGTAGCGCGCCAGCAACAGAATGTCCTGTCCGCGATCACGCAAGGGCGGGACTTCCAGATTGAGCACGTTCAGGCGGTAAAACAGATCTTCGCGGAAGGTGCCTTCGCTGACCATTTTTTCCAGGTTGCGATGAGTCGCGCTGAGAATGCGCACATTGACCTTTACTTCCTTATCCCCGCCGACGCGCCTGAAGCTGCCATCGTTGAGGAAGCGCAACAGCTTGGCTTGCAGGTACGGTGACATCTCGCCGATCTCGTCGAGAAACACCGTGCCCTGATTCGCCAGCTCCATCAACCCCGGTTTGCCACCCCGTTGTGCGCCGGTGAACGCGCCAGGGGCGTAGCCGAACAACTCGCTCTCGGCGAGATTTTCCGGCAGGGCGGCACAGTTGAGCGCCAGAAAGGGCGCGCTGTGTCGGGCGCTGGTCGCGTGGCAGGCGCGAGCCACCAGCTCTTTGCCGGTGCCGGTTTCACCCTGGATCAACAGCGGCGCATCCAGGGCTGCCACCCGCTGCGCGCGGGCCTTCAAGGTGCGGATAGCTGTGGACTCGCCCAGCAGCGCATCGAAGCCTTCTGCATGGTCGTGATGCAACGCCGACAGACGCTCGCCGATACGGCTCGGCTGGTAGAGGGTGAGCAGCGCACCCGCATCGGTAATCGGCGTGGCGTCCAGCAACAGCGCTTCACCGTTGAGCGTGACCTCACGTAAAGGCAGGCGAAAGCCGTTTTCCAGCAACGCACTGTGCAGACCCGGATCGGCAAACAGCTCGGCCACCGGTTCGCCGGCAGGCTCGCGCCCGATCAGCGCGATCAGTGCCGGGTTGGCCAGTAACACATGCCCGGCACTGTCCAGCGCCAACACCGGATCGGTCATGGCCGCCAGCAATGCATCCAGCTGCAAGTGGCGACGCTGGCCGGGAAGAATATCAACGACCGTAATGGCTTCAACGCCACGTACCCGGAACAGCGCGTCCTTGAGTTCTTCAAGCACCTGATGGCTGAGGGTCGGTGCGTCGATGTAAACGTTGGGCGGCACCATTTCCACCGCATCCAGATTCAGATTGCGCCCACCCAGAATGGCCAGGACTTCCTGAGTGATGCCGACGCGGTCGATGAAACTGACGTGGATACGCATTGGGCGCTAAAGGCTCTGGGCGAAGAGGGGGGCGATTATGCCAGTAAAAAGCGCTGTGGATTAGAGACAGGGCAGTCGATGTGGGGACTGACCGGA
>NZ_JACONW010000031.1 GCF_014357575.1 Pseudomonas folii | reverse complement strand
TGCGCTCCTACAAGTACGGGTTTAGCATCCTGATCGCGCACAGGCCCGAGCAAGGTCACTCGTCCAGGTAATTATCTTTGATACCTTTGGATCTACGGTACAGGTAGAGGCCGACCCGTAAAAAAATCAGCACCACAGCAAACACCCCAACCGTCATCCACGTGTCGCCGAAATACTTTTCCAGAAGGTTATAAAAGTAGGCAACGGGAATGGCTACTGCGGTCATTATCAGAAAGTATTTGATCACTGGTTTTGACACTCCTTGTCTTCATCCCTCAAAGGACATTTGACGATCGCTTTGTCGGTTTGCCAAGCCGCCTCACAGGACGTGGATCAAACAAGCTCAAGCCGATACTGCCCCGGTTGCGTCCACGAAACCCTGACAAATTCTCCACTGAGCAATGCCTTATCACGCAGATATTCAAACACCTCCGCGGGGCACCATTCCTTGCCGTTGGAGAAGGCGATGTGGAGCAAACGAAGTGAATCGAATACCTTGGCTTTTTCTACATCATCAGCGACGTACCGCTCAAAGAGCCCATCCTCAAGCGCCCCAACGAACCCTATGGCATCTAGCTCGGTAGAGAGATTGCGGTCGTTGACCTTCACACGAACGACATCGCCATCTGCTTTTTCAACAAAGGCCTTCAACGCTTCGTTGATCAATCAAAACCTCCGTTTAGGTAACCCCATCCGTATCTGTAGTGGGAAACGATTCAACAGCAGTCTTTGAGGCCTGTCACAGTAACTCTTCTCGGCCAACGTTCGGCGGGCGAGAAGCCCAGGAAATTATAGTCAATTGCGGCTTCTGATCGCTGCCTCCACAACCTCCTCCAGTAGCCGCTCTTCGCTGAAAGTGAAATCACCATGCTGCGCAATTGAGCTACAGGTCGAAAGTTCTTGAATCGCAGCATCGGCAGTGACACCTGCCTGAAGCTCGATAGACTTCTTCGCGAAGAATTCCCCGTGCCCCATTTTGCCTGTGCTTTTCAATGCGAAAATTAGCTTGTCCAACGCAGCCAGCAATTCAGATGCCCTATTCACCATGGAACTCCCATCGTTTTGATCACCCAGGTTCCTTTTGGAACGAGGATGCATTCGCCGATGCGGATAATTAAAACTCTCCATCCACTGCCAGCGGTTTCCAAAAACGAGAACCACGCTACGAACAGGGATTTCTATTGGCCTCAGGTCCTTGATTACTCCCCCTTATTGCTTGAAAATTCTCCTCCATCCGAGCCCCATAATATGGAAAGTGATAAGCACCATGCCGTTATACAGACTGCAGGAAGCTGACCTGGACATCCCTGATGCCTGGCAGGATCAAAGCATCAATATTTTCAAGCTGCCAGCGGTAGGCACTGCGAAAGAAGCCAGCTTTGTTATCAGCCGTGACCCTAGCCAGGGCGACGCGCTGTTTGCTGACTACATCGAGGCTCAACTGTCGAGCGCTGAACAGCAGCTACCAGGCTTCAAACTCATCAAGCGTTGGGATTTCGTTCTACATGCCCATGCTGCAACACTCCTCGATTACAGTTGGCAACGCGAAGGTCGTGAGTTGATGCTCCGCCAGGTGTTCGTCGAACGTAAACCCGCCGTGCTGATTACAACACTGACGACGACCGTGGATGACCTCATTCATCATGAACCCGCCTGGAAGCAGGCTATGCAATCCATGATTCCTTTACCCCCGGCTGTTTAATCCACTCAAGAACTTTTCAGCGCATGGATGCACAAGCAGCAGCTCGTTTAGGCGATGAAATAGCCCACGGTTTTGGCGTCGCGGCAATGATCGGCGGTGCGGTGATCGGTGCCATGGTGGGCGCTGCAGTCATCGCCGCAACCGTCGCTACCGGTGGCGTAGCCCTGGCGATCATGGCTGGCTCTGTGGCTGCGGGTGGGCTATCGATGTTCCAGATCGTCAAAGGTCTGAGTACGATCTTCAATTTGCCCGAACCCGCCACAGGAACGCTCATAAGGGGCAGTTTCAACGTCTACATAAATGACCGCGAGGCAATGCGGGCAGGTGAGGATGCGTCTTCATCATGCAGCGGCTTCCCGGCCAACCATCCCTACTGGCCATTCCCCGTACTGATCGCCGAAGGGAGCGCCACTGTCTATATCAACGGCAAACCCGCCGCCCGGCTGCACAGCAAAATGGTCTGCGGTGCCCACATCAAAAGCGGTAGCGACGACACTTTTATTGGCGGCCCCACAATCGCGGTTGCGTTTGTCCTCGATATTGAAGGCTGGATGCATACCGGCCTGGAAGCGCTGGGTCTGCTGGCCGCCGGAGGCGGTTTGGTGTTGGCTGCAATGGCCGGCTGGGCTGCGCTCGGCACTGCGCTGTTGATTGGTGGCGCGACCATGGGCGGCATGGCGTTGCTGGGCGAACTCGGTGATCGGCTAGGGCCAGGCTACCGAGACTTGCTGCAGGGTGTGGCGGGTATGGCAATGCTGGGCCTCAGCCCGAAAATGGCAAGGCTCGGCAAGGACCCGCGTTACCTGCCTGGCCGGACTGAACAAGAAATCATGAGCATGCCGAAAGGCAGCCGACCACCGCCTCACGAGTATCTAGAGAAGTCTTACATAGACGCACACCTGCAAAAATTCGAGGAAGGCGGCAGCTTTCTGTTTACAGAGACTGAGGTCGTCACTTCAAGCCGCGACGGATTCAACCCGAGTAAATTCGTCATGGCTAAATCCGACATGGAAGGCGCGGTGGCGGCTTACAAAAAAAGCGGTGATGTGTCAGTGCTCGAGTCCGCACTGGGGTACGAGCCCGGATCGCTAGTAGGCGAAAAAATATATATGGTGAACCTCGATGCGCCAAAAGTGCTGATGCCAACCGGCAACGAGGGTGGTGTCAACAATCTGTGGCGACCGGGCGGCGTGACCCATCCAGGCGGAATGCGCGAGGCCGTACTGGACAAGGTGCCCATCTATCACGGCAATAATCCTGACGTGGTTATGGCCACGCAAAAAGCAGTGAGAATTCAATGACCTATGACCCAAACAATGTTCTTGCTCTGGCGATGGCCAACGACGAACTCGACAAATTCCTGGTGGGCGAGCCGTTTTACTTTTTCGAAACCAAGGACGAAAACGACGAGCCGCAAAACGTCCCCGTCGCCTTCAAACTGCTGATCCTGCCTTACTGGCGCGAAATCGGCGATCCGGATTTTCCGGAGCAATTCGTTCAGGCGCTGCTAAAAATGCTGAGGACCTACCCGGATAGAAACCGCGCCATGTATATGGCCCAAAGATGGTTGTTGTGTTACCGGTACTTCCTGAGCGAGAAGCACTCGGAGCCGACCGGTTTATATGCCGGGCTATTTGAAGTTGACATGAGCCCTGTAGCCAAAGAGCTCAAAGCACAGATGGAAGCTAACAAGACAGAGCTAATGGCGGACACCCGATGGGCCGGTGAACCATCGGGTAGCCAGAACGGGCTATGGGATCCGATGGTTCGCACGGCTTTGAGAATACTTCACCAGTTTGGCGGACCGGACCAGGTGCCCTCCAATATCTGAACGCACCCTTGGTTTCACGCGCCCGGCTTCTTCGGAAAAAATGCAGCAACCAATGAATCAATGGTGCCCTTGATGCCCTTGCCTTTGGCATCCAGGGCCGTTGCTCCTCCGGAGTTAAGGTCCAGTCGCCCGCCGGTGTCGATGTCACCCTTGCCACTGGCGTAGAGTTTGAACGACGTACCGGAGATGTTGATCTCGCCGCTGGCGTTCATCTCCAGCACGCTCTGACCGCACACCAGGCGAATTTGCGCGCCTGCCTCGATCAGGTACTGGGTGCTGACGCTGTCGCTCTTGGTGCCGCCAACTTGCAGGACGTCATTGCACTGCACCGCCCGAACGCGATCCGCACCAATCGTCACCGTCTCGTTATTCCCCACACTCTTATGCCGGTCATGCCCCACCGAGTGACTTTCATCCACTTCGACGACGATGTCCTGATTACGCTCGGCGTGGATGTACAACTGCTCCTCGCCCTTCCTGTCCTCCATCCGGATTTCATTGAAGTTGGCGGGCGTACCCCCCTTGCTGGACCGGCTTTTCATACCGCTTTGAGTCGCGTTGGCGGGCAGGTCGTAGGGCACGGTCTGTTCCGCGTTGTACACGCGACCGGTGATGATCGGGCGGTCCGGATCGCCTTCCAAAAAGCTCACTATCACTTCCTGACCGATCCGTGGAATCTGCATCGAGCCCCAGTTCTTGCCCGCCCATGCTTGAGACACACGGATCCAGCAGGAGCTGTTTTCGTTGGACTGGTCGTGCCGGTCCCAGTAGAAATGCACCTTGACCCGGCCAAACTGGTCGGTCCAGATTTCCTCGCCGCTGGGGCCCACGACGATGGCGGTTTGTGGGCCTTTGACGATGGGCCTTGAGGTGCTGGCCAGCGGTCGAAAGCTTTGCTGGGCATCGATGCAGGTCAGGGCGCTTTCGAATTGTGGACCGGCTGAGCCCGCGCCTGACTCATGGCTTTCCTGGGCGATGTAGTAGCGCGCGCCGACAATCAGGTATTCGCGGTTCTGATCTTCGCGGCCAAAGCCGGTCATGCTGAACAGGTGCCCCGTGCCGAGGCCTCGGGCATTGCCGCTCAGCTCGACGCGCTCATGCAGGCTTTGCAGCGCTTCGATGCGCGTGCGGGCGTAATGCTCGCCATCTTGACTTTGCACGTAAGTGCCGGGGTAGTCGTACAGCGGGTAATCGCCCGCCGTGTGCGGCCGGGGCATGGCCGAGCGCACGTTGATGCTGGCGGACGGACGCTGGAAGTCGTAGTCGTTAAGCTCCAGCGAACCCGGCTGGACTTCCTGAGCCAGCCGCCAGTCATTGATGTGGTCGCGTTCGCGGTGCTGACCATCAGGCGGGAAATACGGCACCGAGGCATAACCCGGAGCGTTTTGATGTGCGCCATAAGCATCGGCGAGCACCAGCACGTGACGGTCCTTTTCATGGCGGAAGAAGTAATAAATACCCTCCTGCTCCATCAGGCGGCTGACGAAGTCGAAGCTGCTTTCCCGGTACTGGACGCAGTATTCCCACTCCCGATAGGGGCGGCTCAGGGCGTCCTCGAAATCCGAGAAGCCCAGATCGCGAAAGACCTGCTTGATGATCTGCGGGATGGTCTGGTTCTGGAATATCCGGCAATCGGACGTCCGAGTCAGCAACCACAGCCAAGGGCGCAACGTGACTTGATAGCTGGCGAACTGGCCCTGGCCGACCTCCTGACTGCAACGCGCGACAATCCCGTGAAAATAGCGCTGGCTGCCGTCATCCAGGCGCAGCGACAGGCTCATGGGTTTGCCCAGCAACTGGTTGAGGTCGATGGCGCCATCAGTGGACGTGAGCTGCAGGGTGTAATCAAACATCCGCCCCAGCTCATCGCCGCCGCCCATGTTCTTGAGCAGCAGCACATCCGGCCCGAGCGGGCTGTTGATCTGTGCCAGACGTGTGAGTTGGGTGAACAGCATGGGTTATTCCGTTAAATAGCCAGAGTAGTTAGCTAGAGCTCGCACGCTCAGTTGGCATCGCCAAACTGATAATCAAATTCGCCGTCCAGTGCCCTGATGCTCACGCTCGCCAAGGGCTTGCCGTCGAGCATGCGGGTCAGGAATTCACGGCTCATGTCGGGCAGCAGGGTGTTGGTCAGAATCGCGTCAATCATCCGTCCGCCGCTTTCGGTTTCGGTGCAGCGGGAAACAATCAGGTCGACCACCGCGTCATCGTAATCGAACGCAACTTTGTGAGTGCTTTCAACGCGTTTTTTGACCCGGTCGAGTTGCAGGCGGGTAATGGCCTTGAGCATGGTGTCGCTGAGCGGGTAGTAAGGAATCGTTACCAGTCGGCCGAGCAGCGCAGGCGGGAAAATCTCCAGCAGCGGCTGACGCAGGGCCTTGGCGATATTCTCGGGGTCGGGCAGATTCTGCACGTCTTTGCACAGGTGTGAAATCAGTTCGGTACCGGCATTGGTAGTCAGCAGGATCAGGGTGTTCTTGAAGTCGATGACCCTGCCCTCGCCGTCCTCCATCACGCCTTTGTCGAAAACCTGGAAGAAGATTTCATGCACGTCAGGGTGGGCTTTTTCCACCTCATCCAGCAGCACCACGCTGTAAGGTTTGCGGCGCACGGCCTCAGTCAACACACCGCCTTCGCCATAGCCGACATAGCCAGGAGGTGCGCCCTTGAGGGTCGAAACGGTGTGCGCTTCCTGGAACTCGCTCATGTTGATGGTGATGACGTTCTGTTCGCCGCCGTACATGGCCTCGGCCAGCGCCAGTGCGGTTTCGGTTTTGCCGACGCCCGATGTACCGGCCAGCATGAATACGCCTACCGGCTTGCTCGGGTTATCGAGCCCAGCGCGGGAGGTCTGGATGCGTCGGGCGATCATCTGCAGCGCGTGATCCTGACCGATGATGCGTTTCTTCAGGTGCTGATCAAGGTTGAGCACGGTCTCAAGCTCGTTGCGCGCCATACGACCGACTGGAATGCCGGTCCAGTCGGCAACCACTGAAGCCACTGCCTGATAATCGACCGTGGGCAGAATCAACGGCGTCTCGCCCTGCAAAGCGCTCAGGCGCTTTTGCAGATCAACCAGCTGCTCACGCAATCCAGCGTGGGCTTCGGGTTGTGCTTCGCGGCCTGCATCGCTGTCTACAACGCCCGCGCTTTCACGCAATTGGGCGCGGGTCGCGAGCAGCTCATCAACCAGCGCCTTCTCTTCGGCCCAACGGCCTTCAAGCTCCAGCAAACGTTCGCGCTCGCTGCTCAGCAACTCAGAAGTGTTGTTCTGCCGCGCACCAATATCCACGCCAATCGCATGCTCGCGGGCGATGATTTGTAGCTCGGTTTCCAGCGCCTCGATACGGCGACGGCTGTCATCGACTTCAGCCGGTACCGCATGCAGGCTGATCGCAACGCGGGCGCAAGCGGTGTCCAGCAGGCTGACTGACTTGTCCGGCAACTGACGGGCCGGAATGTACCGGTGAGACAGCTTCACCGAGGCCTCCAGGGCCTCGTCGAGAATCTGCACCTGATGGTGTTTTTCCATGGTCGACGCCACGCCACGCATCATCAGCAGGGCCTTGTCTTCCGAAGGCTCGGCGACTTGCACGACCTGAAAGCGACGGGTCAGTGCCGGGTCTTTCTCGATGTGTTTTTTATACTCGGCCCACGTCGTCGCGGCGACGGTTCGCAAGGAGCCGCGAGCCAGCGCCGGTTTGAGCAGGTTGGCAGCATCGCCAGTGCCTGCCGCACCGCCAGCACCCACCAGAGTATGGGCCTCGTCGATAAACAGAATGATCGGCTTGGGCGACGCCTGAACGTCCTCGATCACCTGACGCAGACGTTGTTCGAACTCACCCTTCATGCTCGCCCCGGCCTGCAGCAAGCCGACGTCCAGGCTGCGTAATTCGACGTCCTTGAGCGACGGCGGCACGTCCCCGGCGACGATGCGCAAGGCAAAACCTTCGACCACGGCGGTTTTACCCACGCCCGCCTCACCGGTGAGGATCGGGTTGTTCTGGCGACGGCGCATGAGGATGTCGACCAGTTGGCGGATCTCCTCATCGCGCCCAACGATAGGGTCCAGTTTGCCGCTGCGGGCTTGCTCGGTGAGGTCGACCGTAAAGCGCTTGAGTGCCTCCTGTTTACCCATGGCGCTTGGGGCCATGGCGCCGCTGGCTTCACCCGGCACGGCACCGGCATTGAAACCGTCGCTGGCGCTCAGGGCGTTTTCCGGCGAGTCACCGACGTATTCGTCAAAACGCTCACTCAAGGTTTCAACTTTGACTTTGTTGAACTCGGACGACAGCCCCAGCAAGGCGTTACGCAGGCTGGGGGTCTTGAGAATGCCGAGCAGCAAGTAGCCGGTGCGCACCTGGTTTTCACCGAACATCAGGCTGCCGTAAACCCAGCCACGCTCAACAGACTCTTCGACTTGCGAAGACAGGTCCGTGATGGACGTCGAGCCACGCGGCAGACGGTCCAGTGCTTCGGTGAGGTCACGGGCAAGGCGAGCAGGCTCGACATTGAACTGACGAATGATGCGATGCAGGTCCGAGTCCTGAAGCTGCAGCAGTTGGTGAAACCAGTGGGCAAGCTCCACATAGGGGTTGCCCCGCAGCTTGCAGAAGACCGTAGCCGCTTCGATGGCCTTGTAGCCGACGCTGTTGAGTTTGCCAAACAGCGCGGCGCGACTGATTTCACCCATGTTTCTTGCTCCTTGAGAGTTGTGCTGACGTGGCCTGCTCGGCGTAGTGCCGGGCCAGAATCAAGTCCTTGGCGTCTGTTTGTGGCTGACCGAGCCAGGTATTGAACCCCAGCCGCTGGCGCCCGTTGAGTTGGAATTTCGGAACCTCGGGCTGCTGAAGCACCAGGTTCAGATCCCAGTCCAGTTCGTGACCGAGGTATTCGGCGACCCAGGCCACCAACTCCTTGAAGGGCTCACCGTCGGGCAACATGCCCATGTAATCGTCGAGCTTGAGCGGCCCGAGGCGAATGCGGAATTTGTGCTGACGGTCCCAGACGTGACTGCCCAGGCAAAAATCGATGCCCAGTTGATGGCCGCTGACGCCGACGCGAGTGCGCTCCGGCAACTCCAGCCATTGGCCGACGTATTCCTCGATCTCCACCGGCAAACCGAAATAGTGGGAGAGGATCGCCCGCAGCCCATCGGGGTAACGGGTCTGGGCAGAAAGATGGCCGCTGTAATGCAGCTTTGCAGTGTCGGGAATCAGCCCCTGCTCCAGCAGGCTCGGCATACCGCGCCCGCTCAGGGCAGCCAGGCGAGCCGCCCAGTAATCGTCGTCAGGACGATCATGGCTGACGGTCGGGCTGGCTTCTGCCCATGCGCGGTAGAACAGGCTCAACAGCCGGTGGTGGAACACGTCCAGAAAGCGTTTGCTGGCGCTATCGCCGTTATTGCGCTGACGTTCGCGCACGTATTCGGTGATGTGCAGCGGCAACGGACCATTGGGTCCGCCCAGACCAAAGAAGAACTGCTCCAGTCGCGGGGCTTTGCCATCTTCGGCCGGGCTCATGGAGGCCAGTGTCGACGGTGCGAAGGCGCAATCAGGCTGTTGCCCTAAGCGCAGTGGATCATCTGCAAGGCGCAACGAATGGCCGAATCGGGGCAGATCCGGGTATTCGCATTCGATACGTCGCAGCGCCTGGAAGAAATCGTATTCCCAGGGCTCGCTCTGCATTGACGTTATCGTGCTCACAGAGTTGGGCGGCGTCCGGGCTTGGCTTTCCATCGCATGATCTCACCGCGTTCGGTGGTATGAATCACCGTTTCGGTAAAGCTGTTGATCGACACGTAACGTGCCAGGAAGCGCTCGAAAACGGCACCGAGCAGAAACACGCCCGTACCTCGAAACGCGTTTTCGTCAAACTCAAGCGTGATCTCCAGCCCTCGGCCAAACACGATCGGCCCGGGCATCGGCAGTCGGCGGGTCACCGCTTTGCTGCTGACCTCTCGCAGGCCTTCGATCTGCAACTGGAGGGCGGCGTCGTTACTGTCGCCATACAAGCGCAACAGTTCGCGCAGCGCCGCAGCGCCCTGGCCCTGTTCGCTGAGCGAAAGATAATTGAGCGATAACTGACTGATCAGACGCCAGGCCTTGTTGTCGTGCGCATGACTGGCTCGCGGACGGCTCGGGCCGGTCAGACAACGTACGGCCGACACCGGCGCGCTGTCGGCCAGCGTGAAGTCGGTATTGCCGCTCCCCACACTCATGAACAGCGGCAGGTCGCGGTTGGTGCACAAGGCACTGACGCCCAGTTGCCGCAGATCCTGACGATAAGGCGCCTGCTGACCGTCTACCAGGCTGACGAACGTTTCGCTGCCAACGTACGTCGAGCGCGTGCCGTTGCGGCGCTGTTCACTGGACAGCACCCGCGGCTCGCGCCGTACCGTGTAATACGCCTTATCGCGGCCATAACGTGAAGGATCGCGCACGGCGTAGAACGGAAGAAAAGGCTGATCCGGCCCGGTGCCGTGGCCCGTTACGCCGGTCAGGGAGTGAATTTCAAAATCCATCGGCCGGGTGCGGTCGGCGATCACATGGTGCTCATTGACCCGGTCAGACAAGTGAATCCGGTCCACGCGACGCGGGAACAGGTTGATAGCCGGTGAGCAGAACGGCACGAACTGGTCGCGGCCGACGGAGCCTTCAAGACTCTGGTCGAAGCGATCAAAAAGAATGATCAGCTCCAGTTCCTGTCCGTCACAACGCTGCACGGCACGGGCCAGCTCGGCAAATTCGACGAACAGAAAACGTTGTGGCAACGCGAAGTATTCCTGCAACAGCCGATAGCCCTGAAACGCCTGCGGCACGACCGGCAGCGCGGCTTCACGGTCATCAAAACCACAGGAGCGCAGTGCATCTGCGGGCAGTCGCTCGACCCAGTCGCTGCCGGGCTGGCGAGCGAATACCGCACAGGCGCTGCCCAGCAGTTGCTCGTAGAGGCGGAACGGTTGCTCATCGACCCCGCTGAGGTAAAGCGGAAGGCTTTCCAGACTCAGCTTATTGAAGGCCAGCTCGGCACCAGTGCGCAGGGTAATGCGCAAGCCCGCTTTGGCTTTGGATTCGCTCGCTGCGAGACGCCCCAGCACCGCCGAAGGGTTGCCGAAATACTCTGCCTGGCTGACCTGCAACGGCCACAACGTGACGGCGTGAGCAGTGCGGTATTCGCAGGAAGTTTGCGAGTCACGGCCAAGCGCAGCTCGCAGGACACTGTTTCGCGGCAGCGTAAAACCGCTGGCCAGGGAACCTTCGTCGGTATCGGCCTGCATTTGCACCACGGTCATCGACGGTGTCGGTGCGAGGTAATGGGGGTAGGCGATTTCCAGCAGGTTGTGCGTGAAGGTCGGGTATTGCGCATCGAGCTTGAGCTGCACCCGCGCCGTCAGATAGGCGAAACCTTCCAGCAGGCGTTCCACGTAGGGATCGGCACAGTCCATGCCCGAAAGCGTCAGGCGGCCCGCGATCTTCGGGTATTCCTTGGCAAACTCCGCCGCGCTTTCGCGGACGTGCTGCAACTCCTGGTTGTAGAGGGCCAGCAGGCGCGGATTCATGAACGTCTCCGCTGTTCAGCAGGCGCTACGGTAACGTGCCCGGACTCAAGATCAAGATCCGTGCGCAGCAACAACGGCAAGGCCACCGGCTCGGCCCACAAGTCCCCTTCGATCTCGAAGCTCAGGGCATTGTGGTTCATTTCGCCCTGCCCGACCCGTGCCCTCACCCGCAAGGTGTTGCGCAAAATGCGCGGCTCAAACGTGGCAATGGCGCGATGGATCAGTATTTCCAGCGCGCCGATATCGATGCTCGAAGCACTGTTGCCCGCCAAAGCCGGCAAGCCAAAATTGATCACAGATGTACCTGCTGGGGTGTTGAGCGTCGCGTCGGCATCGAGCAGTGACGTGGTATTGAGCAACCACGCCAGGTCGCGCAGCACTGAAGCCTTGAGCTGACTCAAGGACAGGACACGTTTGTCGGCACTTTCCTGAGGGTTGCTCGGGTCGTGGTCAGTCAGGCGGTCAAGCAACGACGGTTGCAGACGCTCGCGCAGGGTCAGGTCGCTCACCAGTCGAACTGCCAGGTAAAGGTTTTCTGATCCCAGAAGCCTGGGCCGCAAGCGGCAATCCGACTCACTGGCGCGGCCTCAAGTTTGCCCTTGTAGAAGCGAACAGGCTGTAAATCGGTCAGGCAATCAGTACTTGGCGGCGGCATAGGCTCGCTACGCTCGACCATGACGATCAGTGCCTTGCGAAAATCCTCCACTCGCACTTTGTGTTGCCGATCTTCACTGAAGCGACATGGCCACTGCATATCCAGCGTTAGCGCTGCGCTCCCTTTGCGAGTCAGGACGCAACGGCCCTGCCCGTCGCTCAGATGGACAGGCTGACCGGCAATTTCGGCCGTCGTCAGCGTGCTGCTACTGGTGGCAGACGGCTGAGCTGCACATGCAGTGAGGCTGAGCAGGCTGGCAGACAGCAACGTGAACCCGGCGAACAGGCGCATCAGTTCAGCTCCCAAAACCAGACAGCCTTGGCGCGAACGAAGTAGTCACTGCCCTTGCTTGCAGTTAGACCACGATTCCACAAGTCGATGTGGTCACCGCTCGGACTGCCGTCTGGATCGTTGGGCTGATAGTAGAAATCTTTATAGAAAATGATCCCGGTCTTGTTAATCAAGCTGAGCCGGTCAGCCGGGCTGTTGGTGTAAATCTTTGGCGGCCCAAGCTGCTTCTTCTTCCACAGCCAGTTAGCCAGGGACTCAGCCCCACGCGCATGGCCATGAGCACAGCGCGGCTCGGTGTAGGTTGACGAATTGACCGGCAGAGTTCGCTCAGCGCACAGCGCGATACTCATCCGAATGGCGCATTGATTGGACCATGGCCCGTCACACGCAGCTGGCCCGGGATATGGGGGATAGCCATTCCACAGATTGATAAACGAAGGCTTGGCCATGGTTCAGGCATCCGGCAAAAGATCGAACGTGAAGTTGCGCCCCCGAGTGAACGGGGGCGCCTGCGATCAACGCTTGGTATTCGAACGAATGTTCCAGCCGTATTTGACCGCACCGCCGTCTTTGGTGCCGTCTGCTTTTTGTGGCTGATAGTCGACCAGAACCTGAGCGAAGTTCAGGGTCACGTTTTCAGTCAAACGATCATCGCTGCCCGAGCCGCCGGTGCTCAGCGAGGTGATCAGCACTTCTTCAAGGTTGATGATCAGGTACTCGACCTGGCTTTCACCACCGGCCTTGCGCACGGTGAGCGTAACCTTGTCGATGTGTTTACCGGAGCTGCACAGCATCATCAGATTTGGCGTGGACTTGTCGACGTACTTGGTGATCGACAGGTCCTGAATGTTCACCTTGCCAGCACCGCCACCGCTGCCCACGTGCATGTTGCCGGACTGGGACATGCCCCAGCTCCAGTTCAGCACGTCGATTTCGTCCTTGTGGGCCTTGTCCATGGACTCGCCCTTGATGTCACCGATCTTGATGAAAATATCGACAGCCATGTTTTCTCCTGATGTGGCGATGGCCACTGGTTGTGTAAGACGGCAGCGCCGTTTGGTCTACGACACAGGAGCGGCTTTTGGGCGGGAGCAGTGAGTGCTGACTCCCGGTTAAAACCGGTCCTGCGGTAACTGCTGAATCAGGCGCTTTTTGCCGACGGCAGCTTCGAAACCAGACGCAACGATACCGTCAGGCCTTCAAGCTGGTAGTGCGGGCGCAAGAAGAATTTCGAGGTGTAGTAACCCGGATTGCCTTCTACGTCTTCAACGACCACTTCGGCCGCAGCCAGCGGGTGCTGGGCCTTGGTGGTTTCGGTGGAGTGCGCAGGGTCGCCGTCGACGTAGTTCAGAATCCAGTCCTGCAACCAGCGCTGCATCTCGTCCTTCTCTTTGAAAGAGCCGACCTTGTCGCGCACGATGCACTTCAAGTAATGCGCGAAACGGCACGTGGCGAACAGGTAAGGCAGACGTGCTGCCAGATTGGCGTTGGCGGTCGCATCCGGATCGTCATATTCGGCAGGCTTCTGCAGCGACTGGGCACCGATGAACGCGGCAAAATCCGTGTTCTTCTTGTGCAGCAGCGGCATGAAACCGTTCTTGGCCAGTTCTGCTTCGCGACGGTCGGAGATGGCAATTTCAGTCGGACATTTCATGTCCACGCCGCCATCATCGGTCGGGAACGTGTGCGCAGGCAGGTTCTGCACTTCACCACCGGACTCGATACCGCGAATCCGCGAGCACCAGCCGTAGTGTTTGAACGAACGGTTGATGTTCACCGCCATGGCGTAGGCCGCGTTGGCCCAGGTGTAATTGGCGCTGTCGGCACCGTCGGTGTCTTCTTCGAAGGCGAAGGCTTCCACCGGATCAGTCTTGGCGCCGTAGGGCAGACGTGCCAGGAAGCGCGGCATGGTCAGACCGATATAGCGTGCGTCCTCGGACTCACGCAGCGAGCGCCAACCGGCGTATTCCGGGGTGGTGAAAATCTTGGTCAGGTCACGCGGATTGGACAGTTCCTGCCACGAACCCATGCCCATCACGGTCGGCGATGCGGCCGCAATGAACGGCGAGTGCATGGCTGCACAGACCTTGGACAGTTCACCCAGCAACTCGACATCCGGCGGCGACTGGTCGAAGTAGTAATCGCCTACCAGGCAACCGTAAGGTTCGCCGCCGAATTGGCCATATTCTTCTTCGTACATTTTCTTGAAGATCGGGCTCTGATCCCAGGCCGTGCCCTTGAATTTCTTCAGGGTCTTGTGCAACTCCGGCTTGGAGATGTTGAGCACACGAATCTTCAGTTGCTCATCGCTTTCGGTGTTGTTGACCAGGTAATGCAAACCACGCCAGGCGCTTTCCACTTGCTGGAATTCCGGGTGGTGGATGACCTGATTCACCTGCGCGGTGAGTTTGGCGTCGATGGCCGCGATGATCGACTCGATCGATTTGATCGCGTCGTTGGAGATGAGGTCAGTCTGAGCCAAAGCGTGTTCGGCCAAGGTCCGCACGGCGGTTTCAACCGCTTCGCGAGCACGCTCGGTCTTGGGTTTGAATTCTTGCATCAGCAGCGAAGCAAACTCGCTGGTTTCCTGAGTGGAGCCCTGTGGCGCCTGATTGTCACGCATCAAATCGGTCATGATCATTTGTCCTGATTAAGCACTGGGCTCGGAGTCCTGCGGCTTTGGCGCACTTGCCAGAGCCTGGAGCAACGCCGGATCCTTGATGGCTTTCATGATGATTTCTTCGGCGCCGGTCTTGCCGTCCATGTAGGTCAACAGGTTGGCCAACTGGGTGCGAGCTTCAAGCAACTGGTTCAGCGAATCGATCTTGCGAGCAACGGCAGCCGGGCTGAAGTCGTCCATGCTTTCGAACGTGATATCCAGACTCAGGTTACCTTCACCGGTCAGTTCGTTCGGCACATGAAACGCAACACGAGGCTGCATCGCCTTGAGGCGCGAGTCGAAGTTATCGACGTCGATTTCCAGAAACTTGCGGTCGGCAACGGCCGGCAGCGGCTCGGCAGGCTTGCCCGCCAGATCAGCCATGACGCCCATCACGAACGGCAGCTGGACCTTTTTCTCGGCACCGTAAAGCTCTACGTCGTACTCGATCTGGACCCGTGGCGCGCGGTTGCGCGCGATGAATTTCTGAGAACTGCTGTTCGCCACGTTGCTCCTCCTGGTCGCTGATGCGACGGTGTTAGCGTCATCGGCCGGTGCCGGTAACGGTGTTGCGTAACTCGGGCCAGAACAACTCGATTACGAGTCAGTCGGCCTCGGGTCCGCGCAGATTTTCAAATTGGGTCATACCGTCGGGAATCAGATTGCGCACGATGGTTGCGAAGTCCGCATTGACCAGCAACTTTGCCCGATTCAACAACACCGGAAGCGGGCTCGAAGGCTCGTGACGGGCGTAATAACCGAGGATCAGATCCAGGCTACGCAACACGTCTTCACGGCTACTGATCGCACCAGCAGAACGGGCTGAAATCGGAGCGCTTGATTCGCTGAAAAGTTCGCGAGGTTCGGTTGATTCTGTGAGCGGCGTCTCGGACTCGCTGTAAGCGGCTGACTCACCCAGCACTTGCAGTGCCTGTTTGAGTGGCTGCTTCAAGGCCGACAGATCAACACCCTGAGCCGAACCTACGTGCCCGGAGACGATTTGCTCGATGGCTTCAGCAGCATCACGAGCAGTCCCCAACGCGGCACGAATACCGTCCAACTGCTCGGCATCTACGTCCTGCAGCGCGCCCGCCAACTCATCGGACGTCAGGCGCTCATCCGCAAAATGCTGCAGGCCAGCGGCATTCAGGGCGGCCCGGAGACTGATCGGACCAAAGGCCCGGGAGCGAATCAGAATACTTTCACGCAGCAGCTGGATATTGGTGTCGCAGGTCAGACCGGCCAGCGCGTTGATTCTGACGGTCGGGTCGTTGTCGTCATCGGCGTCGAGCTGCGGGTAAAGATCGGCCCAGTACTGCGTGAGCAAGTCACGCGTCAGAACAAGGACGTTGCTCAGGCCATGGATGCCATCGAGGGCAAGGGCGCTTTGCAGGAGGAAATGGGTGATGCGCAGGTCTTTGCTGCGCTGCAGGAGAGCGGTGCTGGACTGCTCGATCTTGCGCCATTGGGGCGGCTCAGCGGGCTGAATTGAATCGCCCATGACACGCTCGGGCTTGCCCAGTGCGTCGCGCTCCAACTGCAAAAAATCGGCGTCATATTCCAGATCTTCGCCACACGGAGAATTCGCGGAAACAGCGGCGAGTAACAACGGAACATCCACCAAATCGATCTCCCTATCGAGGTCCGGGAATAGTTACGAAAATATCGCAATCACTTTGCATAAATTCTTCAGAGCAACTTCGGAACTTTGCTGAAAACGTGCGATCTGTGATGTCACGTCGATATCACAGTAATTTTAGAAGTTGTGCATTTTTGGTGTAGGAAACAGCCAATGTCAAGGTAAGCTGTAAAGCTCGTGAAACAGTTGTGACAGGGCTGGCATCTCACTGAACTCTGCGGTCACAATCTGTACGATGTTCATGAAGGTGTGTTTACAATCGCGAAATTCAGCGAAATGGCCGATATAAAGGGATATTTTTGCTGTTTTGATCAAACTGTAATCGTTTTGTCGCAGAAACAATCTTTCCGTTTTTTTGTTCGCGATGCATGCAAGGAGGCGCGATGTCGCTGCGTTTGACCATTACGAGTTATCACAAGATAACGCCAGGCCAATGTCCCGAAAAATCAATGGACAAAGGCGTGATAGCGATTGGCCGCAGCACGGACAATGATTGGGTATTACCTGATCCGGAACGCCTCGTTTCAGCCAGACATTGCGTCATTCAATATAAAGACGGCCGTTATTATTTGACCGATAACAGCACCAACGGTGTCGAATTGGTCAACGCAGGTATCAGGCTGCGTCGCGGAAACAGTGAGCCATTACAAGACGGCGAAGTTATCCGGATTGGCGAATACGAAATTCAGGCGCGCATTGATTTCAATCTGCAAATGATTGAAACCGGCCTCGGCAACGTGGACGCTTCAAACAGCTTTGAAGCGCTGATGGGTCGCCAGCAGACCCCGTCGCCCTTCCCCGCCTCTGCATCACTGGATACGCCGAACCCGTCAGGTTTCCCGGGCGCGTCCTCGTTCGATACCCTGCCCGACCTGTTCGACTTTCTTGCGCCGTCTGCCGTCCCGCCGGTTACTCAGCCGGACCATGTGCCAGCTGAACGACATGACTTTCGGCCGCCGACGGCCACTCATGCGCCCATAGCGCCTGCTCCAGTGTTCGACACACCAGTGCCCGCCGCGGCCGCGCCGGGTGTCATCCCGGAAGACTGGGATCTGTTTGCAGATACGCCTGCGCCAGCCAGGCCAGCGGCAGTCAGCGCTGAACCTGTGCCAGAAATCCCGCCAGCGCCGATTCCTGTGGCTGTTGCTGCGCCCGTCCCGGCTCCGGCCCAGGAGCAACCGACACCGCCGCGGGTGACCGAACCGGCCGCCAATCACGCGCAACCTCAATTGCTGCAAGCCTTTCTGCGCGGCGCAGGGCTGGATCAATTGCGCATCGATCACGCTCAAGCCGAAGCGCAAATGGAAGCCATCGGCCGCAGTTACCGGTTGATGGTCGAAGGCCTGATCGATGTACTGCGTGCGCGCACCAGCCTCAAGGGCGAGTTCCGGATGCAGCAAACCATGATCCGCCCGGTGGAAAACAACCCGCTGAAGTTCGCGCCCAATGCCGATGAAGCGCTGCTGCTCCTGCTGCGCCATGGCAATCAGGCGTTCATGCCGCCGGACCAGGCCGTCAGCGACAGTTTCGACGATTTACGTGCGCATCAACTGGCCGTCATGGCAGGGGTCGAAGCTGCAATCAAACACCTGCTCAAACGTTTCGAGCCCAGTGAACTGGAAACACGGATGAGTAAACCCGGTGGGCTTTCCAACCTCCTGCCCGGATCGCGTCAAGCCCAGTATTGGCAGCAGTTCAGCGAGCTTTACAACAATATTTCCCGCGAGGCGGAAGATGATTTTCAAGACCTGTTCGGTCGTGAATTCAGCCGCGCCTACGAGGAGCACAGCGCCCGACTACGGCGTCCGTGACAATACGTCAAGCAACAGACAACGCCCCTGGATATTGAGGAAAAATGGATGTTTCGTAGTGCTGTAGCAGCTCTTTTCATCATGCTGCTGACCTCTTGTGCAAAAGACGCTGCACCTCCTGCCGACGCGACGCAGCGTGCAAACGATGCCAACGCGTTGACGTTGAATTTCCAGGCGATCGCCGGCCTCAATCCCGGCGCCAGCGGCCAGCCAGCACCCGTGCGAGTGCGAATTTTTGAACTCAAGAACACCGCCAATTTCACCCGTGCCGATTACTTTGGCCTCGTGGAGCGCGCGCCTGCGACTCTTGGCCCGGATCTGATCGACCAGGACGAAGTGCTGCTACAGCCCGGCGAACAATTGAGCATCAAGCGCTCTCTTGACCCTGCAACCCGTCATGTCGGGCTCGTTGTCGGTTACCGCGAAATAGACCAGGCGCAATGGCGTGCGGTGCTTGATGTCGCCCCCGGCCAACGCCGCGAATATCAGATCAGCCTCGACGTGCGAGCCATACGCACCGACGCCGCGATCCCAACCCGTCCCGCTCAATAGGCAATCGGAGAACTCATGTCCTGGAACAATCGAGTGGTCTGGTCGGAAGGCATGTTCATTGGAACACAGCATTTCCAGCAACATGACCGTTACCTGGAAAACCTCATCGATGCCCGCAGTCGGCCATTGTCGGCCGGTGCCTGGGGGTTTTCCGAGTTATTGATCGATCAGGGCCTGCTTGCTCAGGGCAAACTCGCGATTATTTCGGCCCGTGGACTTTTGCCGGATGGGACGCCGTTCAACATCCCTCAGGACGACCTGGCGCCAAGCCCGTTGAGCATTGATGACAATCTGCGTGACGGGCTCATTTACCTGGCCTTGCCGCTGCGCCGTGCTGGCGCGCGCGACACGGTCGATGAAGGCGAAGAACCCGGCGCGGCACGTTACATCAGCCAGGTGCGCGAAGTGCGCGATGACAATGCGCCGTTCGAGAACCGCGCACCGGTAGCCATTGGCTCCCGTGCGCTGCGGCTGTTGACCGCCCAGGATGGCCTGGGTGATTACGCCGCCATCGGCATGGTACGCATCAAGGAAAAGCGCGCCGACCGGGCGCTGGTGCTGGATGACACTTATATCCCGCCGGTGCTGGATATCGCGGCCAGCGCGCTGCTGAGCGCGTTTCGCAGCGAGCTGTTGGGCCTGCTGCATCAACGCGGCGAAGCATTGGCTGGGCGGGTGGTAGCGTCCGGCGCGGGCGGGGCCTCGGAGATCGCTGACTTCATGCTGTTGCAACTGGTCAATCGGGCTCAGCCTCTGATCCAGCACCTCACTCACCTGAGTCCGCTGCACCCCGAGCGGTTGTTCAGCGAGCTGGTCAGCCTGGCAGGAGAGTTCGCTACGTTCTCGCTGGCCGAGCGCCGTCCAGCGGAGTATCCGCCGTACCAGCATGACGATCTCGCATTGAGCTTCACGCCGGTCATGCATGCCCTGCGCGAAGCACTGTCGATGTTGATCGACAGCAAAGCCACGCCGATTCCGATTGTCGAGAAAGCTTACGGTATTCATGTCGCCATGCTGGCTGACCGCAGCCTGATCGACAGCGCCAGCTTTATCCTGGTGGTCCGCGCCGACGTGCCGGGGGAAACCTTGCGCGGGCGCTTTGCCCAGCAGAGCAAAGTCGGCTCGGTGGAACACATTCGAGACCTGGTCAACCTGCAATTGCCGGGCATCGGCCTGCTGCCATTGCCGGTTGCGCCCCGTCAGATCCCGTATCACGCAGGCTCGACCTATTACGAACTGGACCGAGGCAGTGAGCACTGGAAACAGCTGATGAATTCCGGTGGCTTTGCCTTCCATGTGGCCGGTGATTTTCCGGGCCTGAATCTGGCTTTCTGGGCCATCCGAGGATAACTGGCGATGACCCGGAACGACGATCCTTCGAACCCGTTTGCATCCCCCAACGACCGCACGCAGTTCATGCCGCGCCCTGGTGGACGCGGACCGCAGCCGGCAAGTCCGGAGCAACCGACGGCTCCACCTGCTGCTCCCGCTGGCCCTGCGCTGACCGGCAAGGCACAAGGCCTGAACCCGCTGGAGTCTGCCGCCGGTCCATTGCTGGCCTTGCTCACGCGCCTGCGCAGCACCATCGCTCATCCGGCACCGGCAAGTCTGCGCGCACAATTATTGGGTTATCTGCGCCAGTTCGAACAGGACGCCGAAGCTGCGGGTATCGCTCGCAATGAGGTGCTGCTGGCCCGTTATGCGCTGTGTACCGCGCTGGACGAAGCGGTGCTGAGCACGCCTTGGGGCAGCACCAGTGAGTGGGGCAAACAAAGCCTGCTGATCACGGTGCACAACGAAGCCTGGGGCGGCGAGAAGGTCTTTCAACTTCTGGAGCACTGCCTGCAAAGCCCGCGTGAACGCTTATATCTGCTGGAACTGCTGTACCTGTGCATGTGCCTGGGTTTCGAGGGTCGCTATCGGGTCATGAATGACGGTCGCAGCCAGCTGGACGCCTTGCGTGAGCGGACCAGCGCGGCCATCCGCAGTGCGCGGGGTGAATACGAGCGCGAGTTGTCGCCTCATTGGCGCGGGCTCAGCGTGGCCCGTGATCGCCTTTCCCAATTCATGCCGCCCTGGGTCGGCGTAGCCATTGGCCTGGCGTTGCTGTTATTGCTGCTCTTCGGCCTGCGCCTGAAGCTGGCATCCGATGCCGAACCGGTCTTCAAGAACATCCATGCACTGGGCGAGATTCCGGTGCAGGCCATTGACCGTCCCGTCGTGCAACCCAAGCTGGTAGAGCGGCCGCGTCTGGCGGGCTTCCTCGCTGACGAGATCAAGGCAGGCCGGGTCTCCGTGGAAGACGCAGTGGATCGCTCGGTGGTGACCATTCGCGGTGACGAGCTATTCGCTTCCGCCAGCGCCAGCATTGTTGACGATTTCCAGCCGCTGATGCTGCGCATTGCCGACGCGATTCGCAACGTCAAAGGCCAGGTGCGCGTCACCGGCCATAGTGACAATCGTCCTATTGCCACCCTGCGTTTCCCGTCGAACTGGGCATTGTCCCAGGCACGCGCCGAGCAGGTCTTGCAGATCCTCGCCGCTAAAACCGGTCAGCCGCAGCGCTTTACCGCCGAAGGGCGTAGCGACACCGAACCGCTGGCACCGAATAACACCAGCGAAGGCCGGGCGAAGAATCGCCGGGTTGAAATCACTGTTCTGGCGGAGGGGGTCGAGTGAAGGCGTTTTTCGGTTTTTTCATTCGCTGGATCGTCCCGGTTCTGGGCCTGATCGCGTTAAGTCTGATTATCTGGTTTGTCGGTCCGCTGCTTGAAGCCCTGGTGCCGGAAGGCCGTCGCTGGGCGCTGATCATCCTGCTGTTCGCGGCATGGCTGGCGTACCGGGTATTTCGCATCGTTCAGGCACGTCGTCAGGCCGCCAGAGTGATGCAAAGTCTGGCTGAGCAAGAGGCTCCGGACCCGGCCAGTGTGGCCACAGCAGAAGAACTCGCCACCTTGCGCCAACGCATGGACGAAGCGCTGGCACTGCTCAAGAAAGCCCGGTTGGGCGGCGATGAGCGACGCAATCTGTACGAACTGCCGTGGTACGTGATCATCGGCCCGCCGGGTTCGGGCAAGACCACTGCGCTGGTCAATTCCGGTCTGCATTTTCCGTTGGCGGCGCAGATGGGTGCGGGCGCGATTCGTGGTGTCGGCGGAACGCGCAACTGTGACTGGTGGTTTACCGATCAGGCCGTTTTGCTCGATACAGCGGGGCGCTATACCACTCAGGACAGCCATGCGCAGGTCGATAAAGCCGCGTGGCTGGGCTTTCTGGACCTGCTG
The DNA here is from genome assembly GCF_014357575.1 of Pseudomonas folii. Lineage (GTDB taxonomy): Bacteria > Pseudomonadota > Gammaproteobacteria > Pseudomonadales > Pseudomonadaceae > Aquipseudomonas > Aquipseudomonas folii. The sequence continues at coordinate 23,723 of NZ_JACONW010000031.1, read as the reverse complement.
AAAAATCAGCGTTCGCGGCGTCCTATCGACGGCGCTTTCATTGCCATCAGTCTGTCTGACCTGTTGCTCGGCACTGACGCTGAGCGTGAGGCGCATGCCGTTGCAATCCGCGCCCGTATTCAAGAGCTGTATACCCAGCTCGGCGTGCGTTTCCCGATCTACCTGATGCTGACAAAGCTGGATCTGGTACCCGGCTTCATGGAGTTCTTCGATGCCTTGAGCAAAGAAGAGCGTGAGCAGGTCTGGGGGATGACCTTTGCCCTTGACGACGGCAAGAACGCACAGGGTCCGCTGGCTGAATTCCTCAGTGAATTCGCCCTGCTGGAGCAACGAATCAACGCACGCCTGGTGGAGCGCTTGCAGCAGGAGCGGGACCCGGCCCGGCGCGACTTGATTTACGGCTTCCCTCAGCAATTCGGCGCGTTGAAGGATTGTCTGCAAAGTTTCCTGGACGGCGTCTTCAAACCCAACGCCTACGAAGACCGGGCTTTGCTGCGTGGGGTGTACTTCACCAGCGGCACCCAGGAAGGCAGCCCGATTGACCGCCTGATCGGCGCCATGGCCCAAAGCATGAGCCTGGACCGTCAGCATCTGGCGCGCCAGAGCGGCACCGGGCGCAGTTATTTCATCCACAAGCTGTTCACCGCAGTGGCGTTCGCCGAGCGGGGGCTGGTGGGCGTCAACCCCAAAGTCGAACGGCGCCGCAAATGGATCGCCCGCGGGGTTCTGGCAGCGACCATCGCGGTGGTGCTGGCGGTCAGTGTGTTGTGGTGGGTCAGTTATCGCGCCAACCAGGCGTACATCGCCCAGGTCGATCAGAAGGTCGCGCCCTTGGGCCAAAGCGTACAAAACCTGAGCCCGGCACAACGCGATGTGCTGGCGGTGCTGCCACTGCTCAATGGGGTCAAGCATCTGGCGGGCGATGCACCAGACTGGTCCGAGGGGCTGGGGCTTTATCAAGGCGACATGCTTGAGGCAGAGTCCGGCAGCGTCTATCGCAAACTTCTCATCGCGGTATTTGCCCCCCGTCTGGTGACGCGCATTGAAGAGCAACTGCACAGCGGTGGCAGCTCTGATTACCTTTACGAGGGTTTGAAGGCCTACCTGATGCTCGCCGACAACGAGCATTACGATCCCGACTTCATCAAGGCCTGGATCGCCCTGGACTGGGACCAAAACCTGCCCCGCGATCTGCCGCCGGAACAACGCCAGCAATTGGGTGAACATCTGCAGGCGCTGTTCGAGCGCCATCCGCCCAATGCACGACTGGACCAGCGCCTGATCGACGACCTGCGCCGCCAGCTGCAACAGTTGCCTGTTGCGCAACGCGTTTATGACCGGGTCAAGCGACACAAATTACCCGAAGGCGTCGCTGACTTTCGCCTCAGTGAGGCGGCCGGTCGCGATGCGCCACTGGTGTTTGCGCGCAAGAGTGGCAAGCCGTTAGGCGATCCTTTGAGCGGCTTTTTTACCGCCAAGGGCTATCGGGAAGCCTTTCTGGCGACCAGCCTGACGCAAGCGGGCACGCTGGCAGAAGAGCAATGGGTGCTGGGCCGCGATCAGGCTGATCAACAGAACGTTGCCAGCCTCGCCGCAGACGTAAGGCGCCTGTATTTCCAGGACTACCTGCGGAACTGGGACGCCCTGCTCGCCGACATCGACTTCGTGCCCATCACCAGCGTGGCACAAGCCGCGGACGTGCTGCGTGTCCTCTCCGGACCTTCGTCGCCCCTGAAGAAACTGCTGGTCGCAGTCGCCAAAGAAACAGACCTGCAACAGGAAGAAAAACTGCTCGCCGCTCAAGGCAAGAAAGTCGACGGCAACGTCGATCAGCTCAAGCAAAAGCTCGGCTCGTTGCTGGGTCAGGAACAACCGGCGAGCAACACCGCAACGCCGGTCAGCAGCGAAGACCCGGTCAGTGCGCACTTTGCCGAACTCAACAGTCTGGTCAGCAAGGGCGAAGGCGAACCGGCCGCCATTGACGGTCTGTTGGCGGACATGAATGCGCTGTATGTACAGGTCAGCGCCATGGTCGGTGCCAGCGGTGATGCGCTGCTTGGCGAGGCGAAAAACTCGGCCACTGCCGCAGCTCAGCGCGTCAGCCTGACGGCAGAGCGCCAACCGCCTCTGGTGCAAGGCCTGGTCAAATCCGTGGTCAGTTCCACCACCAATACGATGATGGGCGGGGTGCGTAACCAGTTGAACGCCGCCTGGGTAAGCGAAGTGGTCAACGTTTATCGCCAGTCCCTGAGCGGGCGTTATCCCCTGTCGCCCGGCAGCAATCGGGATGCCACGCTGGATGACTTCGGCCAGTTCTTCGGGGTTGGCGGAGTGATGGACAACTACTTCCGCAGATACCTGCAACCTTACGTCGATACATCGGCTTCCACCTGGCGCTGGCAGCCCGGTGCGGCACAGAAACTGGGGATCAATGCGGGCGTGCTGCAAACCTTCCAGCGTGCCGCAGCGATCCGCGATGCGTTCTTCCGCTCTGGTGGAACCCAGCCGATGGTGCGCTTCGAGCTAAAGCCCGTGGCCATGGATGCTTCGATCACCCAATTCCTGCTCGACCTTGATGGCCAGCAGATCAGTTACGACCATGGCCCAAGCCGCCCTGTGGCGATGCAATGGCCGAATGCAGGGAGCATCGGCGTGGTCCGCATGTCGATTTCGCCGCCATCGGCCAGTGGTCGCTCGGCCATTACCCTGGACGGTCCCTGGGCCTGGTTCCGCCTGCTGGAGCAATCGGATCTGGTCGCGGGCAGCTCGCCGGACCGTTTCAATCTGCGCCTGCGGGTCGACAGCGCGAGCATCTCCTACGAGCTGCGCGCCAACAGTGCTTTCAACCCATTCAAGAGTCGTGTCCTCAGCGGCTTCAGCCTGCCGGAGCGGTTATGACGACAGGGTTTTACGGCAAGCTGGCCAGCCGCGGCGATTTTGTCAGCCGTGGCCTGCCACAGAGTTTCATCAAGCCTTGGGACGCCTGGCTCGCTGCCGGGTTGCTCGCTAGCCAGCAACAACTGGGCAGCCGGTGGCTGGACGCCTATCTGGTCAGCCCGCTCTGGCGTTTTGCAGTCGCCCCCGGTGTGTGCGGGCCTGATGCCGTGGTGGGTGTGCTGATGCCGAGTATTGACCGGGTCGGGCGTTATTTCCCCCTGACCATCGCTCAACCTCTGGCCAACGATCACAGCCTGGGCGCAGTGGTTACCGGACCCGAAGACTGGTTTGAGCAGACCGAATCATTGCTGCTCTCGACGCTGGACGAGGGCGCCAGCTTCGAAGCCTTCGACAGCGGCCTGCAAGGGCTGGGCGCACTGCCTGTCACACCGCGACGGCCTCACGGCAACTTCGCCGGTTTGCAGCGAATGACAGCGACGGAGCCTGCGCAGCGTAGCGCTGCACTGGTGGACAAGGCCTGTGACCACTCGAGTCTGTGGTGGGGCAAAGGCTCGGAACAGATCGCGCCGGGCCTGCTGCATTGCGCAGGACTGCCAGCCGCCGCGCAATTCGGCAGTTTTCTGCTTGGGCAAGGAGCCACGAACTAGATGTCTCGCATCACCTATAAATCTGCCTGCTACAGCCACGTCGGCATGGTGCGCAAGATAAATGAAGATGCCTCGCTGGAGCTGACCGAAAACGGTCTGTGGGCTGTGGCCGACGGCATGGGTGGTCACGCCGCCGGGGACTATGTCAGCAGCCTGATAGTGGACAGTTTGCGAGGTATTCCGGTGTCGCAGGATCTGTCGCTGTACACCCGCGAGTTGCGGTCCCGGATGGCCGAGGTCAACGCGACGGTGCGCGAAGAAACCAAAACCCGTGGCGTGAGCATGATGGGCAGCACGCTGGTGTTGCTCGCCGTAAGACAGGACGAAGGTGTATGCCTGTGGGCCGGTGACAGCCGCCTGTATCGCTTGCGCGACGGCGTGCTGGAGAGCATCTCCCGCGATCACAGTTACGTTCAGGACTTGCAAGACAGCGGGCTGCTCAGCGAAGCACAGGCCAGAGTGCACCCGCGCGCCAACATCGTGACCCGCGCCATTGGCGTGGAAGAAGGACTGGAGCTGGCCATGGTTCCGCTTCAGATCGTCCCCGGCGATACCTATCTGCTGTGCAGCGACGGCCTTAACAAGACCGCTGAAGACCATGAAATTCGCGACGTACTTGGCCACAGCGACCCGTATCAGGTGGTGCGCAGCCTGATACACCTCGGGTTGACGCGTGGCGCCCCCGACAACATCACGGCAATCGTCGTCAAAGCCAACTGAAGAAAGCATCCATGGATATCCTGATACCCGGTTTTGACATAGAAGGTGAGATTGGCGAAGGCGCCATGGCCACGGTCTATCTGGCGACCCAGCGTTCACTGCAACGCAAGGTGGCGCTGAAGATCATGGCCGCGTCGCTCGCCGCCGACCCCAGCTTCTGCGAACGCTTCCTGCGCGAAGGACGCACCCTCGCGCGGTTGTCGCATCCGCACACGGTCACCATCCATGACATCGGCAATGTGGACGAGCTGTACTACATGGCCATGGAATACTTGCCCAACGGCACGCTCAAGGAACGCATCGCTGCGGGCCTGAGTCCCGAGCAGGGCTTGCTGTTCATCCGCCAGATCGCCTCAGCGCTGGGTTACGCCCATGCTCAAGGGCTGGTCCATCGCGATGTGAAACCGGCCAACATCCTGTTCCGGGCCGACGGCACAGCCGTGCTGTCGGACTTCGGTATCGCCAAATCCCTGGACGACCGCACGCAGTTCACTCAGGCCGGTTTTACCGTGGGCACCCCCAGCTACATGAGCCCCGAACAGGCGCGTGGACAGGACATTGACGGGCGCGCCGACCTGTATGCCCTGGGCGTGGTGCTTTACGAGATCCTCGTCGGCAGGCTGCCGTATACAGGCGTCGACGCACTCTCCACCGCGCTGGCTCACCTGACCGAGCCGTTGCCAGAGCTGCCGATTCATCACGACCGCTATCAGGACGTTCTGCGCCGGCTGTTGGCCAAGGACCCGGCGGAGCGTTTTGCCAATGCCGAACAACTGATCGCCGCGCTGGATAATCTGCCCGCGACAGCCACTGAAAGCACAATTGTTCAACCGCTGCCGATTCCACCACAGGCTGGTCTTGATCTGGCCGGGATCACCCCGGAGTCCATCGAGATTCCCCGCAGCGCACCAACGTCTCCGCCGCCCCCACAGGCAAAACCGACAGCAGAAAAGACAGAGGCTTCCGGACAGCGTCGAGGCCCGATGCTGGCGTTGCTCGGTGTCGCAATTGCTGCTGCCCTGGGCCTCGCGGGCGGGGGTTACTGGTGGATGAGCTCGAAAAACACAGAGGAACTGACCCAAGCAGATAACACGCTGACAACCACTCGCTCGCCAGCGGCAAACACAACGCCTGTCGGTCAATCGACAGCGGTGGATCCGGCCCTTGCGGCCAACGCCGATGGCGGTCAGCGCCCACTGTTGATGCCCGGCAAGAAAACCCTGTTCCAGCGTGTGTTGAGCAAGCCCGGGGCGAGCTATGCGAGCGAACCGGGTGGTCAGCCAAACAAACCATTACCGTCGTTTTCGGTGCTTTACGTTTATCAGCGCCAGACCGTCGATGGCGCCCAATGGCTGCGCGTCGGTGCGGCCAGTGATGGACGCAGCGAAGGCTGGTTACCTGCAGCCCAGGTCAGCGACTGGAAGCAAAGCCTGGTGCTTAAATTCACTGAGCGCTCCGGTCGTTCACCCGTGATGTTCCTGCGCCAGCCCGGCGAGCTGGAAAACATGCTGGGCAACACTACTGCCGCGAGAAACCTCTTGCTCAAGGCGCAAAACGACCCTGACGATAGCCAGCAGGTTCTAGCCTTGGAGCCAAGCGCCAGCGCAGTACCGCCGGATCAGTTCTACCTGTTGCCGATTTTCGAATCCCGGGAAACCTTTGATGAAAACGGCCAGCCTGTTCAGTTGTTGAATGTGGCGTCCATCGATCCCGGCAGCGAGCAACGCAAATCTGCCGAGAGCGCGAACGCTAAACCACAGGCCAGCACCGACAGCTTCCGCACAGCCGTGGTGCTGGTTGTGGACACGTCGGTGTCGATGCAGCCCTACATCGATCAGGTTCGCACCGTCGTGCACGAACTGCAGAGCAAGATCGCTCAGCGCGGCGAGCTGGACAGTGTCAGCTTCGGGATGGTCGGGTTTCGCAACAACGTCACTAAGACCCCTGGGCTGGAATACTTGAGTAAAACCCTGATCACCCTTGATCAGGGCCGCGATCCAGAGCGATTCATGCGACTGGCCAGTCAGGTCAAGGCAACCTCGGTATCGAGCCATTCCTTCAACGAAGATTCGTTCGCCGGGGTCATGCGGGCGGTCAACGACATGGATTGGTCAGGCTACGGCGGGCGCTTGATCCTGCTGGTCAGTGATGCCGGTTCTCTGCGCAAAAACGACCCTTACAGCAGCACGCAAATGAACGAGGCGGAAGTCCGTCAGGCGGCGCTGAGCAAACAGATCAAAATCTATGCACTGCACCTGCGCACCGACGCAGGCAAGAAAAACCATGCGCAGGCCGAGCAGCAATATCGAACGCTGACCGCCGACGCCAACCCGAAAATCGGCGATCTCTACATCCCGGTGGCGGGCGGTGACGTCAACAAATTCGGCGCGCAGGTCGATGAGATCGGCACGGTGTTCGCCGACCTTGTGCATCAGGTGCGCAGCAATCAAACGCAAGCTGTACCGAATCTGGCCGCTGCGCCCAGCGTTGCCGACAAATCAGCAGCCATCGGTTATGCAATGCATATGGATTTCCTGGGCCGTAAATCTGCCAGCCAGGCCCCCCAACTGGTCAGCGCCTGGGCCGCTGACCGCGACCTGACCAACCCGACACTGCCCGCGTTTCAGGTTTGCGTGATGCTGACCAAGTTGCAACTCAACGACCTGCAGCAATCCCTGAAGCTCATCGTTGATGCCGCACGCAAAACCAAAACCTCACCGAAGGACTTTTTCCAGGAGATCGCCAGCGCCAGCGCGTACATGAGCCGTGATCCTTCGGCCCTGCGCAAAGGCGCAAAACTGGCCGAAGGCGGCATTCTTGGTGAATACCTCGACGGCCTGCCTTACCGCAGCAAGGCGCTGAGCATGACTCAGGACCTGTGGCTGTCCTTGAGCGTGGCCGAACAGGAAGACTTCATCGACGAACTGGATTCGAAAATCCGTCTGTATGAAACCTTCCACAATGATCTGGCCAACTGGGTCCGGTTCGGTGACGCCGAGCCGGGCGACGCGTTGTATCGCGTCCCGCTGTCGACGCTGCCCTGATGCTCAGTCTGCGAGATGTGCGCAAGACGCGAGGCTCGGGTAGCCAGCGTTACAGCCTGGTGATTCCGCGCCTGGAGCTGACTGCCGGGCAACAATGGGCGTTGCTCGGCCCAAGCGGCAGTGGCAAGAGCACGCTGCTGGATCTGCTGGCACTGGTGTTGTCACCGGATCATGCCCAGCGTTTTGACTTCTCGACGTCACAAGGCGAATTCGACATCGGCGGCCTGTGGCGTAACGCGCAGCAAAACCATCTGGCGCAATTGCGTAGCCGTCATCTGGGCTACGTGCTGCAAACCGGCGGCTTGCTGAGTTATCTCGATGTGCGCGGCAACATCGCCCTGCCCCGACAATTACTTGGCCTGAAGGACGACGGTCGCGTGCAGCGCCTGGCTGAACAACTGGAAATCGCTGATCAACTGCACAAGAAGCCACCTTCGCTTTCCGTTGGCCAGCGCCAACGAGCCAGTTGTGCGCGGGCGCTGGCTCACTCGCCGCAGTTGTTGCTGGCCGATGAACCCACCGCAGCACTGGACCCGTTCAACGCCAATAGGGTCATGCAGCTTCTGCTCAGAGGCGCAGCAGATCAGCAGACCTGCTGCGTGATCGCCACCCACGACGAAACGCTGGCACGTACGAACGGCCTGGGCTGCCTGCGGATTGCTTGCCAACGCGACCCGGACGGCGGTGTCACGGCAACCCTTGAGGAGGCCCGCTGATGCGCCCTTCTCTGGTGGCCAGCCTGGCCTGGCAAGACTACCGCGCTGATGCACGCCTTTCGGCCTGCGCCGTGCTGGCGTTGGTGGCCGTAATAGCACCGCTGCTGGTGCTGTTTGGCCTCAAGTTCGGTTTGATCACTAGCCTGACCCAACGGCTGGAGCACGACCCCGGCGTGCGCGAGGTGATCCCCATGGGCGGCGGCCGCTTCACCCGAAGCTTCGTCGAGCTCCTGGCACAACGGCCTGACGTGGCATTCGCCATCCCGCGCACTCGACAAATCGCAGCCACCGCAGATTTGAACAGCCAGGCGGCAGGTCCCGCGGTGAACGTGGAGATGATCCCCACGGCGGCCGGTGATCCGCTGCTGGAAGGTTTGAAAGTGCCCGTGCAGATCAACAGCGTGGTCCTCAGCCACACCGCTGCGGAAAAACTTGGCAGCAAACCGGGCGATTGGCTGGACGCCTCCTTCACCCGGCAACTCGCCGGGCAGGCACAGGTGCAACGCACTCGTTTGCAAGTGCTGGCGGTGTTGCCGCTGGCGGCCTTCGAGCGCGATGCAATGTTCGCGACTTTGAGCCTGCTGGAAGCTGCCGAAGATTACCGCGATGGCCGTGAAGTCACAGTGCTGGGCTGGGCTGGCGACCCGACAACGTCTGCGCAAAAGCGGGTCTACCCGGCGTTCCGGCTGTACGCAAACGACCTCGATGGCGTTGAGTCCCTGCGCCGGTATTTCGCTGACAGCGGACAACTGGTTTCCACTCAGGCCCAGGCTATTGATCAGGTTCGGTCCCTGAGCAACAACCTGTCCATCACCTTCTGGATCATTGCCGGGCTGGCCGTCACTGGCGCATTCGCCGCCATTTTCGCCGGGGCGCTGGCGGCCGTTGAGCGTAAACGACGTGAGCTATCGGTATTGCGTTTGCTCGGTTTCAGTACCGGCGCGCTGCTCCTGTTCGTGGTGCTCCAGGCCCTCTACAGCGGCGGGCTGGCGGCCCTGCTCGCGGCGGGCGTGTATGGCCTGGCCGAAACTGGCCTGAACCGATTGTTCGCGCAAGCAACCAATGAATACGCCAGCCACCTGCTACCTGTTCACTACTTCGTCGCCCTGCTCGCCGTGCTCGGTGCCAGCCTCAGCGCTGCGGCGATGGGCGGCTGGCGCGTGGCCCGAATTGAAGCTTCAGAAGGAATTCGAGATGTTTGAGTTGCGCAGAGCCGCGCTGGCACTGGCTGTTGTCTCGCTATGTATGGCCGGTCAGGTACTGGCCGACGACACCTACAAACTGGACAACCCCAAGCCACTGCCGGATGACGTCAGCCTGCCGTTGCCTTGCGACGGCGAAATGGTCTTCCGCTACGTCTACATCCTCGCCCAAGGCAGCCTGGATGATCGCGAAATCAGCCTCGGCTACCCATTCAGCGAAGGCGAACCCGGCTACAAACAATCGTTTATTTCCGGCTACCGACGCGACTTCATCAACGGTCAGTTCACCCTCAAGGACTTGTCCAGTGACTGGGGCAAAACCATTGGCCCCGTACTGCCCAAAACTGACAAGGGCACGCCGCTCAAGCCGATGATGTACTTCATCGGCAAATACGAAGTCACGGCGCGTCAATACGCGCAAGTGATGGCTCAGGCTCAGTCGCTGGCCAGCGGTGAACCTGCCCCGGCATGCGAAGTGCCCCAGGGCATGGCCGCACGCTTGCCGAAGGTCAAACTGTCACGCTTCGAAGCCGAACACTTTGCGGCGGTGTACAGCGCCTGGTTGATGAAAAACCATCGCGACCTGCTACCTGTCAGCGGTCGCGGCAACGATGCCGAGGACGGTGGTATCGGATTCGTTCGCCTGCCCACTGAAGTGGAGTGGGAGTTCGCGGCGCGGGGCGGTCAGGCGGTCAATCGCCAAGAGCTTGAAGCCCGGCTGTTTCCTCGCAGGGTTGAAGGCAGCGAAAGCGACGGCCCGCTTGCCGACTGGGCGGTCTTCAACCAGGTCGCGGGCGGTACCGGCCAGGCCGCAAGACTGACGCCCATTGGCACCAAATTGCCTAACCCCATCGGCATGTTCGACGTCATCGGCAACGCGGCGGAAATGGTTCAGGAATCTTTCCAGCTGGTACATGCCGGACGTCGTCAGGGCACTTATGGCGGCTTCGTGGCCAAGGGCGGCAACTATCTGGAGGGCGAAGGCACGCTGTTTACCGGCATGCGACGCGAGTACCCGCTGTTTGCCGCCGACGGTACCGAACAGAGCAATGAAACCACTGGTTTCAGGGTTGCCATCGGCGCGCTGTCGGCACCCCGCTCACGCTACAAAGAGCTGTTTACCCAGTGGGAAAAGGAAGGTCGCCTGGCCTCGCTGACCGACGCCATTGATGACGCCCAGGACCCGACCAAGCGCCTCGACAGCATCATCGCTGCCAGCACCGATACACGTCTGCAAGCCGAGCTGGGACTGGTCAACGAAGAGCTCAAGCGCAACGTCTCGCTGATCGCCCGACAGCGCGAAGAGGCCGCGGGCAACCTGATCCAGTCAGCGGCGCTGGTGGCTGAAACCATCAGCAACTACAACATTCGCCTGACCAATCTCAAAAAGAGCCAGCAGCAGGCGCTGGACGCCAAGGATGAGGCGACCGCCAAGCTATTCGGCACGGCGCTGGATAACGGCCGCAGCGCGCTGGATGGCGCCGTTGCGATCTACATCGACAACCTGGCCACTGGCACCCGCTACACCGATGCGGTGATCCAGGCGCAATTCCAGCGCATCAAGGAAGAACTCAATCGCAAACCGATCATCGGCAAGAGTCTGGTGACACGGGCAACACTATTCGTGCGTCATGTCGGTAACTACCGCCAGCAAAAGCGGGCCGATCCGGCGGCGATATTGAAGGAATTGCTTGCATCGGCAGGTCAGCAATGACCCGTCGTAGTCTTGCAAATACAGAGGGGACTCGGGCGGCTGTAAGCCGCGTCGGGCTAGTCCAAACTAAAGAAGAGAACGCAAATATGCTTTTGTCCCGTAAACCCCTGCTCACCCGTTCCACTGGTCGCGCTCTGATGATGACCGCGGCTGGTTTTGGCGCGGTCATTCTTACCGGTTGCGCCAGCTCGCCAGTGTCCAAAGTAGGCGCGACCACCAAGGTCGAGTACTACCCGACATGCTACGAGCCGGTACAACACCTGCGCAGCACTGATTCGGACATGACCAAATCGGTCGCTACCGGTGCCGCATTGGGCGCTGTGGGTGGCGCACTGGCCGGCGCATTGACCGGTGACTCCGAGAAGCGTGGCCGCAACGCCGCCATCGGCGCAGCGGGCGGGGCATTAGTCGGTGGCGCAGCCGGTTACTACACCGAGCGTCAGAAGCAGATCACCGATGACAAGCAGCGTATCGCTTCGTACGCAGGCGACATCAACAAGAGCGCCGCTGACATCGACCGCAGCACCGCTTACGCTCGTGCTTCGCAGTCCTGCTATCAGCAGCAGTTCGCCAACCTGATGACGGCCCGCAAAGCCAAAACCATCAACGACACCGAAGGCCGTAAGCGCCTGGCAGAAATCGTATCGGGCCTGAAAGAATCCAACGACCTGATCGCTGCCGTAAACGGTCGTGCCAGTGAAGACCTGAGCAACTACACCCAGGCTTACGAAAAAGACCTGCAACAAGTCGGCGTACAGCGCACCGACGTTGCAACCGTGGCTGCAGCCGACGCTGCTCCAGCTGCCGCAACGACCACCAAGAAAAAGACCAAGCAGCCAGCGAAAGCCAAACTGCCGGTCGTTCCACAAGAAGCCGTGAAGACCGAGAAAACCCTGGTCGACGCCAAAGCCAAGCAGGCTGAAAGCGACAAAGTTGCTACTGCTGGTAAAAGCCAGGTTGAGGGCATGTGCAAAAGCCCTGACGTAGGCGACTGGGCTCCGGTTCCTTGCCCTAACGTTTGATTGACTGGTTGTCGCTGTAATCGATAACCGCCATCGGCCCTCTCTGAATGAGGGGGCTGGTGGCGGTTATCGTGCATGACAAGGAAGAAATAACATGACCCAGATTCTCACCGGACTGAGCAACAACCCTTCTCAATTCCTGGCCCGCCAACGCATCGAAAGCCGCATCAACCTGCCCCGGCTGTTCGCCGCGATTGATGCCGACCCCGGCATCGTGGGTGCTGGCGTGGTCTACATCGACGCCGACTTCAACGTCGTCACCCTCCGCGAATTCACGCCAATCTGCAGCATCCAGCCCAAGCGCATCATCCTGCGCGAAGCCAAGAAATACATCGCCCCCGCCCAGTTTGCCCACGAAGTGCAAAACAACCCGCGCGAATCACGTGTGGTCAAGGAAGCGGTCGGCGCCACCCTGTCCTGCGCTGGCGCAATACTGGGCTGGCTCGTGGTGTTCAGCGGAACAGTGGCGGTGCCGTTTACAGCGGGGGCTAGTATTGTGGTGGCGGGGATTGGGGTTGCTGCTGCGACTGCAAGCAGTGTTCAGTGCGCTGTTGGCGCCGTACGCACCTTCAAAGAAGCTGAAAACCCTGCGGCTAATGACGCAATGGATAACGAAGAGTGGTACCAAACACTCATGCCGGTTCTGGATGCTGTCTCTCTGCTGGGAGTTGGAGCATCAGGACTGACTACTTTTAAATTTCTAAAAGCTCGTAAAGCGGCGACTGGCCGAAGCTGGTATGAGACCTCCAAAGGATTGTCCCGGCAACAGCGAAAGGCGCTTACAGATGAATTGTTATCACTTCGACAGCCGGAGCTGACTAGCAAGCTCTTAAGACTAAAACAGGCGGCAGGTGTATTGCCCAAGCGCTTCACTCCCACCCAGATACAGCATGCAACTACGACTCAAATCAGAGATGCGTTAGGTGCATCCATTGGACTGGCTGGTTCAGGGACAGTGCAATCCATAGCGGTTGGGCTTTATGAGGAACTTGCCCCATGAATTACACAGATGGCCTCAGAGACTTTCTGGCCCGGTTTTTCCCAACGTTCATCAGCACATTTTTCCTCGCGCTGTTTTCCTTGAGTTGTGCGATTTCACTGGTTGGCAGCACTTATTTTCGAGGACATCCGCTTGAGGCTCGCTACACACTCGTAGCCGTGATTGCTGTGACAGTGCTCCTGTGTTTCGGTAATTTCATGATGATCCGGGGCCGCACCTGGGGTGTCTGGATCATCGTCGCATTGCTGATAATCAGCCTGCTCACGGTGCTTCTCACCTACGGCTACAGGCCCCACATATTCTCCTACACCACCGGCATACTTCTACCCTTGCTTGGGCTGCTGATGCTCAACTCGAAAAGACATCGCGAGATGCGGGAGGAACTGGTCAAAGTTCGTGAGCAACGCGTGAAAGCCCGGAAAAAAGGCCTTAAGCGTCAGTGAGTCGATACCATCAATGAACCATACCGACAGCTTGCAGGCATTTCTCGCTCGTTATTTCCCAGCGTTCATCGGCGCATTCTTTCTCGCGGTATTTTCCATAAGTGTCGCCATCTCATTGGCGAGCAGTACTTACTTTCGCGAGTATTCCGAGCGGGGTAGCTACTCTGCGATGGCAGCCATCGCGCTCTCGGTGGTGCTGTGTTTCGGTAATTTCATGATGATTCGGGGGAGGACCTGGGGTGTCTGGATCATCGTCGCATTGCTGATAATCAGCCTGCTCACGGTGCTGCTTACCTTTGGCTACAGGCCGCACATGTTCTCCTACACAACAGGTCTGTTGTTTCCTCTGCTGGGTTTATTACTGCTCAATAGTAAGCGGCATCGCGAGATGCGGGAGGAGTTGGTCAAAATCCGCGAGCAGCGCATAAAAGCCCGGAGCAAAGGCCGTAAGCACTAGTGATTCGACACCGTCAGATTTTGTGGGAGCTGGGCTTGCCCGCGATACAGACACCGCTATCTGTCAGGTAGATCACCAAAACCCTATCGCGGGCAAGCCCGGCTCCCACAGAGACCGCGCTCATCCCGTAGGACCGGCTTTAGCAGGGAGAACGTCAGGGCAGTCGCTAAATTTTCTTCTGCAGAAATACCGCTCACCCGGCTAAAGCAGAGTGCCGCCCGGCAGTCCTACAAGAGCAAGACAACGCAGTGTCAGTACATCGAAAAGCTCCTGAGCACCGCACCCTGTGTAACGCTGGCGAAACACTTTCAATCGGTTTACCCTCGACTCACCTGGCGCAAAGGATGCGCAGCCCACATCAAGGAAGAGTGTATGGATTCAAGCGAGAGCCAGCCTCGGGACAAACTCAATCCCTTTGAGCAGTTGCACGCTCAGGCTGATGACGCGCCTCGGGCGTATAGACGCCACTCTTCCAGCACTGCACGAACCTGGCGGCGCATTTTCGTGCCGTTGCTGGTCGTCGTTGCCGCAGGCTATCTGCTGGTGGATTTCAGCGATCTTTTAAGCAGTGCCGTTAGCCGTGTGACCGTGCACCACACCCCCGCGCTCACGCTGCCTATCAGCTCAAACCCGGTGCCGCCGATTTACACGCAGGATGCCTTGATCACGACCAAACCGCTGGCCGACTGCATAAAACCAGACAACATCATCGACGAAGCCGTAGCTACTTGCCGCTACGGTCAATTCCCCCGCACAACCGAGAACCCAGACGCACGCGGTCTGGTGAGCGCGTCCTACATGGCGAAGTACAAAAGCGACCAGCAACAACCTGCGCGCACCAAGCGCGTGACAGCCTTCAACGTCGAGCGGGCCACCGTTTGGCAATGGGACGGTAAACGCACCTACGCTGCCGAGTGGGCGATCAATAACAACCGTATCGACGGCACCAGCGTCTGCGCCAACTATCGGCGCGGCTCAATCGAACACCGGGAATGCCGCAAAGGCGCCAAAGTTTACTTCCGGGAAAAATGTCGCGAATGGGGCAAGCGGCGCGACAGAGATGGCAGCGACGCCAGCCAGGCGGTTCAGGAGCGTTTCTGCTCGGCCGGTGATGGCTTCAATCCGCTGAGTTAAGCGCGTGTCGTGATGGCAGAAATGCCGTTATGCCCATCCATATTGCTAGCAATCCACTCGATTGATATTTTTTTGCCACTTTTTTCCGACATCTTTTGTAACGCCCTTCCCCCTATAAACTGGGGACCACATGCAAACCGGTGCGTCATCCCGCCACAGGTGGCCCGGTCTAGAGCGGTTGCCATCATCGCTCCCAGATGGGATAAACAAAAAGCAAACGGGCTCGAAAATCTATAAAAAACATAGATTCATGGGTCATTGAAGTCGTATAGCGGCGATCCTGCATCAGATGAAAGTCCACACGTTCTGTGTTCGCGCATTTGCCAACAGCGTGTCGGGCAACCCTGCCTTTCAACCTCATTGAGGCCATTCATACGGCGTCACCAAACGCCGTGCTGTACCTAAAAGAAGGACCGGAAAATTGAGCGATCAATCCACTCCGAACACTGCACTCGCCAGATTCTGCGAGAAAACCGGCATCCCCTATCCAATGTTCTGGGGCTTCGTCGGCCTGCTTATCTTCATGATCGGCGATGGCGTCGAACTGGGTTATCTCTCCCCTTTCCTTAGCGAACGCGGCATGCCTGCCGACGAAATCGCCATGGTCTTTACCATCTACGGTGTCACCGTCGGTGTCTCCTCCTGGCTGGCCGGCGCGCTGTCGAACATCTGGGGCCCCAAGCGCGTGATGATTCTCGGCTTGCTGATCTGGAGCGCCTTCGAAGTTCTGTTCCTGATCTACGGCCTGCAGGAACTCAGCTACTCGATGATCCTCCTGACCTACGGCCTGCGTGGCTTCGGCTACCCCTTGTTCGCCTATGGTTTCCTGGTCTGGATCGCCGCAGCAACGCCTTCCCGCAAAATGGGCATGGCCGTTGGCTGGTTCTGGGTTGCCTACGCAGCCGGGCTGCCAACCCTTGGCTCGCTGGTCGCCAGCGTGAGCATCCCGTTGATCGGTGCCATGGCGACTTTCTGGTTGTCGTTTGCGCTGGTGGTTGTGGGTGGCGTGATTGGTCTGGTGGGCATGCGCGAAGCACATGGTATGCAGCGTCTGGCGCCGGAAGGTGAAAAACCGCTGGTCTCGATGGCCAAGAACATCACCATCATGTGGGAAATGCCCAAGGTGTCGCTTGCCGGTCTGGTGCGCGTGATCAACACCTCGTCAATGTTCGGCTTTCTGGTGATCATGCCTGGCTTCTTCATGCACACCGTAGGCTTCAGCCTTGAAGAGTGGCTGCGACTGCTGACCATCGTGTTTGTGTTCAACATCATCGGCAACCTTGCTTCCAGCATCATCAGTACCCGGATTGGCTATCGCAATACGATCCTGTGGCTGGGTGCCGTCGGCAGCACGATCAGCACGCCGCTGTTCTTCTTCATGCCGCAGGCTTTCCCGAATGACTTCCTTATCGCTTCGATCTTCGGCGCCTTCTACGGCCTGACGCTGGCATGCTTCGTACCGCTGTCGGCACTGGCACCAGCCCTCGCGCCGCAGAACAAAGCCGCTGCATTGTCAGTCCTGAGCCTCGGCGCAGGCGCATCGACCTGGGTCGGCCCTGCTGTGGTCGCGATCTTCCAGGACAGCTTCGGCCTTGCTGGCGTGGTCTGGGCATTCACTGGCCTGTATGCCCTGAGCGCAGTCATGACAGCCTTCCTGCGTGACCCTGAGCCTGTGTTCGAACCGACACTGACCAAGACCAAGCGCAAAGTTAAAGTCCGCGCACCACGCCTTGATTATCGTTGGGCGCATGCGGTGGAACAGAAGTAGAAAAATCTGTTGGAGCGAGGCTTGCCCGCGAAAGCGTCCTATCAGTCAACATATATCGACTGAGATGACGTCTTCGCGGGCAAGCCTCGCTCCAACAATTACTCTTCTCACCCCCGCCGCAACACGTAAAACTTGCTGTCCACCTTCATCACTGGAAAGCTCTCCGGCAGGTCTTCCTTCGCCACTTCAACAAACCCGTGCTTCTCGTAAAACCGATGCGCGGCGAGGAATTTGTCGGTGGTGCCCAGATAGATTTCCTGCACGCCTCGTTGCCATGCGTCTTCAAGCAATGTGCTGAGCACCTGCGCCGCCACTCCAAACTCACGCCCACGAAACGGCGCTGCAACGAACATTTTTCGCAAGGCGGTCTGCTGTGCACCGATGTCTTTGAGGCCGATGGTGCCGATGACCTGGCCTTGATGTTTAGCAACCCAGAAATCGCCGTTGCCGACCTGATAGAAGTCAGGAATGGCCTGCAGATCCGGCTGATCCTCAGCGCTGATAGCAATGCCAAACTCTTCACGTTGAATCGGCAGGATGACGTCAATCACGCCTTGCTGATCAGCGGGTTCAAAGCGGCGAATCTCGATGTCGCTGACGGTTGAAATGGGCAAGACGCAGGCCTCCTTGATATGAACAACAACTAAAAAGGAGATATTTGCACAGCTACATTGATCGTATAACCCCCTCTTGGATCCGCCTCAAGGCACATCGTGATTACCCGCATGCGTGAGGGAATTCTCTCTTCAAGTGTAGGAATCGGCCTAAAAACCTGTGAGCCATCAAAAAGCCATTGTCAGCACTGGAATGCGGCTTATAATCCCGCGCCCTCGGCTGCAAGTGACATTAGCTCGCACAAAGGGGCTCGCCGGGCGGCTGGTAATGGTTGCCCACTCAAACGGATTTGCATAGCAGATGACTCAGTCCCTGCTATCTATTTCAGGGAATGAACGCCTCATGTCTTCTCGTGCCTTGACTGCGCTTGCGCTGTTCGCCGCAGTGCAACTGGCGGGCTGCTCTGCCTTCCGTAGCTACGATACCGAACTCAAAGAAACCAACTTGCAACTGGCCAGCGGTAACGTTGACGGCGCGTTGGGCGTACTGGAAAAGAACAACACCAGCGTCGATAAGGACCTGCTCTATTATTTCGAGAAAGGCGAATTACTCCGCGCCAAAGGCGACCTCGCGGGTAGCCAGGCCGCATGGCGTTCCGCCGACAACGTGGTGTACCAGTGGGAAGAGTCGGTCAAGCTCGATACCGATAAGTACCTGGCCCAGTTCGGCAGTTTTCTGGTCAACGACAAGGTGCGTCGCTACGAAGGCTATGACTACGAAAAGGTCATGCTGACGACGCAGATGGCCTTGAACCTGCTGGCGAAAAACGACTTCGAAGGCGCCCGCGTCGAAATCAAAAAAACTCACGAACGTGAAGCGGTGATCGCTGAACTGCGTGATAAGGAATACCTCAAGAGCGAAGAAGAAGCTGAGAACAAGGGCGTCAAAACCCAGTTCAAGGACTTGAAGGGCTACCCGGTAGCCTCGCTTGATGCGCCTGAAGTTGTTGGCCTCAAGAACAGCTATCAGAGTGCGTTCAGTCATTACCTGTCGGGTTTTGTCTATGAAGCCATGGGCGAAAAAGGCCTCGCTGCGCCGGGTTATCGCAAGGCAGCCGAACTACGCCCGAACACGCCATTGCTGGATGAAGCGCTGCTCAAACTTGATGGCAATGAAAGCAAAGACGGCTACAGCGAAGTATTGATCGTCGTACAGAGCGGCTTCGCTCCCGCTCGCGATTCGGTACGTATTCCGCTGCCCCTGCCCATCAGCGGCAATCTGGTGATTACTCCACTGTCGTTCCCGGTGATCAAGCCGGATACCACGACCGCAGCCTTCACCCAGATTGGCCTCGACGGCCAGCAGATCAACCTGACCAAGCTCAACAGCACCACGGACATGTCTCGCCGCGCTCTGCGTGACGACATGCCAGGAATCATCCTGCGCACCACAGTTCGTGCAATCACTCGCGGCGTGGCGCAAAAGCAGATCAATGATGTGAACCCGCTAGCCGGTCTGGCCGTGGGTATCGCCTCAGCCATTACCGAGGGTGCAGATACCCGCACCTGGCGAACCCTGCCGGACAACACACAAGTTGCTCGCCTGCGTCTGCCACAAGGCACGCACACCGTGATTCTGCCTTCTACCACCGGAGGCACGCACGTGCAGGTTAAGGTCGACCAGCGCTATCAAGTCGTCGCACTGCGTGCAATTGGCAATCAGGTTTACACCGATGGCCTGATGGCTCAGGTAACCCCATCAACGGCACCGCAAGCCATCGCGACCACAAAACAACCCTGAATGGAGACCCCCATGCGTATCAAGATTCTCGGCCTAATCACCCTGGCCCTGCTCGCCGGATGTGCCACACCACCACCGCCAGCTCCCGGCAGTGCTGCCAGCAAAGTGGTGTCGCTGGGTAACATGAAGAACATCGAAGTTGGCGCCATGCGTGTGGCTCGCGAAAACGGGTTCATGACCGTCAACGTGCAACTCAATAACACCAGCAGCTACAACAAACAGATGTATTACCGCTTCGCCTGGCTGGGTAACGATGGGTTTCCCGTAGCCGATGCAGAGGCGTGGAAAAGCACGACGTTATACGGCACCCAGACCAGCTACCTGCCCGCTATTGCGCCGACGCCGAAAGCCACTGACTTTCGCCTCGAAGTGAAAACGCCTTGAGCCCCCCCCTCATTTGTTCAGTTGAAGAGAACTACCGCATGTTTATCCGCCTTTGCTCCATCGCCGCTGTCGCCCTGCTGGCTACCGGTTGCGCCAACAACTCGCCATCGCTGGGCAGCAAGAACATCAGCTACGGCGATACCAAAGCTGTTGAAACCATCACCAACGAATTCGGCTCCACCGATCTGCAAATGATCGCCGAGTCCATGACTCGCTCCCTGGCTCAATCCGGGATCCTGCAGGGTCGTCCGGTGGTTCAGGTTTACGACGTGAAGAACAAGACCAGCGAGTACATCGACACGCGTGAAATCACCACGTCCATCAAGACTCAGTTGATGAAGTCCGGCACCGCCCGCTTCGCCAGCGACAACACTGAAATGCAGAGCCAGGTTGATCAGCTCAAACTGCAAAACCAGAGCGGTCTGTACAAGAAGTCGACTGTCAGCAAAACCGGCAATATGATCGCTGCCAAGTACCGACTGGAAGGCTCGATCAGCTCCATCGTCAAGCGCAGCGCTGATTACAAAGACGTCTTCTATAAATTCAGCCTGCAATTGATCGACGTCGAAAGCGGTCTGGCCGAATGGATGGACGAAAAAGAAATCCGCAAAACCACGGAGCGTTAAGCAATGCGTGCATGGATTGGCATCTTCGGCCTGATGTGCGCCTTTGGCGTTCAGGCTGCACCGAAAATCGCCGTGGCTGACCTGGCTTTTCAGGAACGCGTGGAAGCTTATATCCACACCGTCTCAGCCAAGAGCAACCTGCAAGCCAACCGCTACAGCGCCAGTGGCTCGTCCAGCTACGACGAATATGAAGCGCGTTACAGCTACATCGAGCAGGGCGAGCTGCGCAAATTCAGTGGTGATATCAAGGGCGAAATCATCAAGTCCGGTATGTTCCAGCTGGTGCAAGGCACGCCGTACACGGCTCAATCCAAAGAAGACGTTTATGACGTCATCAAGCGCATCAAGAGCGGCAGCTTCAAGGGCGCGGATTACGTGTTGTTCGGAACCGTATCGGATATCGATTTCCAGCAGGACATCGGCGAACTGGCGAACACCAACAGTTATTCGGCGATTCTCGGTCTGACGCTGGTGGCTGACTTCAGCTTGATCAATACCCGTACCTTCGAGATCACCTCGGCGTTCACGGCCATGGGCGAAGGGCAGGACACCAAGCTGGTCAACAGCCGCGACGTCAAAGTCTCTCTGAATCGCCCTCGCGTTGTGCGCGACGTGTCTCAGTCATTGGGTGTGGATGTCACTCGTCAACTGCGTGAGCAATTGCGTGGTGAAGTGGAATACATCGGGCAGCCGCAGCAGCAAAACAACCTGCCAAGGGATGAAGCGCCGAAGATTTTGCGCTGACTCCTCAGTTCCTGTAAGAGATTTTATGTGTCGTGGGACTGGCTTTAGCCGGGAAGAGGCCGGGATATTCAATACATCTGTATCGTTAGAAATGCCGCCTTCCCGGCTAAAGCCGGTCCCACGCCATCGCAGTCTCCATGGCGAATGAAAATCTCTTCAGGGTTTGTTGTTTGCCCCCGCACCGCTATCATCGCGGCATCTTGCGGGGGACTTGTGAATGCTTAACGCTCTATGGCTCGGTTTTTTTCTGATTGCAGCAATTTCCGCATTCGGCCAGTGGCTGATTGGCGGTAACGCCGGCATTTTTGCGGCCATGGTCGAAAGCATCTTTGCCATGGCCAAGCTGTCGGTTGAAGTCATGGTGTTGTTGTTCGGCACGCTGACGCTGTGGCTGGGTTTTCTGCGAATTGCGGAGAAAGCCGGGATCGTCGACTGGCTGGCGAAAATTCTGGGGCCGTTGTTTCTGCGCCTGATGCCGGAAGTCCCTGCAGGCCACCCTGCTCTTGGTCTGATCACCCTCAACTTTGCCGCCAACGCGTTGGGCCTGGATAACGCGGCAACGCCGATCGGCCTCAAGGCCATGCGCTCGCTGCAAGAGCTCAACCCCAGCCAGACCGCGGCCAGTAACGCGCAGATTCTGTTTCTGGTACTCAACGCGTCTTCGCTGACGCTGCTGCCTGTCTCGATTTTCATGTACCGCGCACAGCAAGGCGCGGTAGACCCGACGCTGGTGTTTCTGCCGATCCTGCTGGCAACCAGTGCCTCGACGGTTGTGGGTCTGCTGTCCGTGGCATTCATGCAGCGACTGCGGCTGTGGGACCCGGTCGTATTGGCCTACCTGATCCCCGGTGCGTTGATACTCGGCGGTTTCATGGCGTTGTTGGCGACCATGTCGGCAGCGGCGTTGGCGGGCCTCTCTTCTATCCTCGGCAACCTGACGCTGTTCGGGCTGATCATCCTGTTTCTGGTGATCGGTGCGTTACGCAAGGTGCAGGTCTATGAGGCGTTTGTTGAAGGGGCGAAGGAAGGTTTTGACGTCGCCAAAGGCCTGTTGCCCTATCTGGTAGCGATGCTCTGTGCGGTCGGCGTGCTGCGTGCTTCGGGCGCGCTGGATATGGGCCTGGAAGGTATTCGTCATCTGGTTCAGTGGCTGGGGGTGGACACACGATTTGTCGATGCGTTGCCGACGGCAATGGTCAAGCCGTTCTCGGGCAGTGCCGCCCGGGCGCTGCTGATCGAAACCATGCAGACTCAAGGCGTGGACAGCTTTGCAGCGCTGGCTGCCGCGACGATTCAGGGCAGTACCGAAACCACGTTCTACGTGCTGGCGGTGTACTTCGGTGCCGTTGGCATCCAGCGCGCACGCCACGCCGTAGGCTGCGCGCTGCTGGCCGAGCTTGCCGGTGTGATCGCGGCAATCATGGTCACTTACTGGTTCTTCGGCGCAACTGCGCAGTAAGCGTCAAGGTTACTGAGCAGCGGGCTCGGTATTTTCAGGTTTGACGTCAGGCTCGGCCGCCTCAGGCTGAGCCTTTTCAGGCTCTTTTGCCTCGGGCTCTAAACGCTGCGGCGCAGGCTCATCAGCCGCACTGTTGCGGTCATCGCCACCCGGCTTGAGACGGATTATCCGGCCAGAAGGTCGAGTGACAGGCGCCTGATCAGTCGCGGTCACTTCGAAACGCAGCACGCCGATCATCTGCCCGTCTTCGGTCAGCACCCTCACCTGCCATTTGCCCACCGCATCCTGTGGGAAATTGCGTTTGTGGGTCCACGCTCGGTAGCCTTCTTTGCGGCCACCATGGATGTCCAGCGCAATCCTGTCGACTTCTTTGCCGTTGTGCCGCCACACGTGGTAAATCCGCTCATCCAGACCACGCGGCGCATTGATCGAGGTGTAGGCATACAGGCCACTGTTGCGCACCTGGTTAGCGCTGACCTCAGTAACACTGTCGGTTGGCGTGCGATTCTTGTTATCAAAGTCAGTACTGACCGCCACTTCGGTCAGCCACAGCGTCGCGGGCGGCACCCACGAACGCAGCAACCAGCCTGCGCCGCCGATCACCAGAATCGTGACCACAACCCCTACTCCGCGCCGCCAACTGGTGACCGGGAAGCTCGATATCAGGCTGGGGAATGAAAGCAGCATCGCGATGCCCAGCGACAGCTTGTAACTCTCTGCGGTGGTCAGGTGCAGGATGATCGGCAGCGCAGTCAGCAAGGCGGCAAACAGCGTCAGCGTGTGCAAGGCCATGAACAGCCAGCGCCGCGGAGCTAGCCATTTGTAGTACAGCGGGTCAATGATGGAAATCAGCCCGGCTGCGCCGAGCATCCCGGTAAAAATCGCCTGGGCGCTGTTCCATGTGGTGGTGATGAAGAAGAACGGCAGAACGAAGAACAGACTTTCCTGGTGAATCATCTGCGTGCCGTAACGCAGTATTCCTTCAGGAATCTTGCGTTTGAACACTTTGGTGAACAACACCATGGCGCTGCCTTCGACCATCAGCCACAGCCAGCTGAGCAGCATTACCACGGCAATCCAGGTAGCCAGGCCTTCCTGACGGTCCACCAGAATGAAGCTGGCGATACCCGAAATGAAACCACCCGCCGCAATAAGCCCCGGATAACGTTTCATCAGTTCAACGATGCGGACGATCAGGGATTTCCATTGAGGCATTTCAGCGATTCACTTGGTGATGAGGTAAAAGGGTCAGCAGGATAACAGCGCTGCCAGCGAATTCATTGTTCGGTGTTTTGATACGGCTATCTCGGGAGCCGCGCCGGCGGAACGGCTAATACAAAACCCTGTAGGAGTGAGCTTGCTCGCGATAGCAATTCATCAATCAGAACAA